>WVZK01000020.1 GCA_011772475.1 Candidatus Aminicenantota bacterium | reverse complement strand
TCAGAGGCTGGAGGTGCAGTCTTTCTGATGCCGACTCTTCGCCCTTGTATTTTCTTAAGAATGCGGGAAATTTTCCTTCCAGATTTATTGGATTTGCATGGAATTCCAACTTGATATATGTTTTGGGTTCATAATAGCTCCATGTCTCAACTGAATCTCTCCCCCCTCTCTTCAGAGTATACAACGTATTGTAAGACACTAAAAAATCAAAGGTGAAATGAGAATTTTCAGGAATATTTTTTAGGACACCTCTTATTTTGTAGTCATGTTTTTTTTCTGCGTACCACTCTTTGATCCGAAGCGTCTTGCCCACCGGCTCCTCATTACCGAAATATTTCTCAGCCATTTCTTGGGTTATAAGAACTGAAAAGGGCTCTTTTAGGACGGTGGGCATATCTCCCGAAACAAGCGGAAATGTGAAGATTTCTAAAAAATCTTGATCAACGAAGTATATGCCTTCCTCATTGAAACGTTTTGAATTATATTCAACGACTCCTACTTCATCATTTTTCTTGACTCTTGTCGCCTTGATAACTTCAGGAAAATCTTCTTTTAATGACGCAGCCAGGGGATGCTCGGATGAATTATTCCAGATGGATCTCCCTTGATGCTCTCTTACGACCCGATAAATATGTTGGGCATCATTATGGTACTTATCGTAGCTAAATTCATATCTGATATAGAGCAGTATCAATATGCAGCAGGAAAGGCCGACGGCAAGGCCAGCAATGTTGATAAAAGAATAGCCTTTGCGCATTTTAATATTTCTCAAAGCAATCTTTATGTAATTTTTAAACATAGTCACCTCAAATAATGTCTGTCAAAGTTTTTATTAACTTCATTTTTCTCAACAACAAACGAGCCTTTAAACGAAAAATAATATAAGTAAAATCAATAAAACCATGATGAAAATAAGTGTTTTCATCCTAATTTCCCCACATTTTTCTATTCATACCTAAGCGACTCCACCGGATTAGCCAGGCCGGCTTTTAAAGTCTGGTAACTAACCGTAAGCAGAGCAGTAGCCAGCGCAAGAACACCAGACAGCACAAATATCGACAAACTTAAATTAGTTCTATAGGCAAAGTTTTCTAGCCACTTACTTATTGCCAAATATGCAAGCGGCCAGGCAACTATGTTGGCTGCAAGTACCCATTTTGTGAAATCCACCGACAACAACAGGATTATCCTGGATACTGGAGCGCCGAGCACTTTTCGGATGCCGATCTCCTTTGTTCTCTGTTCTGTCATGAAAGAAGCCATCCCAAACAATCCTAAGCAAGAAATAGCTATCGCCAGGAAAGCAAAATAACCGACAATCTTTCCCATCCGCTGCTCATTCCTGTAGAGCGTTTCGAGCCGTTCATCGAAAAACATGTATCTTAAAGGATAAGCCGGATTAATTTGTTTACATGTACTCTCAATATATTTCACAGTTGCAGAGATATTATCCGGGGCAATCCTGATGAACATGCAGTCCATCATGCCAGCCCAATTGGGATTCATCATGTACACAAATGGCCTTATCTCGTGATGGAGAGATTTAAAGTGAAAATTCTTCACAACTCCAATGATCTTCCCTTCTTTTCTAAACACGGATAGCCGCTCCCCAACCGGTGATTCCATGCCCATGAGTTTGGCTGCTTCTTCATTGACGATATAGGCCTCTAAGACATCAGTCGCAAACTCTCTCGAAAAACCTCTCCCCTGAACTATGTCCATCTTAAATGTCTCAAAATAGCCAAAATCAACTATATCCCAGTTCATGGATACCCTCTCGTCGGGATTTTTTCCTTCCCAGTCCAGAGCTCTAACAGTGGATGCTATATTGGAGGGCATTTGAAGACTTCTCGTTACTTTTAGAATATTTGAATTCCGCAGCAGTTCGCTCTTCGCCGACTCGTATTTTGCTTTTAAATCTCCTTGCATATAAACAAAAACCAGATGTTCTTTGTCATACCCCAAATCTCTGTTCCTTATGTAATCAAGTTGTTTGTAGATAATAATCGTACCGATGATTAAAAAAATCGAAAGAGTAAACTGGCTTACGACAAGGATTTTTCTGAACAGAGATCTCTGAGAGCCAGACCCAAAGGTTCCTTTTAGGACTTTAACGGGCTGAAAAGAAGATAGAAAAAGGGCGGGGTAGCTTCCAGATAAGATCCCGACAAACAGGGTTATCCCTATAAGCCCTAAGATAATCGTTATATTATTGGAAGGATCTAGAGATAATCTTTTTTCTGAGAGGTTGTTGAAGGCGGGGAGCATGATTTCAACGATGAGTATCGCGCCAACGAGGGCAATGAACGATAACACAACAGATTCGCCGAAAAATTGCTTGATCAGATCTTTTTTCTCCGCTCCAACTACCTTTCGCATGCCAACCTCGTTTGCTCTGGTGCCTGCTTTGGCTGTGGAAAGGTTCATAAAATTAATACAGGCAATTATCAGGACAAAACAGGCAATGATAGAAAAAATGTAAACATATCTGATAATTCCCCCTCCACCCAGCGCATAAAGGTGTATTCTTGCCATGGGCTGAAGGTCCAGCCGTACCCTTTCTGCAGCGGATGGAGGATCATGTTTATCTTTGATGCCAGTAATCTTCCTGGCAACTTCCTCTGCCCGCGCGTTTTTAGGCAGCAAGACATATGTTTCAAGGGGATTTCCTCCCCAGCTACTGGATTCAGCCCAATTCGGTCCCCAGTAGAGAGTATAAGGAAGGATAATATCAAACTTAAGAGAGGAATTGTGGGGCACGTTTTTAATCACTCCTGTTACTTGAACATCGAATTGATCGTTCACGTTTAAGGTCTTGCCGATCGGATCTTCACTGCCAAAATATTTTTGGCTCATCTCCTCTGTAATGACGACAGAGAATTTATCGGAGAGCGCTGTTTTCGGATTTCCCTTCACAAAAGGAAACGTAAACATGTTAAAGAACGAAGAATCGGCAAAACCAAAGTTATCGTCAGCAAAGCTCTTATCACCGTGCTTGATAAGTAACATGCTTCGACTAGCGTACCTTACAGCATCCACGACATCTGGGCATTCTTCTTTCAGAATCCTGGCAAGAGGAAAATATGACTGGGTGAATAGGCTTGTCCGACCATCAGAATACTTTATCTCGGTATAAACCCTGTAGAGTTCGCTCCTGTTTTTATGGAACTGGTCATAGCCAAGCTCGTCCTGCACCCACAGAAGAATCAGGATACAGCAAGCCATGCCGATGGCCAGTCCTGCTATGTTGATAAAGGAATAACCTTTGTGCTTTTTGATGTTTCTTAGGGCTATCTTTATGTAATTTTTAAACATCACTCCTCCGATTATGAATAATGATCGAGCACATAAGAATCAATTATCGAAACCGCAGAGCAAACCACGCTTCATAAAACCTCACACAGCCATACTAGAGCAAAAAATATGCCATTATTTAATACAGGAGAGCGACAGAGGTAGGGAAAGATATTCATAATAAAAAACGTTCGCTGGTGTTACAAACGGTGTTCAGAAGTGAACATCTTTTTCTTATTCATAACGGAGGGAATCAGCTGGATTGGAAATGGCTGCTTTAGTCGCCTGGAAACTCACGGATATGATTGCAACAACCAATGCCGCTGCCATGGCCGCAACGAAAACGAACAATCCCATGCCGGTCTGGTAGGCATAATTCTGAAGCCAGTTTTTCATCACGAGATAGGCCACAGGGCAGGCGATAACATTTGCTAGCATAACCAGCAGAAGGAATTGCTTGCAAAGAAGCAATGTCACCTGGGAAACGCTGGCTCCGAGAACTTTGCGAACGCCGATCTCCTTAGTTCGTTGTTCAGCGGTGAAAGAGGCCAACCCGAAAAGACCCAGACAGGCAATAAACACAGCTAGAACCGCGAAATATTTCAACAGGGTTCCCATCCGATCTTCAGTTCTGTACATTCTGTCAAAGGCCTCGTTTAGAAACCTGTATTCTAAAGGATAGTTTGGGATTACCCTGTTCCAGGTGTTTTCAACAAACTGCAAAGACTCGGATATGCTGCCAGGCGGAATCCGGATGAGCATATAATTTATATATTCAGGAAAAACATGAATGGCCAGCGGCTCGATCTTGTTCCTGATAGGCTGGTAATGGAAATTTTTCATAACTCCGACTATCGAGCCTTCTATTCCTACAAAAGAAAATCGTTCTCCGACAACAGAATCTTTTTCCATTATTTTCGCCACCTCTTCGTTGACGATGAATGACGTGGAAAGATCGGAGGAAAACTCTTTGGAAAAGCTCCTACCTTCGGCTATCTCTATTTTTAATGTTTCTATAAAATCGAAATCAACCGCGTTAATCCCTATCAAAGCCTCCAGCTCGGGATCTTTCCCATCCCAATCGGCTCCACCAGCATTGGCTGAGTTATACGAAGGCAGCTGGTATACTCCGGTAACACCCAGAATCCTTGAATCCTTAAGCAATTCCGTCTTCAAGGTCTCATACGAGCTCTTTATATCCGCTCTCAGATAGATATAGACAAGATGCTCCTTATCCCATCCAAGTCTTCTATTCTTCATAAAATTAAGCTGCTTGTAGACCACAGTCGTTCCAATGATCAACAGAATCGAAATCGAGAATTGAACAACGACCAGAACCTTTCTGAACCTGGAACTCCCAGCTCCGGATTTAAGGCTTCCTCTAAGGACTTTTACTGGCTGAAAAGCGGATAAAAACAGGGCAGGATAACTCCCCGCAACAAAACCTGTAAAAAGAGTAATAGCTAATAATCCAATCAGAATCGATTCTATGCCGGTCACGCTCCATGAGAGTTTCTTGGCCGCTAAACTGCTGAAAGCAGGCAGTAATAGCGAGACAATAACGAGCGCAAAAATCAGAGCAATGAAGGCAAATATGACCGATTCGCCATAAAACTGTTTGATAATATGTCGCTTCAAGGCGCCGACAACTTTTCTCAGCCCTACCTCTTTGGCCCGGCTGGCCGAGCGGGCAGTAGAGAGGTTCATGAAATTGATACAGGCTATCAGGAGAACGAACAGAGCAATTAAGGAGAAAATATATATATACTGCTCGGCACCTCCATTTTTTTCCCAGCCGAAATATGCATGCAGATGAATCCGAGTGTAAGGCATCAGCACAAGGTTGGTCCTGCTCTCAGGAACCTTAGTGCGAATAAAACCAGAAATCTTTTCATTAACCTGCTCGACAGGGATGTTCTCCTTAAGCTCAACAAAAGTCTGAATGGAATTACTGCCAAATTCATCATCGGTTTTCCCAGTCTTTCTTAAGAATTCATATGGAATGATGATATCAAACTGCACGTAGGAATTATGGGGAATATTTTCCATGATTCCGGTTACAGTAAAATCGTACTTATTATTGATTGAGATTATTTGTCCCAATGGATCTTCTTCGCCAAAATATTTCTCAGCGATATCCTCAGAGAGGACCAAGGAGTAAGGCGAGTTTAAGGCCACATTTTTATCTCCCTTCAATAAGGGAAAAGTAAACATCCGGAGAAAGGAGGGGTCGACTGCCCTTATGTAGTCTTCAAAAAATACTTTATCTCCGTGGCGAAATAACAACCCACCAGCCCAAACATACCTGGTGGCATCTACTATTTCCGGAATTTCTGACTTGAGTGCTGGCGCCAAGGGGTGGGGAGTAAGGTTGACATGGAACTGCCTGCCAGAGTAATCCTGATTCTCCTCGACTCTGTAAAGGTTTGCTGCATTCTTATGGAATTTATCATAGCTCAATTCGTCTAGCACCCAGATAGTGATTAGCAGGCAGCAGGCCATCCCAATAGCCAGCCCGGTGATGTTGATAAAGGAATAACCTTTATGTCTTTTGATGTTTCTTAAAGCGATTTTTAGATGGTTTTTCAGCATAAAGCACTCCCTTTATGCTTTTTTCTTCACCCTATAAAGCACTTGACCAAGGTAACCAGAATCGTTGATCTCCGCAATATATAATCCTGGTTGGAGGTGGACTCGTCTCTTTAGCATCGGCTCTGATAGACTTTGCAGGAGAACGCTGGCTTCCCAATCCTTATTTCTATCACTCAACAAGACGCGAGCACCTTCTTCTACTATCTTCTCTAATATTTCTTTTAAGCTCATGGCTTCCTCTCTTGTCANNGTAGATAGTACAGACCAGCCAGACTAATATTATTTATTCATACCTCAGCGAATCCACAGGATTGCATGCAGCGGTCTTGACAGCCTGGAAGCTGATTGTGATTAGGGCGGTCACCAGTGCCAGGGCAGCCGAGAGTAAAAACGTCCCTATTCCGATTTTGATGTGATAAGCAAAATTCTGGAGCCATCTGCTCATGACATAATAAGCAATCGGCCAAGCGATGAGATTAGCCAGAATTACCCATTTCGTGAATTCCTTGGTCAGCAAAAGTGCAATCCCAGAGACAGACGCCCCGAGGACTTTACGTATGCCGATTTCTTTTGTCCGCTTTTCAGCAGTGAAGGATGCCAAGCCAAAAAGCCCGAGGCAGGCGATGAAAATTGCCAGGAAGGTTCCATATCTCACAAGACTCCCTATTCGCCGTTCAGTCTTATAAAGACTGTCTATATCTTCGTCCAAAAAACTGTATTCTAAGGGGAAATCTGGAGCGAGCTCTGCTAAAGTTTTTTCTAAAAAAACCAGAGTTTCAGGGACATTTTCAGGCTTTATCCTTATATAAACATCCGTAAACCAACCTGGAGCCATGACCAAGACCAGAGGACTAATTTTTTCATGGAGAGAACGAAAATGGAAATCCTTTGCAACACCTATTATCGCCCCAGATCTTCGAGGATCAAAAGGGATCCAGCAGGAGATTCGTTTGCCGATTGGAAATTCCATCCCCATGATTTTTGCAGCTGTCTCATTAACTATGATTCCATCAGAGATGTCCGTTGGATAGCCCCGAGAAAAATATCTTCCCTGAGCCATTTCGATATCGAAGATTTTTTGGTAGTCAAAATCCACAGAATGAATAGACATGAAAATCCTTTTATCCTCTGGCTTGCCCTCCCAGCCTATTTTGTCTGTTCCGAACCTTCTTAAAAATGAACCGTTGGTGGCGGATACAGCCAGAATGTCCGAATTCCTCAGGAGCTCCCTTTTAATGATGTAATACTGATTGCGCAAACTCCCTCTGAGTTCCATATTGATAACATGCTCTTTGTTTATACCCATATCTGTATTTCTTACGTACACAAGTTGCTGATAAATAATTATCGTCCCGATGATAAGCGCGATTGAAACGACAAATTGTCCGATAACAAGGAGTTTTCTCAAGCGGATATTATGAGAACCCAATCTCATCTGTCCTTTTAAAACAGCTACAGGTCGAAAACTGGAAAGGAACACAGCCGGATAGCTACCTGAGAGAATTCCCGTGAGGATAGCGATTCCTAAGAAGATAAATAATGGACTGCCGACGTAAGACAGCGTCAGCTGCTTGCCCACGATGTTATTGACAGAGGGAAGGAGCGATTGAACCAGTATCAAAGCCAAAATGAACGAAATAAAAGAGAGGAGGACAGATTCTCCAAGAAATTGTTTTACAAGTTGAAAACGAGTTGACCCAATTACTTTTCTCATCCCCACTTCTCTGGCGCATTCCATAGAGCGTGCTGTGGATAGGTTCATGAAATTAATGCAGGCTATGCATAAAATGAGTACTCCGATGATGGAAAAGATGTAAACATAGGTGATTGGTCCGCCGCCCGTAAAATCATATAGGTGAATTCGGGTTAAAGGCTCTAAATATATTGTAGTGGTGGATTCGGGAAAATGTCTCTTTACAGTCCCAGCGATTTTTTCTTGAACTACGCTGGAGTCTGCGTTTTTTGGAAGAAGTACATAAGTTTGATAAGCACCTATGTCCCAGTCCTCTATGGTCATTCCAGACCAGGTCACAAATTCGAAAGGCAGCAGATAGTCGAACAGTATATGACTATTGTAAGGGACATCTTCGATAACGCCCGTGACTTTGAGATCATGCCATGTTCCCCACCATTCGAATCCCACTGTTTTGCCAAGGGGATCTTCCTCATGAAACAGAATAGCTGCCATTTTTTCCGTTAATACTATAGAACGCGGCTCAGACAGGCAATTTTTCGAATCGCCTTTGATGAACGGAAAGCTGAATATCTCAAAGAACGTCGGATCCACCCCACAAACCTTTCCGTTGAAAACTTGATTTCTATACTTCAATGGACCAGTGGCATGTCCGAATTTTCTTGTGAAGTTGACGATTTC
The DNA here is from genome assembly GCA_011772475.1 of Candidatus Aminicenantota bacterium. Taxonomy (GTDB): domain Bacteria; phylum Acidobacteriota; class Aminicenantia; order Aminicenantales; family Aminicenantaceae; genus SOIV01. The sequence goes on along the minus strand of WVZK01000020.1, from coordinate 5,802 downwards.
TGGATAGTCAGCCTTCAACGCAGGGCCCAGAGGACCTGGGCCATAAGAGTTGAATATATCTGTGCCCTGAGGATTGAGTAATACTCTGTAGATTTCTTTAGCGTTCGTGTGGAATCTGTCAAAGCTCATCTCATCCTGAACCCATATAAATACAAGGAAGCAACAGGCCATACCGATAGCCAGACCGGAAATATTAATGAAGAAAAAGCCTTTGTGCTTCCTGATCTTTCTGAGAGCGACTTTGACATAATTCCAGAGAAGCTCGGGCATGAATCGAGGGGGCTTCCAGGGCGGCTGGCCGCTGTGACGGCGAGCGTGAGTTTTATGAAATTCTTTTCTCAATTTTTTTACATAATCAGTCCCAGTCTTTGCGTAGACAGAACAGACCAGTCAGGCAAAAAATATTTATTCATATCTCAATGAATCCACAGGATTGGCCGTGGCAGCTTTAATGGAGTGATAGCTGACTGTGAAAAGCGCGATGATAAGGGTTAGGGCTCCAGCAATGATGAAAATATCTAAGTTGATATGTGTTCGATACAGAAAACTCTGAAGCCACCGATCGAGGAGAAGCCAAGCGACCGGCCAGGCAATGATGTTCGCTAGAAGAACAAGTTTTGTTAGATCCTTTGAAAGGAGCATCACAATCCTTGAGACAGAAGAGCCGAGCACCTTTCGGATACCGATCTCTTTAGTCCTCTGTTCGGCATTAAACGAGGCTAAACCGAAGAGTCCCAGGCAGGAAATAAAAATAGCAAAGCCGGCGAAGTAGGCAATCAAAGAACGAGTTCTGCGTACAAAGCTGAATTGTATTTCGTAGTCGTTATCCATGAATTCGTATTCAAAAGGGAAGCCCGGATTCAACCGCTCGAAGATTATTTTAACTTGAGCGAGAGTCTGCGGGATGTTCTCTGGATGGATTTTCAAAAAGATGTATCTGTATCTTTCAGGCGTCTGGAGAAGGACAAGCGGTTCATCCACCCTCCATCTTGGGTTTGGCAGGTAGTCTTTGATAACTCCGATAACAGTGTAATCCTGACCACTGTAGGACATACCGACACCTATCGGATCTTCTTTCCCCATGATTCCTGCCAGTTTTTCATTGATCAGTATTTCGCCTGGATTACCGGAATAATCGTTTTCTCTGTGGAAGAAGCGGCCTTTGACAAGGGGAATTTCAAACGTCTCTAAAAAATCAGAGTCAACACTCATGAATGTTATGTTGGATTTGAACTCAGGATCTTTCCCTTCCCATTGCCAGCTTGAAGAATTCGACCGTCCACCTGTGAGATATGCGGAGGCGGCAGTAACCTTTTCTACTCCAGGGATCTGGAGGAACTCACTTTTTGCTGTCTCGCACCGCTTAAGCAATTCTCCTCTGGTAGAGAAGAATACAATGTTTTCCATGTTATAGCCTAGATCCATGGTCTGGAGATAGTTAAGCTGTTTATAGATCCCGGCAGCATAAGCGATAAGCCCTATGGCCAGGGTAAATTGGACCACGACCAAGGCTTTGCGAAAACCGGCTCTTTTTAATGATGATCCCGAAAATCCCTTGATAATCCGAATCGGTTGAAAAGAAGACATGAGCAGAGCCGGATAGCTCCCTGCCACCAATGCGGTTATCAGCGAAGTGCCGATCAAGAATCCCAAGAGAGAGGGATTCTGAAAAAAACTCAGCGTCAGCTCTTTCCTGAAAAGGGTGTTGAAAACCGGGAGGAAAAGCTCGGCGAGGAAAACAGTCAACACCATAGAGATCAGGACGAACAGGGATGTCTCGAAATAGAACTGTTTGATAATATCCTTCTGGAAAGCTCCGATAACCTTGCGCATCCCTATTTCCCGCGACCGGTTTCCAGACCTGGCGGTGGTCAAATTCATGAAATTGATACAGGCTATGAGAAGGATAAAGGCTGCCAGGAAGCCGACCAGCCGGATCTGTTCGATGCTCCCTCCTCCCTCGTCCAGTCTGTAGAGATGGAACCTGGCAAAAGGTCGCAGGACCGGCACGTACTCGTCATTGCTGTATGTTTCCACGACAAAATCCTTGATTTTAGTGTTTAAGTCACTGAATGAGCTTCCCTTCTGGAGCTGGGCGAAAACGAAGTAATTCTGGTTGGAAAACCCATTCAGGTCGTATTCTTTATGATATTTCCTACAGTAGAATTCCAGCGGCATCAGGATATTGAAGCGGAAGGTGGAATTACTGGGAACTTCCTTCATCACTCCCATCACTTTCATCCTATGTTGGTTGTCAACAGTTATGACCTTTCCAATAGGGCTTTCTTCACCGAAGTATTTTTTCGAAACACGTTCCGACAGGACTAGGGAATTCGGTTCTTTGAGCGCTGTCTTTTGATCCCCTTCGATCAAAGGGAACGTGAACATCTCCAGTACTTCGGGGTCCGCGGGAAAAACTCTTGGTTCTGAAAATGTTTTGTCCTGGTAGCTGAGGATGAAAGTCCTGTATCCTGCAAGGAACCGGGCCGATTCTTCCACCTCCGGAAAAAGCTCTTTCAAAAGCGGGCCCACTCCGGGAACCGAGGGCACCTGCAGCCCATCCCTTTCCGTCTTGATATGGGCAGAGACAAGGTATATATCGTCTATCTTTTCATGGAATTTGTCGTAACTCAGCTCGTCCTGGATCCAGAGAAGCAGCAAGACCACACAGGTCATCCCGATGGTCAATCCGGCAATATTGATGAAAGAGTAGGCTTTGTGTCTTCTGACGTTTCTAAAAGCAATTTTTAAGTAGTTTTTAATCATTTATATGCCTTGGTAAATTTCTTGTTATTAAGGAACTTTTTTCCTATTCATACCTCAACGAATCCGCGGGATTGGTAACGGCAGCCTTTATGGATTGATAACTCACAGCAACTGTGGCAATGACCAGGGCCATCGTACCAGACAGGAAGAATGACCATAAAGCGATATTTGTCGAATAAGCATAACTTTGCAGCCATTTATACATAGCAAAATATGCAACAGGCCAGGCAATAATATTTGCCAAAAGCACCCATTTTGTAAACTCTCTTGAAAGGAGCAAAGCAATATTTGATACCGAGGCCCCAAGAACTTTCCTGATACCGATTTCCTTGGTGCGTTGTTCCGACATGAAAGAAGCCAATCCGAACAGGCCAAGACAGGAAATAAATATAGCAAGGATGGAGAAATACTTTAAGATAGTCCCAATCCGCTGCTCGGACCTGTACAAATCATTAAGAGCATCATCGAGAAAACGATAATTGAATGGATGGCCCGGAGCAAATTCTTTCCAAATATCTTCCATATATCCTATGGTTTTCGGGATATTTTCTGATCTGAGCCTGGCAAACAGAACCCTACACTGACCAGGGCCGTAAATGAGTATCAAAGGATCAATTTCTTGACGAAGTGACCTGAAATGATAATTTTTCACGACACCTATGATCTTAAAATTATTATTACCTATGGAAAGTCGCCTTCCTATGGGCGATTCCATTCCCATGGCTTTGACCGCCTCCTCGTTGACCATAATCGCTTCTGTGGCATCCGTTGGAAACTCCTTTGAATAGTTCCTGCCCTCGACGATCTCCATGCCGAACGTCTTAAAATAGTCTAAATCGACAAAAACCGCCCTCATTAAGGTTTCTTCATCAGGATCTTGACCTTCCCAGCGCCACAGACTGTTAGAAAATGTATATCCATACGTAGGCTCGCTTGAAGTGGCAGTCACTCCCAGAATATTTGGATTTTGTAGCAATTCATTTTTCACAGAATCAAACTTCGCCCGCACATCTCCCCGCATTCCCTTATAAATCAGGAACTCCTTATCATAACCGAGCTTCATATTGCGCATATAATTGAGCTGGTTATAGATTATAATCGTGCATATTATTAAAAGAATTGTGAGCGCAAACTGGAAAACAACCAGGATTTTTCTGAAGATCGAACCTTTAGAGCCGGAACGCAAAGATCCTTTTAATATTTTCACAGGCTTAAAGGCCGAAAGAAATAGAGCCGGATAGCTCCCCGATATAATCCCGGTAAGCAGCGTAATGCTCAGTAATCCCAGCAAGACCAGAAGATTTCCCGAAACTCCCATTGACAATTCTTTTGCGGCCAGGTTGTTGAAAGTCGGAAGCAAAAGCCAGACGATAGTCAAGGCGACGAACAAAGCGATAAACGCAAGAAAAATCGACTCGCCATAAAATTGTCTAACAATGTCGGTTTTATGCGCGCCAGCTACCTTTCTCATGCCGACTTCTTTGGCACGGTTTCCGGACCGAGCAGTCGCGAGGTTCATAAAATTAATGCAGGCTATGAGAAGGATAAAAAAGGCGATGATAGAGAAAATAGTCACATAGGTGATATCGCCATGGGCGGCATCGAACTCGTAATCTGAGTAAAGGTGAATACGCACGAGAGGCTGAAGATTCAGCCTGGCGTCTTTTTCGAGGGTGGGCTTCTCGTCTAAATAACCGGATATCTTCTGGATTACCTCTTGAGCGGGGATACCCTTTTGTAGCTGGACATAGGTGCGAAATTGACTGTTACGCCAATTGTCGACAGTATAATTCAATTCCCTGCCGAATATGAAGGGGATGAGATAATCGAATTGCAAATGGGAATTGTGAGGAACTTCTTTCAAAATACCAGTTACTTGAAAATCCCATCGATTATCCGCTTTTATGGTCTTCCCAAGTGGTTCTTCACTCCCGAAGTATTTTTTAGCCGTCTCTTCCGTCATAACGATGGAGTTCGGGTCAGAAAGGGCAGTTGCTGGATCGCCTTTGATAAGAGGAAATGAAAACATTTCAAAGATGGATCCATCAGCCATCCCAGGTCTTTCGTCGAAGCTTTTGTCATTATATGTAAGCCGGAACCGTCGTGACGTTATGCGCGTGGTATTGATGATTTCAGGAAAATCTTCCTTCAGCGAAGGGCCAAGCGGACCCTGGGTGATCGCCCAGGTGGTGCTGTGGTCGGCAAAATTGATATCCTGTATCACCCGATAAATATAATCTGCATTTTCATGGAAGCGGTCATAGCTCAGCTCATCCTGAACCCACAACAGTATCAAGATACAGCAAGCCATACCAATAGCCAGACCGGCAATGTTAATAAAGGAATACCCTTTGTATCTTCTGATGTTTCTTAAAGCGATTTTTAAGTAATTTTTAAGCATTTATATACCTCCGTAAATTGCCTGTTATGAAGAAACTTTTTTCCTATTCATACCTCAACGAATCCGCAGGATTGGCAACGGCAGCCTTTATGGATTGATAACTGACCGTTAGAAGTGCGATCATAGCTGTCAGCACTGCCGTCAAAAGAAATGCCATCCAGCCAATATTAACCCGGTAGGCAAAATTATCTAACCACTTATTCATGGCGAAATAGGCAACAGGCCAGGCGATAATATTTGCTACAAGCACCCATTTAGCAAATTCCCTAGAAAGGAGAATTATAATTTTTGAAACTGTCGCCCCCATCACTTTCCTGACTCCTATTTCGCGAGTGCGCTGCTCTGTGGTGTATGACGCTAAGCCGAACAATCCCAAACAGGCGATAAAAATCGCCAGCATACTGAAATAGCCGAACATCTCCATCATCCGTGCTTCATTGCGGTAAAGCGCGTTAAGACGGTCATCAAGGAAAGTGTAGCTAACGGGATAGCCTGGATGGAAACGCTCCCATATTCCCTGAACATAAGCAATTGTTTCCTGGATATTCCCGGCAGCTATTCGCAGCGAGACGGTATTTGTCTGGTCGAGACGGATATAGGTGATCATCGGAACAATCCCATGATGCATGGATTCA
>WVZK01000127.1 GCA_011772475.1 Candidatus Aminicenantota bacterium | reverse complement strand
TACGAGCTTTCTTCCGTAGTTTATCCAGAGCTTTCTGGATTTCTAAATCAGTCATTCCTTCAAATTGGATAGTTTTATCTCTCCCACCAAGTAACCCACCAATTAATCCTCCTACTAAAGCACCAGCAACCAGTCCTATTGCCCCGAAGAAAATGTATGCTAAAAATTCCCCTCCTTCCCCTTCCTCCGAAGCATCAATTTTTGCTGCAAAGATTACCCCGCCAAGTGTTCCTGCCGCGCCTCCTATTCCAGCTCCTAAAAAAGCTTTTGATTTCTTCACAATTCTTATAACCTTAATATCCGCAATACCAACAGACACATCTTTTCCTTCAGTATCCAATAGAAGAAGTGAATTCGGTTTAACTGCAATTAGCTCGCCTCTTATGCCAGTCGTAACAGATGTTTCCCAGGGTGTGTCTTTATATCGTGTTTGTACTTGGTCACCTCTTCTCAGGACGATAAGCTTAGCTCCTCGCCTTTCTTTAGCATATAGGTTTGCTGAAATCATTATTAAGGAAAAGATAAGAAACAACGATATGAGTTTTTTACCCCTTGCCTTCATTCAAAGCTCCTTCTGCTGTATTTATTGTGGTATAAATCATACGCCTGTTTAAAACAAATTGTCAATATAAATCCCCCATCATATATCTTCAAATGCTTTAAAATATGGTTTGTATTTAAGAGGAGGTAATCATAGTTAGAAAGATGTCCGGGGGGATATGGATTAAGTGAAATGTAAATGAGAATTTAAGTCAGAATGATAGAAAATTACTGACTCTTCAATCCAGCCAGCTTCTTCTTAGCCTCCTCAACTTCAGCGATACCAGGGTCAGCGTCCGTCCAGAGGTCGAGGAATTTCTCGTAATGCTCTCAGCTCTTCTTGTTCTAATTCATTAAGAGCCTACCCAAGAAATTCCTCTGGGACTTCCAAAATACGGGCTATGTCCAGGGCTCTGGACTTCACATCAAAGCCAAGGGAACATTGCACCTTGCATCTCTGGCAATTGTTGCAGGGGATATCTGAGGATGTCCAGGAGCGCAGTGTATCTCTGGCTTTTTTGAGGTCCTGATAGCCAAACGCATACATGTAGCTCCGCATAAGAGTGGGGATGTCTATGTCGCCGCCGCATTGACCTCGGCAGCTGCCGCAGTGCTGACAGTAAAGGCCAGAAAATCCCAGCTCTTCTCCAAGTTTAAGATCCTGCTTTTCCTCTGGCGTCAAGGTTAGGTCCTCCATGACCGAGAGGTCTTTCATCATCTCTTCATGGTTGGCAAAGGCCGGAACGGCTGTGTGAACATTTTCATCCTGGAGAACCCACTTAAGGGCAGCCTTCATATTAATCTTTTGAGTCCGGGCCTTGTCCCAGTAAACTCCGGCTTGTGTCTTCATAGCCACGACTCCTAGTCCTGNNTAATATGTCTTTCTAAAATTGTAGGCTGTGAGAACTACGTCCCAAACTTTGCTTTCAACAGCAGCCCAGATTACCTCTGGCTCGTTTCTATGCGTTGTTATTCCAATGAAGCGCGTTTTACCCTCTTTTTTAAAATTTTCACATACCTTCATGTAAGGCTCATAAAGAGCAAATTCTCGGCTGTATACATTCGCTATGTAGTAAATATCGATATAGTCAAGACTGAGGCGTTTCAGGCTGCCCTCGATTTCTTCTTTTAAGATCTTGGGATTAAACTTTTCCCGGATTTTCTCGAATGGCGGATCACTGTCTTTGACGAAATTCTCCCAAGCCGCACTCGTGGCGATAACAAAAGAATCCCTTGAAAGAGTCTTAAGCACTTCGCCCAGCATACGCTCGTGATTGCCGTTTTCATAAATACTCGAGGTGTCGATGTGGACGATTCCTTCCTCAAGCGCTGTGTTCACCAGGTTGATGGCATTAGTAGCTCCCATACTCACAATTGGCAGCCTCAGGCCTGTTCGTCCGAGGGTGCGGCAAATGAATTTTCTGTCTTTACTCTGCGTCTCGTGCAAGGGGCGAGACCGAGCGAGAGCAGGAAGAAATGCCGCTCCGGCGAGACCGGTCGCACCCTTTTTCAAAAATTCTCTTCGAGAAGTGAACCGGTCCTTTTTCATAGAGTTAGCCTCCTCTGAGGATATAGCTGGAGAGATTCGAACTCCCGACTTTCTAATTCGTAGTAAGATTATTCCAATCCAGCCAGCCTCTTCTTCGCATCCTCAACTTCATGGAGGCTGGGGATGGTTGTAAGAATCCTGTCAGGTGGAAATTTTTATAACTCATTTCTTAGCCACTTCTCTATTGCTTGTCTTATCACACTTGGAAGAGGATAATCTTTTATTGGGTTTGGATGTTTAAATGCAATAATAAAGTTGGGATCATCGATAGACAATAATTTCGTCCCTCTCTGCCTTTGAGTGTATTGCATTACGTTAAACTCGTAATCGTTTCCTTTTTCATTAACATGAAAATATGTAAAATCTAAAGGAAGGCATAAGTCATTCCGTATAAATGTCCATATTTCAGCTCCATATCGATTCATGCTATTTATATTCGTATTCGAAAGGAAAAAAATATACAAAGCTGCATAATCAAATCCGTATTTGTGCAGAGCAATAGCTTGTCCTAATCCCTCATAATATGGTAGCGAGTATGTTATTTCGCCCCTAAAAAGTTTGGCTTCAATACCAAACAACTTTCCAGATTTGTCTCTTAAAAGGATATCTATTTCTGGTTGAAGAATTGGAACGTACCCTAATTCTTTCTTTAAGTATTTTCTAATTTTTGGAGAAGCTGAAGGCTTCTTATTAGTATATACTTTGTCAAATCTGTTTTTTAATTTTTCCGCAAGACTTTTAACTAGACGATCTTCATATTTTTTCTTCATTGTTTTCTACATATCGTGATTGATCCATGAGCTATACAGACCCTTGTGAAGCACTTGTATTTCCTATATTCAGTCTATCATCTGCCCTGCTCTATATTTCAATCCAGGGAAGCCAAGGCTTTAGGGTCTTTGGCTTCCACTCGCCTCAATTTTCTTCGATAAAACCAAATAAAAAAGATTGGAAGTGCAAAAACAAAAGCAAGCATAAATGCCGTAATAGTCGGACCAAAATGAAGCATCGAATAACTGAAAACAACCAAGGGCAGAAGATTGATTCGAATGGTAACCTTCAATATTTTGTGCTTTGCTATAAAATTCGCCAAGTATGATGAATATTTGTAATACAATTCAACAAACTTCCGACCAAGCTTGCTGGGGACAAGGTATGTGTCCCTGAAATCTCGAAGAATCTTTACACAAGAATGTAGCGGGGAACCATAAGCCGCGGTTGCAATGAAGCAACCCCCCTTCTTCCCAGCCTTCTCAGGAGGAGGTATGGCACTAAAATTAGCTGTTATAGATTTATCTGAATCCAAGGTTATTGTTATCGGGTCATCTGTACCCGACGCATCTCCAGTCCATCCGGTAAATCTATACCCGCTACTTGGTATGGCATCTACAGTAACATCTGTTCCTTCAGGATGGGAATATACTCCAGGTAGAGGAGCTGTGGATCCGCCAGTGCTTGTCTCAATGGTCAATCTACAATATATAATTACATATTCATCTGCTCCCATGTCTACTAGTGCAGTGCCATCATTGTCTCCATCAAGAATCCTTAAATCGCCCTCAAAGTCATAATCTGGGAACTCAGGAACGTTTGTGCCTGCATCAATGCAAGGAGAGTTGTACTGGAGGTGATAGTCGCCGTTGGCAGCATCGACAAACATAGGATCAGCTGATATGTCGCCTATACCTGGCTCGCAGATACTTCCTGTCTGTGCGTCATAATCCGCCCCCATATTATTCCAAACGTCATTGTATGATATCTTAGGGAAAGACGAATAAATAGCAACGATTCCACCACTATTACCTACGATAATGTTGTTTTTTATCTCGGGGGAGGATTCGTTACACCAAACACCATGATCATCTACATTATTAGCAATCGTATTATTAAGAATAAGAGCCGAATCAGACAGGCTCCAACAGGTGTAAATTGCTACTTCCAAGTTATCAATTATTAAATTATTCGATATAGTGAGGGAAGAATCATTACAACAAATGGCAAAATCTACAGTGTCATTGTTGGGATTTCCATTATTCGAAATCACATTATTTGAGATGATTGAAGAAGATTGTGCGCAGTATATCCCATTTGTACAGCCGGTAACTATGTTATTCGTAATTAACATGGTACAAAAATTAGGGCAATCAATTCCGCTGTCAGAAGGATCTGGCCCACTATTAGTTATGGTAAATCCTTCAATCGTACAGCGATCCGCTCCTTCTATCACATTGCCACTTCCTCCAGCATCTATGTAAACCAAACTAGCCCCGGCACCAATTAAATCAACACCTGCTTTCATTACAACATTCTCATAGTATGTTCCTGCTGCAACCAGAACGGTATCCCCGTCATAGGCAGCATTAATGCCCTCCATGATTGTAATAAATGGATACTCCTGAGAACCATCTTCGATACCGCTTGTGTTGGAAGCATCCACGTAAATGGTGACGCCTAAAACGGTGAAGCGAAATGTAGGCTCGGCCATTCCAACATTTTGGTTGAATGCATCATAAGCGCCCACTTGCCATGTGTAGTTATCTGGAGTCAATTCAGTCTGGACTGTATAGGAAGTGGATGTGATGTTCTCTACAAACTCTACTAATTGCCAGTCTTCTGTCACATTTATTTGGACCGTATACTTGGCTGCCTCGCTATTTGCTTCCCAAGACAGTGTTGGAAATCGGCTGGTTATAAACGCGTCGTTTTCAGGGCTGAGCAAAGTCATCTTTTTTGGCAAGTACATATCTTCTGTGATGTCACTTGATACTACCTCTATAGGATGCGCAATCCAAGCTATGTATTCGTCAGTAGGACCATAGACTTTTACCCAATAAGAGCCAGGATCAACCGAAGAGAAGCTATAAAACCCGCTGCTAGTAGTGGTACTCTGCAGTGGCGGAGATGTTAGAGTTCCTTGCACCAGCTCAACACTAACACTATCCAATAGCGTGGTCGAGTAATACACCGTGCCAGAGACAACATAACCAAACAAAGGAGTGAACGAAATAAAACAAAAGAAACAGACTAGAATGATAATTTTCTTCATTTTATCCCTCCTTTTTGAGATTTATACCTACCCCTTTTCTTTTGTAAGGGCTATGGATTTCCATTTTTGCCTTAGATCTAAAATGTCTTAAATCTAATTTTTTCTTTTTCTGCTCACTTTCCTTTACCTTTAATTTCTCTTTCGTTCCTAAATTTTCATTAATAACTTAAATTCCCCCAGCACAAAAGTTGTTAAGGATTTGTTAAAAGTTTGTAAAAAGTTTGTTAAGATTTTATCTCCTTATCAGAATTTCCTTCCCCCTCTTCCGTCTCTATAAGGCGCTAATTCGCTCTGCTGTCCTTTTCAGAATCGGGAAGCCAGGGCTTTAGGGTGTCTGGTTTCCATTCGCTTCTTGGCACTTCTAAGATATATCATTATGTGCTCCACCCGGGCCATCAGCCCGCACCTCCTCAATCCTCTCCTTTTTTGGATTGTTTTATCTTACTTAAAATACTTACAATTGCACCAATTGCTACTCCGATTAGTGCCCCAGGAAGTCCAAAGAATATGATCCCATCAATGAAACTAGCAAAGAAACCATGACCTTCGACCCCAATAGAGGATATGCCACCAATCAATGCTAAAACCCCACCTGCTAATAATCCATAAAGAGCACCTTTCCTAACCTTTGATTCCATACTCAACTCGCACCTCCCTTAAACTCTATCACTTATAGTTACGAATACGAGCTTTCTTGCGTAAGTAGTCCAGAGTCTCTCTGAATTCATGAAAATCAGTCATTCCTTCAATTTGGATTTTTTTATCTTTTCCTGCGGTTGCTCCAATTGACCCTCCAAGTAATGCGCCAATAGCACTGCCTACAGGTATTTCTATTAGTAATACCCCTGGACCATCATATTCCTCATGCCAAGCATGAAAGATAACAGGAGCTAAAAGTGGTCCCAAAAGAGCTCCTGCTCCGAATCCTATTGCAGCTCCTAAAAAAGCTTTTGATTTCTTCACAATTCTAATTACCTTAATATCCGCAATATCAAAAGACACATCTTTTCCTTCAGTATCCAGTAAAAGAAGTGAACTCGGTTTAACTGTGATGAGTTCTCCTTTTATGCGTTGTCCATCCTTTTTTATGACTATGAGCTTAGCTCCTCGCCTTTCTTTAGAAGACTCAAACCTCTTTTGCCTTTGTGTGGTTATAGTAGTGCAACTTATCGCCATTAAAGAAAAGATAAGAAACAACGATATGAATTTTTTCCCTTTGGGATTCATTTTTATCCCTCCTGACTGATGACAAACCAATATCACATGAAAAAATTGATGTCAATACAAGCCACAAATGCTTTGTTAGGTGTTGTGTATTAAAACAGGGATTATTTCACAATGATTGGCCCATTGGGGGAAGCGGGTGTCTTGCGTGGAATCTTGGGTCATTTCGGCTAGATTATACGAAAGTGCATATTTAAGGAGTGGGAATTTTGCTGTATATAATGCCCCATTTTGGGATAATGAAAGCAATTAATTGTGAGAAAACAGGTGGAAATGGGATGGTTTTAACGAATAATGTCCCATATTCTATTTTTTTGCCTCTACCCCATATGGGAAGTTGACATAATAAGTCTTAGGCGACACGGGAAGATCTAGGATTTCACATAGAATAAAATGTTTTTAATCGAGGGATACAAGGGAGGGGTAATAACCTTTTTGCGTATATAATTAGTTGCACAGGGTATCTGAGGTAGTTTACAGAGTAGGAGAAAGAGGCGTTATCTGGGGTAATTTGGATTGAGGGAGTTATTCATATATATAAGCAATTGCCCCGATATGTCTCTTACAGGGCTTAGAAACGCGCTTAGAGAGGCTCTATGAGGCTTATGATGAGGAGCTTAATGAGTGTTTATAAGATATGCCCCGATTTAAGAAGTGTCTATCACGTTAGACCTATAAAGGGAGATCGCTGAGAGATAAGAATAGACTTGATCCTAAAATCCGTGTGGACACGGTGTGGACAAAATGACTTAAAATGACTCAGTTTAGTTGACTCAGGCTAAAAATAAAAAGTGGCTAATACCCCTGAAAAAGCATATGACCCGTCCAGGACTCGAACCTGGAACCCGCGGATTAAGAGTCCGCTGCTCTACCAGTTGAGCTAACGGGCCACAAAAATTATTTTTAGTTTAGAGAAGTCCTTAAACCTTGTCAAATTGTGTTGTGCTTTTTTACCTATAATTAAATAGTCATTTTATAGTAGTAAATACAAGGTGGGTTTGATAAATCAAACCCCTACACAATAGGAATCATTCCATATATTTAAAAAGGTGGGCTTGATGAATCAAGCCCCTACAGACGAATCATACCCCTACAGATAAATCATGCCCCTACACAATATTTGCCTAAGCGAAAGGTTTTCTTTTATAATGGCAACAAAGAAGAAGGACCCTTAATGAATTTAAACATCTTCTTAATCATATTCGCACTTGCACTCGTCGTTCTCTTTGTCTTCTTTATCATCTTCCTTTTTCTGTCATTGAAAAGGACCAGCTCCAAAATAGATGAGATGAAGCGCTCTCAGTCGGAAAACCAGGCTCTTTCTCTCATGCAGCAGCAGATAGGACAACTCACCCAGAACATAAACCAGCAGCTGCAGAACATGAGCACTCAATTCCAGAAAACAACAGGAAACATCGGCTCCACTTTGGGCGATGTTAAAAAAGACCTGGGAAAAATGGAAGAGGTAACACGTGAAGTCCTGGAAAAGTCGAAAAACATCTCAAGCCTTGAAAATCTGCTCCGCGCCCCAAAATTCAGGGGCGGCTTTGGAGAGCTTTTCCTCGGAGACTTACTGGCTCAAATACTCCCTCCTGCCCACTATGAGCTCCAGTATAAATTTAAAAGTGGAGAAAAAGTTGACGCCATCATTAGAATAGGAAACAATATTGTCCCCATAGATTCCAAATTCCCCCTCGAAAATTTTCAAAAGTATCTTGCTGAAGAAGACAGCAAAGAAAAAGAGGGCTTGAGAAAAAAGTTTATCATAGATGTTAAAAAACATATCGATGAGATTTGCGGCAAATACATCCTCCCCGATGAAGGAACTTACGACTTTGCCCTGATGTACATCCCCGCCGAAAACATCTATTACGAAACCATCCTCAAGGATGAAAGCCTGGGGGAGGAGCGGAGTATTTTCTCCTACGCCCTCGAGAAAAGAGTAATTCCTACCTCTCCTAACTCCTTTTTTGCTTATCTTCAAGTCATCGTGCTCGGGCTTAAGGGCCTCCAAATTGAAAAATCAGCCCAGTATATCTTTCAGTCTCTGGCTCGGCTTCAAGGCGATTTAGGCCGTTTCAAGAACGACTTTCAGATTCTAGGAACTCACCTGGTTAATGCCAAGAGCAAATTTGATGATGCGGAGAAACGTCTGGATAAGTTCTCGGGAAAGCTGGAACTCGCGAGCGAAGAGACGCCTGAAAAACTTCCAGAAAAAACTACAAGCAGTAAAAAATCTTCTTAATTTTCCTTGTTATTCTTTCCGCTTTTCCTCAAACGCTTTCACTTTTTTCGAAGAAATAGGCACCCAAAAAAATCATCACCAAAGAAAATATCACCATAAATATGAAATTGGATAAAATTGAAAACGAAGATACACCGATCAGTGCCGCTCTCAAACCATCTACGCCGTAGGTTAGCGGGTCTATCTTTGAGATAAGTCTTAACCAAGAAGGAAAATTTTCCAGAGGATAAAGGGCTCCAGATAAAAAGAACAGAGGGAATATCACAAAATTCATCACAATGCTAAATCCCTGCATGTCTCTCATCTTCGATGCGAATATCAATCCCAAACCCAAGAACGTAATCGCAATCAGGATCATGAAAACAATCGCCAATAAGATCGACGAGACATTGAAAATCTTAAATCCCATAATAAAAGAGATTCCAAGAATAAGAATTGCTTGAATCAGCGCTGTGGTTGCACCTCCTGCAATCCTGCCTAAGACAATAGAAACTCGACTTACAGGAGCCACCATGATTTCTTTAAGAAAACCAAACTCTCTGTCCCATAGCACAGACAATCCCCCAAAAGTTGATGAGAAAAGAATGCTCATCCCGATTATCCCCGGGACTAAAAACCGGATATAACCCACATCGCCGGTTACTCCCGGAATAGTCATTTTTCTAAATCCCAATCCAAGAAACGCCAGAAAAAATAATGGCATGGCTAAGGCTCCGACGATTCGAGACTTGGCCCTCCAAAACCGCTTCATTTCCCTCACCCACAATACATAAACAGCTGTTTTATTTATCATATTCTTCTTCCCTCGAGCCGTACTGAATTCTTCATTATAAACACTATAAACATAATCCAGGCTGTTATCGTTACCAACAGAGGCCAGTATTCAAGAACAAGGGTCCTCTCGGCTCCTCTCCCCAAAACAACAAAAGAAAAAGTAAGCAAGAACACCGCTAAGCCTTTTAAAATCCATCTTTTATCTTTTTTAATTATCTCAGCAAGGGAATAGTAAAATACCGGCAACAAAAAGATAAAGGTATAATCCTTAAATCGTGGCATAATGATCGGGTAGACTAAGCACCATAGAAAAAATTGATATTTTCTCTTCACCAAAGAAGAGAACTCTATTTTTAGTATGTGTTTTGAAACTAGGCAAGAAATGAAGATGACAAGTAAAATCCATAAAATATAAAGCACCAAATCATAAGCATTTCCATTATTTCCGATAATTTGCCTTATAAACGGTAAAATCGCAGGATTAATTATCCCGCTTTCACGGGGCATAAAAGAAGCTGATCTCAAAAAATTAAACCATTCTCCAAACTCAAAAGGCATTATTAATAAGCCGGCCCCCCAAATAAATAAACCAATTAGGCATATAATTCCAAATTGCTTTATCCTGTCCTTTATCTTTCCGACTCCCATAAAAAGAACAAAACCAATTAAGACAAAAGGGAGCAGTTTAAAAAATGACGCAACTAGCAAAAATAATCCAAAAAACAAATATCTCCCTCCGTACAACAAAAACAGCATCCCGCTCCATATTAAAAATTCCTCCATGATAGAAATATTGCCGGCTCTAAAATCCATGTAAATAGCTCTATTAAAAGCACGCAATGACCAGAATAAAAATAGACAGAATAGGAGCCAACTGTATCGTTCATCGAAATAGTCATAAAAAATCTTCTTCCATATCCAAAATAAAACTATCAAGATTCCCAATTTTAAGCCTAACCATAAAAAGGCTGCATTCTGAGCTGACAGGATTCCCAAAAAAAGCAGAAAATAGATCGCATAAGGAGAATAGGGATAAGGAGGTCTGCCACCTTTTTCCTTTATAAGCTCACCGTCATAATAATTTCCCCCATCAAAAAAAACTTTTACTGCACTATGATACATTTTAAGGTCCCACTGAAAGGTAGGATTCCTAGCAACTTTAACCATATAATAAGTGAGCACCATTCCGCATGCTGCCAACAAGATCGCAGCAGCTATCTTTTTATGTTTAATAATGTAATCACGCATCTCTTTTGATTATTCTTCTGCTCCTTTTTTCAGCTAGTTAGTAAGTTCTGAGATTTTCTTGCTTTGGAGCCGTACTGAATCCTTCATTATAAAGAAAGCAAAAACAATCCAAGAGATTATCGTTATCAACAGAGGCCAGTAGTCAACAACAAGGATTCCCACGTTTTCTTTTTCCATGACAAAAAAGGAAAATGCCAGCAACAAAACACCTATAGCTTTTAATGGCCATTTTTTACTTTCCTTTATCACTTCATAGAGGGAATAACAAAAAATAGGTAATAAGAAGATAAAAGTATAATCCTTAAATCGAGGCATAATGATTGGATATACAAAGCACCAGAGAAAAAATAGATATTTCTCCTTTCTTTCAGAAGAAAAGTCTGTTTTTGATATATGTCTTGAGACATTGAAGGAAACGAGAAAAACTGTAAGAACCCATAGAGAATAAAGTATCAACTCCAAGGCTCTTCCACCGTTTCCTATAATCTCTCTTATAAACGGCAATATCGCAGGATTGTTCTTCCCTACTTCTGGAGGCATAAAGGAGACCGATTTCAAAAAATTAGACCATTCTCCAAATTCATTGGGCATTATTAAAAGGCCCGCTCCCCACACAACTAAACTTATTAGGGCTATAATCCCCAATTTTTTTATCCTGTCTTTTATCTTCCCGGTCCCTGTCACAAGAACTAAGCCGATTAAAAAGATGGGAAGCACTTTAAAAAATGACGCAATAAGCAAACACAAACCAAATATTAAATATCTGCCTCTTAGCAACAAAAACAGCACTCCGCTCCATATTAAAAATTCCTCTATAATAGAAATATTCCCGGCATAAAGGTCTGTATAAATAGTTCTGTTAAAAGCGCGTAATGACCAGACTAAGAATAAACAAAAGAAAATCCAACTGTTCCGCTTGTCAAAATATTCATAAAAAATCTTTTTCCAAATAAAAAACAAAGCAATCAAGACTCCAACTTTTAGGCCTAACCACAAAAATGCCATTTTCTGGAACGAACTTACACCTAAAAAAAGTAAAAAAAAGATCGCATAAGGAGAATACCCAAAAGGAAGTGGGCTGCCTTTTTCTTTTAAAAGCTCGAAATCATAATAATTTCCCCCCTCAAAAAAAACTATTACAGCACTTTGATACAGTTTAAGATCCCACTGAATATCTGGGGTCGTAGCTACTTTTAAAGCATAATATGCTATCATCACTCCGCAAACTATCAACAAGATTTCTGCTGTTAACTTTTCATGTTTAGCGGTGTAGTCACGTATCGCTTTTAATATTTCTTTCATTCTTTCTTCTGTAAAAACTTCCTTCTTAAGAGAGTAATAATCTTTTTTCTATTTATGTTAAGAACGTCGGCCAGCTCTCTTCACAGCGTATATCAAATTCAGCATCCCAGCAAAACCTAAAGGCCGATTAGGAAAACATGTTAAATTGCACGGAGATCATGAAAAAATTTTAAAATTAAAAAGGCCAGTTTTTTGAATTATGTACTTGGCCATAACCATGAGGGTTTGAAGCCCATACTTTGTGCTTCTTAAGAAATTAATCGACGATGCTTCTTCAAAATAGCGGCAGGGAATCGGAATATCACCTATCTTAAACCCAAAGAACACAGCCTGGGCAAGAAATTCAGTGTCAAACACATAATCATTTGAATTTTTTTTATAGGGAATAGTTTCTAACACTTTCCTCGTATAGGCTCTAAATCCGGAATGAAAATCCCCGAGGTTCTGGCCCAGAATGATGTTTTCTATCATAGTTAAGAAGCGGTTGCTGATGTATTTATAAAACGGCATTCCGCTTTCAAGAGCTTGGCGACGTTGTCTAATTCTTGAGCCTAGAACAACATCACAAACTCCCAAAGAGAGAAATCCTAAGGCATAGGGAATCACCCGGCTGTCGTATTGGTAGTCAGGATGAATCATCACGACTGCGTCCGCCTCCCTCTCCAACGCCGCGTCATAGCAAGTCTTCTGATTTGCGCCGTAGCCTCTATTTTCACTATGACGAAGGACCGCAACTCCCAAACTTTCAGCAATTTCAACTGTTCGGTCAGAGCTGCAGTCATCAGTAACTATAACTTCATCTACGCTTCCTTCCGGAAAATCACGGAATGTCTTCTCGAGAGTAAGTTCGGCATTATAGGCGGGCATCACCGCAATCACTTTTTGGAATTTCCGTTCTTTGCTGGTTTGCATCCGAGAACGATTGATTATCTTCTCCTTCCAAATCTTCTTCTTAATATCTCTCTGTTTCGCTCGGCCTGACTTGCCTCTTCTTCTCTTATAGTCCTTCCAGTAAAATGTAGAAAAACATCTTCGAGGCTTGGCTTGCGTAAATGCACACAGGTGACGTTAACTCCATTTTCTCTGGCAATATTAATCAATTCTGGAATTCTCCTTTCTCCCTTCTCCATCGTCAAGCTCAGATTTTCATCGTGCCTCGTTATATTCTTAATCCAATCAAGGCTTTTTATTCGGGAGATGAGAGCATCAGCATTCCCTTCAATTTCAAGGAAGACAACGTCGCCACCCAGTATATCCTTCAATCGACCCGGTGAATCCATGGCAACAAACTTCCCTCTATCCATGATGGCGATCCTATCACAAAGGAAGTCCGCTTCTTCCATGTAATGAGTGGTCAGGATAATTGTGACCCCACCCTCTTTATTCAATCTCTTTATATAATCCCATATGTGACGCCTCGTCTGGGCATCAAGGCCAAGGGTGGGTTCGTCAAGAAACAGAACATTAGGCTCGTGGATAAGTCCCCTTGCAATCTCCAATCTTCTTTTCATGCCTCCTGAATATTTTTCAACCAACACTTTCTCTTTCTCCGTCAGCTCAACGAGCTCGAGGACTTCCTTGATCCTTTTTTTTCTCTCTTCTTTCTCTATCCCGTACATCATCGCATGAAATTCCAGGTTTTCCTTTCCTGTGAGCTTTATATCAAGGGCAGGCTCCTGAAAAACAACGCCTATGGACCGCCTTATATTGTCTTTATTCTTGGAGATATCATATCCAGATACATCCCCGTATCCTGAAGTTGCCTTGAGCAGAGTGGAAAGCATGTTTATGGTAGTAGTCTTTCCAGCGCCGTTTGGTCCGAGAAGACCAAAAAGCTCTCCGTTTTTTACTTTGAACGAGATCTTATCGACAGCTGTAAAGCCGTTAAATACTTTGGTTAAATCCTTGACCTGAATTGCGTAATTACTCATCTCACTATGGATAGAGAACTGTTCTTAAGGCAAATATATTATATTAATTATCCACTAAAATCTTCTTTTTTTTAAGCCCCCATGTGCCTAAGGAACAAAAGGAGAATCATACGAAGACCTCTAGAATCATGCTTATAATCAACTCCGGAAAAAAAGTCAAAGTGTTTGAAGTTCCGCTTGTAGAAGTATTCTATCTTGATAAACACAAATCCAAAGGTTAGAATTTTAAATATAAGACCTGTACTCAGAATTTGCTTGTCTAAATTTCAATAATTAGGAGGGAATTTAATGCGCTCGACATTTAAAATCGCAGCCTTAATTGTGTTGATTGTAGCCCTGCCGATTATTATGAAGGGGGAAGCAGACTTGCCCTTGCATCAAAAGAAGCTAAGCGAAAGAGTTCTTTTAGTATGGACCGGCGACTACATGCAGACTGTTTCTGTATTAGCCATTGCCACGAAAAAAGGGATAGTCGTGATAGATACGAGCTTAAGTCGATCAAACGACGCCAGGATCAAGAGGGTGATCGAAAAAGAATTGGGAAGAAGCGACTTTAAATATCTTATAAACACACATTACCACAGTGATCACACGAGCGGCAATCAGATCTACTCTGATGCAACGATTATTGGTCACAAAAACCTCCTGGAAGGAATGAAACAGGCATTTGCCGGGGACGGATTGGCTAACCTTGTTGATAAGTATGAAACTCGTGCTAAAAGCTTTGAAGAAGCCCTGACACACGTGGAGCCCCAATCCGACCAATATAAGTATGGATGCGAGAGAATAGCCTATCTTAAGATGGCGGTCGAGGACTACAAGAGCGGATTTATTCCCGCATATCCATCGTTGCTTTTTGAAAAAAGCCTGACCATAGACTTGGGAGACACGACACTGCAGCTATATTCCTTCGGCGGCATGCACACCGATAGCGATATTGTGATTTTCCTACCGGAAGAAGGCCTGGTGGCAGTGGGAGATATGGCGCCGGAACGGATGCTACCTTCCATAAGAAAAGATCTCTCTTCTGACTTTTCGGTCACACTAGAGCACTGGGGACGAATTGTTGAAAGCAAATGGGATATTAAACTTACGCATATGGCCCATTCGGATATGCATCTTTCTGTTGAAACCTTCAAAGAGCATTACAGATATTTTCACACTCTGTGGCACGGCTTGTCGGAAATGTATAAGAAAGGACTGAAAATTGAAGACGCAAAGGAGGAATACACAATAGAAGATGATTTTCCCTATTTCAAGGATAAAATGATCGAAACAAGAAGCGGCAACATTCATGAAAATAACATGGAAGCGATATGGGAGAGGATAGCCAATTTTTTAATTTCCAATTGAATTATTTTTTAACTTTTGCTACTAAATTAAAGGAACACTGAAGGAGATCGATATGAAAACTAAAATCGTTGTTATTGCCTTAATTTGTATGTATCTATCAAGCTGCGCCTTAGTCTTCAAAGGAACCAAATAAGAAGTAGGCTTTAGAAGTGATCCACTAAGGGCAGAGGTCTATGTCAATGGAATTCGTATGGGAGAAACACCACTCACCTTGAAGCTTGTAACTAAAGAGACATATGCAATCGAGTTTAGAAGAGAAGGATATAAACCAAAATCGTTTCAGATCAATAACAAAGTTGGGGCGGGATGGGTCGTTTTAGATATCGTATTAGGTTTGGTCCCTGTCGTAGTTGATGCTGCAACAGGCGCATGGTATTCATTAGACCAAAAGAACATCGATGCTGTACTTGAAAAACAACAAAAAAAGCCAATTGATCCAAAAGACCTAGAAAAGTACTTATATTAAAAGAATATTTAAATAAAAGTTGACATAATAGTTCTTAGACGACGCAAAAAACTAAAGAAAATTACTGATCCATTATCCTGGAGAGGAAGTTAGGACATCAGGTCTCTGGCTTCCACTCGTATCCCGTGCATTGGGAGTATCATTTATAGTCACGAATACGAGCTTTCTTTCGTAATTTCTTTAGATCTAACTTAAGTTCTTCTTGAGATCTTCCCTCGAGTTGGATTGTTTTGTCTTTTCCTGAAGCTAGACCAGAAATTCCACCAATGATCAATCCATTAAAACCTACAAGTGCGCCACCAATTAAAGCATTTTCCCCAGCTGTAACGGTCCCTCCAAAAAAATCAATGGATTCGCCTTCTGCAAGTCCTAATATTGCTCCTGTGGCCGCTCCGATTAATAAGCCAATTCCAAGGCTCTGAACAAACTTTGATTTCTTAACAATTCTTATGATCCTAATATCGTCAACTGCAACAGACACATCTCTTCCTTCAGTATTCAATAATAGAAGTGAATTTGGCTTAACTGTAATTAATTCCCCCTTTATTTGTTGCCCGTCTTTTTTTGTGATTATATGCTCAGCTCCTCGCCTCTCTCTAGCATTCAGATTTGCAGAAAGTGTCAATAAAGAGGAGATAAGAAACAATGCTGTGAATTTTTTGCTTTTTTTCATCTTTAGCCTCCTTTGCTAATTTAAGCTTCTGTCAGAGCTAAGTTGTTATAACTTTGTTAAAAGTCTGTAAAAAGTTTGTTAAGATTTTATCGCCTTTTGAGGATTTCTACCTCTTCAACTGTCTCCCCTAATACGGTGCTTTATCCGCTCTGCTATCTTTTTCGATTCTATTATCAGCAGATGGAAATTAAGGAAAATTGGGAGGGATTGTGAACAAGTCCGAAAAGGAAATACTTATAATTTCAAAAAGATGTCAAGGAGGTGCTAGAAAAACGGAAGGCCTTTGAATTCTTCTCGACAAAATTCTATAATTATCGGATAAGGTTAAAATGCGTGTCCTGAATCATATCGTTTGTTTCGGAACGCTGGCAGTCGTGGCTCTACTGGCTATAGCGGCCGGTGCATATGGAGAAGAATCCATGGATGTTAGAATCGAAAGAAAAACATGCTTGGCCGAGGACGGAGTGTTGATCGTCTATTCGGCTGCAGGAATCGGAGACCCGGCACTCGTTTTTATCCATGGCGGGCTAGCCGATCGTAGATTCTGGGAGGGACAACTCAAGGCGTTTGCCGGTCTTCATCGAGTCGTCGCTCTCGACCTTCCTGGCCATGGAGAGTCTGGTCTCAACCGGAAAAAATGGGGAATCCCAGAATTCGGCGCTGACGTGAAGGCCGTTATTGATGCAGAGAAACTGAAGAAGGTCATCATCTTCGGCAATTCTCTAGGCGGGCTGGTGGCCATAGAAGCAGCCCTCCTCCTACCAGACCGGGTCTTAGGGGTTGTCGGAGTCGATACCTTTCAGGTCCTCAACACCAAGATTAAACCCGAGGAGGCGAAGCAGAGGGCGGAGTCTTTCCACCAGGATTTTGACAGCGCCTTGAAGCAAATGGTCCGGATGCTCTTCCACACTGATGCTGACCCGGCCCTCATAGCGGAAGCTGAAAGCCGTATGGCCGGGACCTCGCCCGAAGCAGCCCGCGCTATGTTCTTGTCGCTTGCCGGGTATGATGTGGGCGCTGCAGTCAGCCGCTTGACCATGCCGCTCCGGGCTATCAACGGCGATCTCTATCCCACGGATGTGAAAGGGAATAGGAAAGTAAAGGCCGATTTCGACGCAGTCATCATGAAACACATGGGCCACTATCCGATGCTAGAACGCCCCGCCGAGTTCAACAATCGGGTGAAAGAGATTGTTGCCAGCCTCATCAAGTAAGAACCTTCTGCTAACCGATCTAAGGGGAATTATATCATCTTTTGGACAAGTTAAATTGAGTACTAGTTGACTCGATAGAAATTTTGCTCTCCTTTTGCTGATTGAAACAATTTTCCTGTTACTTATAAAATTAATTTAAAGGCCAAGGCTACATGAAAAGTGCTGTAAAATCACGATCTTATCGCCGGAATTTCAACCAGAGGCGTTCTAAAGAAGTGGCTCTCTTCATCCATATCAAAATAGATGATAAGAAAAAAGCATTTTCGTTTTATGCGAAAAAATGCCCGATATCGGACATCCGATGTGCCATAAATGAACACTTGTCTCTGCTTGTAATTTGTTTTCTTGGAGTGGCTCCATGAAATCTGAACTGGCATAAATTTTGCATACCCAATATTATGAGGTATCTCAAACTGCGAGGTATAAAATGATTTCGAAAACTCTTGTCGCGGCTTCAACAAAGCCAATTATTCTTTCTGTACTGATCAGCGGTGAGGACTACGGTTATCAGATCATCCAGCGTGTTAAAGAGATTTCCGGAGGAACTCTGGAATGGTCGGACAATATGCTGTACCCGGTCCTTCGTCGCCTGGAAAAGGGCGGTCTTTTAGTTTCCAGATGGAAAATTTCCAAAAAAGGCCGGCTGCGAAGATACTACCGGATCACTGAACAGGGACGTGAGGAACTTGATTCTGAGCGGCGTCAATGGATGAGTGTGCATCAGGCTCTTTCCAAACTCTGGAAGCCTCTGCCCTCGCTGAAGTGAAGGTTCAGAATCAGCAAAGATCAAGGAGATAAAAATGTTTGATCTGGAAAAAGAAATTCGTAACTGGTTAAAAGCCCTTCGACGAAGTGAAAATCTTGAGGACTCTGACATAGCAGAATTAGAATCCCACCTCAGGGATGAAATTGACCATCAAATTGAAAAAGGTCTCGACGAGGAGGCAGCCTTCCGCGCAGCTCTCGAAAAGTCCGCTCCGGCTGACATCCTCAGACAGGAGTACGATAAAGCCAAACTCTACGAGAGAAGCCGCCCGTATTGGCATCCATCCCGCATCATGCCCTCTCTTATCTGGAGCTATATAAAAATCGCACTCCGCAAGATCAAAAGGCACAAGGGTTTTTCTCTCATCAACATCGCTGGCTTGGCCATCGGGATGGCGGCTTGTATTCTCATTCTCATCTGGGTACAGGATGAGCTGAGCTACGACAAATTCCATAAGAATGCGGCTCAGATCTTCCGCATTAATACCAAGGACACTTCAGGAGGAACAACCTTTCTCCAAGCTGGCTCTCCTGCTCCCCTCGGACCGGCCCTGTTGGAAGAAGTGCCAGAAGTTGAGAATTATGTCCGCGTACAGGCCGGATGGGGCCGATGGAATCTTCACCTTGGGGATAGACGCTTCCGGGAAGAATACCTGGCTGCAGTAGGCCCAGCATTCTTTGAAATCTTTCAGTTCCCTTTTATCGAAGGAGACCCGACAACTGCTCTGAGGAACCGCTACTCGATAGTTTTGACCGAGGATCTGGCCAAAAAAACCTTTGGTGATGAAGACGCCTTTGGAAAAATCATTCAGTTGAATAATACGGACATGACAGTGACAGGGATCATCGAGAACATCCCTCGGAATTCCCACCTCCATTTCACATTTGCCTTCCCTTCTGTCAACATGACGAGGTGGCGGGAATCGAAGTTGGATGAGTGGAGTTATGACCAGTTTGCGACGTATGTTGTCCTGCGAAAAGACGCTGATATCACCGAAGTCAACAGAAAAATGATGGATATCGTCAAGCAGCACCTGCCCAACTTTCAAGGGAGTATCTATCTCCAGCCGCTTAAAGACATCCACCTCCGCTCCACTCAAATCAACACCTGGATGCTTGCTTACCCCAACAAGGGAAACATCACATATGTCTACCTCCTTTCCCTGACTGCTTTCTGCATCCTCCTTCTCGCCAGTATCAACTTCATGAACCTGTCCACAGCGCGCTACGCTACTCGGGCCAAAGAAGTGGGAATGCGTAAGGTCGTTGGTGCCCGGAGGTCAGACCTTATCAAGCAATTTCTGGGAGAATCAACCTTGCTGACTTTCCTGTCACTGCTCATTGGCGTGTTTCTGGTGGAGCTGTCGCTTCCGACTTTCACCAGACTCGCAGGAAAGGAGATGAGTCTGATTCAATCGGGAAACTGGCGCATTCTGGTCGGTCTGTTTATCATTGCGCTGGTCACAAGCCTAATTTCCGGAAGCTATCCGGCTGTTTTCCTCTCTTCATTCCAACCGGTCAAAGTTTTCAAGAACATAGAGCTTCTCTGCGCCCGCCGCGGCGGAGTACTGCGGAAAGTACTGGTTGTCCTGCAGTTCACTTTTACGATCGGATTGATCATCTGCACGGCTGTCATCTACTTTCAGCTTCATTTCATGCAAAGCAGAGACCTGGGATATGACACAGAACACATTATTTCGTTAGCTTATTATAAAGACTACGACGTTGCTAAAAGCGAGCTGCTCCAGAATCCGAACATTTTAGCTGTCTGTGGAGGTTTTCCTCCTCCTTCGGGAGAATGGGGAACCACAGAAGTCGACTGGGAGGGAAAAGATCCGTCTTTGGAGGTTAAAATAGCCGAGGGTTCATGCAGCAATGATTATTTAAAGGTCTTCAACATGAAAATGGCGGAGGGGCGCTTCTTCTCTCAAGACTTTGCGGACGACGACCAGAACTGGGTGCTGAATGAGACAGCAATCAAGGCCATGGGATTGGAGAATCCTATAGGCAAATGGTTTTCCTTCAGGGGTCAAAAAGGAACGATCATTGGAATCCTCAAAGATTTTCACGGAGCTTCTCTCCACAGCCCCATCACGCCGGTGGCTATGCAGCCCTCACAAGGATTCTTGTTCGCCAAGATAAAACCCGAAAATACGGCTGAGGTTATTTCTTTCCTGAAGATAAACTGGGATAAACTTGTCGGATCCAACATCCCCTTCCGTTATGGATTCATAGATGAGGATATCGAAAACTGGTATAAGACTGAGCAGCGGATTGGAATAATATTCCGTTACTTCACGATACTGACCGTGTTCATCGCGTGTTTGGGACTCTTCGGACTGGCCTCATTCATGGCTGAGCGCCGGACCAAGGAGATCGGTATCCGGAAAGTGCTGGGAGCAAGGGCCTCAGGAATTTTGCTGCTTCTGACCAAGGAATTTGCCAAGTGGGTTGTGGTGGCGAATTTGATTGCGTGGCCTGCAGCATATTTTGTCTCCAAGCAGTGGCTGCAAGGATTTGCCTACAGGATAGAATTGGGATGGGAGATCTTTGTGTTTTCAGCACTGGTTGCACTTGTCATTGCCCTGATCACGGTCAGCTTTCAATCCATCAAAGCCGCCACAGCCAATCCTGTTGATTCGCTGCGGTATGAATGATGGATTTATAGCTGAAACTGCGGGATTATAAGCTAAAAGATATAATCAAGGAAAAGCCTGTAAATAAGAGAGGGTATCTGGTACGCCCAAAGAGATTAATATCGAAATCTTAGCTAATCTTATCTTGAGAGTAGGGAAATTTAATATATTGTATGAATTTAAGGCTTGTCTTGAATCGGAAAATCTCTTCCCTCTCTTCTGAAAAAGAAGGAATCATTTTATCTTCACTTCAACCCAGCCAGCCTCTTCTTCGCATCCTCAACTTCAGCAATCCCAGGATCAGCATCTTTCCAGAGGATGAGGAATTCTGAAGCCATCGCTAAGGATATATCACAAGTGGTCCGAATTTAGCTGAAACGGAACAATGCCCAGAAGTAAAAAAAATCAGTCAGAATCGTGATTCTAATATAAATTCGACGAAGATCAATTTTGAATTATTCTTGCCTCTTTTAATTCCTCATTTCTTTCCTTGATGGCCTCACTGAGATCCTGCCCAATCCCACCAGCCATTGGAGTTGCACCTGTGATCCTATTGTTATATCCAAGGTCAAAATAGGTATTCTGTCCCATCCCAGAGCCTACAATTAAATTATCATGAGTTTCGTAATAAAGATAAAAATGAATAAATAAAGGTGAGAATTGGCTTACGTTGTTCGCGTGTAGAGTTTCATGATGGGCATATGCAATAAATCCACCATCAGGACGGTAATCCTCCGTATCCAACAAGAATGCCCAGCGGCCTGAACCGCTTATTTTATTCTGCCCATAATAACTGTCATGAGCACATGTATAAATTCCTGGGCGACTCCCTGGTGCCATGTGAATCTCATTCTTGCTTACTGTATGTCCAAAGCTTGCATCGCCAGCAATAACGATGCCAAGACCTCTTATATCAATTAGTTTATTTCTTTTAATAACAGCTCCTTCCGCTTCATATTTTGTTCCGTCATACCAACGTCCATAAATACGTATTCCAACAGAACAATTGAACAAAGAATTTTCAGATACAACAGTTCCTTTCCTGGCATAATGATTCCTAATTCCCATCCTTTCACAACTTATTGTATTTTGTTTAACAACAACATTTGTAGTCATGGAAAGATAGATGCCATGGCGATTTGAATTAATTTTATTTCCAAGAATTTGAACACACGAATCTTCATGCTGCCAATCTTCATGGTTCTCGCTCCACCACCAATCTATAAACATTCCCGTCCTACCTACAGACATTTCATTATTCTGAATTAAAATATTTCCTCTTACATTAGAAAATGAGATAGCATCTCGATGAATATCTGAAAATGTACAATTTTTTACAGTTATATTTCTGGCATTCGGCTCTGCAATGTAATGTTGTCCTGGAGGAATAATGAGATAAGCAGCATGGATGCCTCTTAAAAACTTTTGAAAATTTAGACCATCAAAAGTAACATCATTATCTAAATTCAAATCCACAACATAAAAAGCATCCACTCCTTCTGGGTCGCCTCCAGTGGGACCTATGCTTTCGCGGCCAATAATTAAAGTATCAAGTTCTCCTTTTATAATAAGACTCTTTTCGATGATATTAATTGCTCCTTCGTTATCTCCTCTTTTAGTTAAAGGAGCACTGCTCCAATCATATGTTCCTGCATGAAAGTAAATTGAGTCTCCATTTGATGCTGAATCAACCACAGCCTGAATTTCTGCTCGAGTCATCGTAGGATTGACATCCCAGGTTTCAGCAATGGCCGCATTTCCGGAAATTAGGAAAATCATGGAAGAAATTGCAAAAAAAATTGAAATTTGTTTCTGGAATCCTTTTGACATTTTGTCCTCCTTGTTTTAATTTTGACACAATCAGCTTTTAGTTTTTTATTTTCCTATTAATCTCACCTCCTTATTTAATTTTTTGAAACAGAATCTTCCTCATCTATATAAATTGCTATTACAATTGTTGGAGAGAAGGATTTTATCTTATGTCGTGCTGACAATTTATCCTCTTTCCAAACCTCTGATACTTTCACAATTCTAATAACCTCAATATCCGCAATATCAACAGACACATCCTTTCCTGTGATGCTCAATAACAGTAGCGAATTCGGTTTAACCGTGATAAGTTCGCCTTCTATCTGATATCCTTCCTTTTTTGTGATGATAAGCTTAGCTCCTCGTCTTTCTTTAGCAGACAGATTTACAGAAAGCATCATTAAAGAGAAAACAAGAAACAATGCTATGAATTTTTTGCCTTTTTTCACCTTGAGTTCCCTCTGCTAATTTAAGCTTTAGTAAGAGAAAAGTTGTCAAAACTTTGTTAAAAGTTTGTTAAAAGTTTGTTAAGATAGCCGCCCTTTTGCTGAGAATTTCCCCTCCCCCCAACCGTCTCCCCTACTTTCCAGCCCTGTTGTCTTTTTCAGTCCAGGGAAGCCAGGACTTTAGGGGATTTATCTTTCACTTGGCTCAATCTATACCCAAGGCTTAACAAATAACTTTTTTAAAGTCCTTATCCAACTAATATTCTTTAAAGTCTTCTTCCGTTTTCGCTTCTTCCTTAATCTCGGGATTTAATTCTATAGCTTTTCTTTTTCTTCGACTCGCTGTTTAGATTGCAAATAGATTTCTATACCCTTGGAAAGGTCGATTGCGGGCTCAGCCTTGACTTTGATCTCAGGCCACAAAAATGTTATGTGGTTGAGAAGTTGCTCGTCTTTATCATGTTCTATTATGCTTATGCCTTTACTGAACTCACCAACCCCATGGGGTAGAAAAATATACTTTGGAAACTTCTCAGGTGTCCTCTCCCGTTCTTCGAGATACTTCTTCCATTTTTCAATTGCCTTATCCATATCCCCCCAAAATTCGTATTGGTTAAAAGTCATTGCCGTGTCTTTGCCTCCTTTGCTGTTTGTTAATACTAGTCCTAATTAAAGAATATTGTCAACCTGTCAATGTAAAGCACTCAACAAAGCCACAGTGGAAGAAGATGCGGTAGAGGACTGTGCGCTCTGGATGTCGGGAACGATGGACTCCTTTTATGGCAAGAAGAGGAATTCAAGAAACGCGCCAGAAGACTTCTGGATACCCTGAGAGCCAGATCTCCTCTTGAAAGAAAAAATAATCAACGACACTCTCGGCTTCACTATGTCAACAGAGGTAGACAGTCTTGCGTCGCTCTTGGACGCTCGGCAACTGCCCCTGCCTTTAGAGATGCGTAAAGCCTGCAAGGGCCAAATTAATCTCTCAAATATTTTAATGCCTCACCTTTTGTGAACCACGAAATACCAAAGGCCCATATGGCGAAGGTCTCCATAAAAAATACGAGACTTCCGCCCAACCATTTATTAGCGCCGGGGATAATGAAATTGATGCCAATGCCTACCATGCAAATGATCATCACCCAACCGCAAACTCGATATATTCTATTCCTAAGTAGTTTTTTCGGATTGTCTATTTTTTTTTGGCCACTTTTTACAAACAACTTTAGGCAGAAATAAATCAGAGTCCCGAAGAATGCCACGGTGAAAATATAGTGTAATAACGTTACGAAAGTAAAAGGTGCACCTTTAGCATTTGTTGGAAAAAGTGCTACACCAATGGCAAATACGCTCCCAACTCTAGCCAAGATATAATCTTTATCCCAGCCTTTATAGGAGAACAGAAAGACTCCAAATGCAAAAAGGCATCCAACCAACACATCTCCCATTTTTGTGTGGTAGTAGGCGCTTATGGAGGATTGAAGTTTAGTCCCAAAAATTATCCATGCGCCAAAAAACAAAATGATTGGCAATAAGATACCTAGATACCCAAGGAATGCCCTCAGTGTCAAATAGTAAATGACCAAAGTACTATTGTTTTTCTTTTGATTATTCATGAGTCCTCCTTTTTTTCTAGTTGACAAATGTACTTCGAAGAAACTTAACGATACCCCATTGAGCCCTCCGGCCTACACTCATGGGGGGTGATCGCATGTGAGGCCTGAAAAAAACTACCGATATATGATTCATGGCGTGTCGTGCTAGACCATTTTCTAAATCTTGCGCGCCTCCTTCCAGAAATACCAGGCAAAAAGCAGCATACCAGGCAGGAAGAACGAAGCACCTATTTGAAATAGGCCTGGGAAATAAATTCCAAGCACGCCGATAAGCACAAATACAAGCATCAAACTCGATACTACCCACCCAAGCCATTCATCGCGTGGCCAGACTAATCCAAATACTAAAAACGCAGCAAAAGTCCCCATCAATTTAAGATTAGCTATTATATAGATCAAAGGAAGCGCCGGCTCTACCGACGGGTAATTTTCTAAGACCATCCATGCATAAGTGATAAAAAAACTGTTTTCAATTGCATCCAGGAGAGCCGCCAGAATACCTGCTCCCAGCCCGATGTAGGCAAATGTCCTCGATCGCCCGATGACAACAGTAAACAATCCCACAAATACCACTAAATAACTTAAAACGAACAGAGAGTCGGCAGTAAAGAATCGCAATACCAGTTTCGGATGTTCAACTATCGGCCGCGTAAAATCAGTCATCGTTCCAATGGGATAGCTTGGCTGGAGATTTATTCTTGGCTCGCGGTAAGTAAACAAAACCCCATGAATAATGCACAAACAAACCCTATAAGTGCAGCTGCAAAGGATATGTAAAAGACTTTTTTTGTTTCCATAATCTCAATCTCCTCTTTCGGAATACATTTCTATCGTATCCCTCCTTTCTAAGATTATATATGCACATGTGTGCCTCATCTATTTAAATTGCTATTGTAATTGTTGGAAAAGGGAAATTGCTTCGTGCTTTTTATAAACAACTAATCCTTCCACTGATTATATTCGTGTATTACTGTCCTTTTTTGGTATTGACTCTATTACTAAATTAATTAGTATATGTCAAATTTCCAAAGAAAGTTTCGCCGGTCCTGCATTTCATATTAGAAAGGGGGGTATAAACGACCTTTGAGTCTCCTGGTTATCCCCATATAGATTCCTTATGAAACAAGTAGATGAACTATTTAAGAAAGAGTCAAATTGAAAATAGACTTATCCCCGTGTAACGGATATGTAACAGATTTTGACTAAAAACGCCCAATTATGGCTACTGCTGCTTAAATAGAAAGACTAAAATCAATGCTTGAATAACTGTCGGATTTCCTTGATATTACTGAGAAATAAGGATGCCGGAGGAGGGACTCGAACCCACATGGAACTAAACGTTCCGCTGGATTTTGAATCCAGTGAGTCTTTCATGTTGTGGAAAGAAAAAAGCTTTTAAAGGAAAATTTTGTAGTTTCAGAGCAGGGGTTCTATGTATATAAAGGGGGGGTGAAATCAAAAGTTCCCATAGCCCCCTACCTTTTTTGCTTGTGCCATTTTTGTGCCACATTTGTGCCATATTTAGGTTGAAAATGATGGAAAATAGAGGAATCCTATTGAATATAAAACTCCTCTAAGTTGCTGATTTTCAGGGAAAAGCTGGCACGCCCAACTAGCTCTCTATAGAACTTATTTGGCGACGAATTCCGTAGCTCCTCTTATCAATCGAATCATACCTATTATTGAACCTGCGTAAATCATCGTTTCTGCTAGACCAGTTAGATTGTTCCCGGTTAAAACGGAAATCTGATATGCCAGGCGAGATTCGGATCATGAACTTCAAGTTCGAACTCGGATTCTTAGATGAAGGAAAAAGGAATTACTGATCCTTCAACCCAGCCAGCCTCTTCTTCGCATCCTCAACTTCAGCAATCCCAGGATCAGCATCTTTCCAGAGGTCGAGGAATTTCTCGTAATGCTCGATGGCTTTGCCTTGCCAGCCTTTCCCTTTGGTCTGTAGATTATTTTTTCAAGCCTGCTTTGCTTAATAGATCTTTAAATCTCGGATCTGAGCGGATACTGTCAAACACTGGGTCTACATTCAGATAAACAATGAAGCCAGAGCGGGCGTCGATTGCCTTGTTCAGCCAATCGAATGCTGGATCCTTTTGACCTAAGCTAGCATAGATCCAGGATATGAAGTAAGGATCTACACTTCTTTTAGCAGATAGATTTTTCAATTGATCAATTATTCTCAGTGCTTCGTCTCTCCTACCCAATTCTGCATAAGCATATCCAATAGCTGCTATCCACCTGGTTGTGATTCCGATGGAAGGTGCATCTTTTTGAAGCTTTTCTATGGCTTTCTCAGGCATCCCTTTTTCTATATAGGCCATCCCACGCCATGACTGAGGATCGTGGTAATTCGGATCCATCTCAATCGCCTTCTGGAGTTGTTCTATTGCCTCGTCGTATTTACGAGCAAAATATAGAGTCTGACCCATACAAGAATTTATTATGATAGAGAGAGGTTCAAGTTCCAGTGCTTGCTTCATCTCATCGATGGCTTCCTCAAAACGTCCTGCAGCGGCTAATAAATGGGAGTATTGATGGTGAGCTTCTGCATTAGAGGGATTGAGTACAATAGCACGTTTGAATTCCTGCTCTGCCCCTGGTATGTCCCAATCTAACCATGCTTTAATATTTGCAAGAGAGACATAAGCCTCTCCTACTGTATCGTCTACTTCAATTGCCTTTAACGCTTCCTTCCTGGCTCTTTTATAAGCAACTCTTGGGGATAAATAATCGAGCCATGCCAGAGAAATATAGGAGTCAGCTATACCAGCATATGCTGGAGCGAATTTAGGATCTATTTCTATGGCTCGTTCGAAGTACTCAACAGCTTTATTTATTTCTTCATCGGTACGCTTGTTCCAAAAATAGCGTCCCTTTAAATATAGGTTATATGCTTCCAGATTTTCCGTATGTCGTTTCACGAGTCGTACTTTCTCATCACCCAAAAGCTGAACTTTAAGCTTATCTATGATAGCCAATGAGATCTCATCCTGAATTGTAAAAACATCTTGCATTTCACGATCGTACATCTCGGATAAAAGGTTGACGCCATCCTCCACATTGATGAGCTTTGCTGTGATTCTTAGCCTATTACCCACTTTCTGTACACTCCCTTCGAGTACTGTCCCTACATTCAATTTCTTGCCCATCTCGCTTAAGCTTTGTTCTTTTCCTTTGAAAGAAAACGCTGAATTTCGAGCGATGACTTTTAACTCTTTGATATTAGTCATTGCGTTGATAAGTGCTTCAGACATACCATCACAGAAGTATTCCTGATCTTTCTGGGGGCTTAGATCTTTGAAAGGAAGCACAGCAATAGAGGGTATCTCTGGTGAAACAGCTTCCTTTTGTGGGATAAGCTGCCAGATAATTATTGCGATTATTGCAACGGCAATAACAACTAGAGCAGGGATGAGAAGCTTCTTCAGACCAAGCGTCACTGTTATTTCTTTAGGGGTGATAGGCTTTTTTTTAGGAACTACTCTTTCAGTGCTGGGAATGCCTTCTTCTATTCTTGTAAGCTCAGAAAGCACTCCAGCAGCACTCTGATATCTCTTTTCTTTGTTCTTCTCCATGCACTTAAGTATTAGACGGCTGATATCATCAGGAATTTGTGCATTGATCTCCTTAGGATTCTGAGGGTCTTCGCTCTTGTGTTTCATAGCTATACCTAAAGGCGTTTCTCCTTCAAAAGGAACTCTCCCTGTAACCATCTCATAAAGAATGACTCCTAAAGAATAGATATCGGACCTCCGGTCAACTTCCTTCATTTCCGCCTGCTCTGGTGACATATATTCTGGCGTCCCGACCATCACTCCAGCACCCGTGATTCCTTTTCCTTTGACAGAACGAGCTATACCGAAATCCATAATTCTTGCATTGCCATCCTTATCTATCATTATGTTCTGGGGCTTTAAATCTCGGTGTATGACTCCCAACCTATGGGCCTCTGCTAAGCCTTCGCACACCTGCTTAGCTATGAAAGCTGTTTTCCCTGCACCCAAAGGTCCCATCCTTCTAATCGAGCTCTTTAAATCCTCTCCAGGCACATATTCCATAGTGATGTAGTGGGTTCCTTCGTGTTCA
This sequence comes from Candidatus Aminicenantota bacterium, assembly GCA_011772475.1. Lineage (GTDB taxonomy): Bacteria > Acidobacteriota > Aminicenantia > Aminicenantales > Aminicenantaceae > SOIV01. The sequence continues at coordinate 118 of WVZK01000127.1, read as the reverse complement.
CTAAGATGATACATGCGTCCTACATTCCTATGGGCAATCTTGCGAGCCATCTTTAACTCATTACTGAAGCGTTCTATTGTCTTCTTATCTGAAGCGATTTCAGGCTTTATGAGTTTTA
>WVZK01000016.1:3795-34043 GCA_011772475.1 Candidatus Aminicenantota bacterium | reverse complement strand
AAATATCCTCTGTTGTATCCTCCGATGGCGTATATTTTGCCGCCTGCCGCTGCTGCCGCCAGATTTGATCTTGCCGTGGGCATGGGAGCTTTCGAGGTCCATTGGCCAGATTCTAATTGAGCAGTAACAAAGGAGCCTGTATATGTATAGCCCGGCGGTGGGGTCGAGGATTCTCCCAGTATGTAAAATCCAGAGGGTATTTCGCCTGACGGACCAGGTGGTCCTTGTTCTCCTGCAGGTCCTGGTAGTCCCGGTAATCCTGGCTCTCCTGGTGGCCCTGATGGTCCTTGTTCACCCGGCAGTCCTGGAGCTCCCGGAAGCCCTCGATCTCCTTGCTCACCTTGAGGTCCGGGCTCACCCTGTATACCTTGAGACCCTTGTTCCCCCTGTGCCCCCGGAGGTCCTTGTTCACCTTGTGGTCCAGCTTCACCCTGCTGACCTGGATCTCCCTGTGGCCCTTGAGGCCCAGGTGGTCCTTGCGGTCCTTCAGGGCCTTGTGGTCCCTCTGGTCCTACAGCCCCGATTGTAACATCCATAGAGTCTTTCCTCACAGGCGGCGGAATGTTATACCAGCCATCTTCGACTGTTAACCTATATGTGCCTTCTAAACCTTCCGGAATCACTGCGTGGATGGCTGTATCTGAAAACCACTCAACATTCAGAATGATGCTATCTAACATGACTTCAGGCATTGTTCCAAAGTTCTCTCCATAAATATAAACGTCGATGTGATCCAAATCAAAATCTGCATGAACTTCATAAATCTTGAGTTGTAACGGTGGCCGTGCCTCAAACGAACCGACCAAGAGAATAAATACAAAGAAAAATATGGATAAATAAACAATACTTTTTTTCATGAATTCTCTCCTTTTCTAAATTTCGACTTTATTTTAGTCGTGTATTTTTCCTTAGGCGTCACTTCCCTTTTCTAAGGCATAATCCTACCTAACCTATTTAAACCACTATTGCAGTAGATAACGTAGGAAAAGATAATTTATCCTTCTTGGAGATAAGTTGAACTTGCCTCCTTTTCCCTTACCAGGATTTTTTGAACCTGTAGTATACAAATTCTAGTATTGAAAGTCAAGCATGTTATATATTATATAAAGTATTAAGTATGCACATGCTTTGCTAGGCATTGTGTATTAAAACAGGGGTTATTTCACACTGTAAGCCCAATTGGGGGTAACGGGTTTCATTATCAAGCAGGGAGAACCAGGGAATACAATCTGTATATATATAAGGAAAGCCCAAACATTATATATAGCCTGGAAAATAAAAATCCCATTTAAGGGCTATTTTTGCTATATATTGCCCTCAATGATACCCAAAACAGGTTAAAAACAAGGTCTTTATCCCGCAACTCAAGAAATAATGTGGGACAAGGGAAACTTGAGTCCTCTGCCTTATATGGGAAGTTGACATGTATTATCAAGTCTGGTTATGCTTATTGCACTTATAATAGATTCTCCCATTAAGAAAATAAGGAGGGAAAAATGAAAAAACTGCTTATGGTCATTCTTTTGGTCATTCTGCTTTGTTTTACTTTTAGCTGCCAGAAGAGTGAAGAGGGAATCACTGAAGAAGAGGTGCAGGCTTTTACTGACGGTGTTTTGGAAATGTGGAATGAGGCCAACCTTACAATAGTAGACGAGGTCTATGCTCCTGAGATTGTGCGGCATGACTGTGGTGTACCAGAAGACATTGTAGGTATCGAAAATGTGAAGAATTACCTTGAAAATCTCTTCAATGCTTTTCCTGACCTACATATTACTGTTGATGAGACGATTGTAGCAGGTAATAAAGGGGCTCAACGCTGGACAATGACAGGGACAAACACGGGCTCTTGGGGTGACATGTCCCCTACAGGCAAAAATGTGGAGTTTTCAGGGGTATCTATTGTCCACTTTGTTAACGGAAAAGCGGTTGAGATATGGGATTTTTACAATGTGTTGGATATGATGCAACAGCTTGGCTTTACGCTTACTCCTCCACAGCCTCCAGAACCAGAAGAAAAAAAGTAGCTAATTAAGGCTCTTCTACTATCTCTTTAGCAATTTTAAATGCTTTTAAAGCAGTATCTTTTGCATATGAGTCCTTCATTTTAGCTATATAATTTTCTTTAATATATGAATCAAGCTTTAAGTCTAAAAACAGAAATACTAATAGGACTGAAATTTCACTAAATTCATCCTCTATTATTTTAGTTCCAACTTTAGCATATCTTTTGCCTAGTTCCTTTTTAAATTTTTTTAATATCTCTTAAACATAACCCTCTCTCCAAAATCCTGGCTCTCTTTTCATTTTATAGTTCTGCTTTATTTAGGCTTTTATAAATTATGCTATAAATTATTAAAGATAAAAAAATAGGATCAATAACTAACCTCTCAGAAAGTTATTGACCCTAAGTCTTAAGCTTCTAATGGTAGGAGGTTACGGCTAAAGTACTCAAATAATTCTTTAAGTAATTTGTTGTATACGGGTTTGGTACTCTTGTCATCACTCCAGCACCTGTTATCCCTTTCCCTGTAACGGATGGGCTATCCCGAAGTCCATGATCCGGGCATTTCCGCCTTCATCCACCATCACGTTCTGCGGCTTAAGGTCTCTGTGCACGACTCCCAATCTATGAGCCTCAGACAAACTATCGCATACTTGTATTGCTATGGGTATAGCTTGTCCCGCGCTTAACTGACCTATTTTCCTGATCAGCCTCTTAAGATCCTCTCCTCTCACGTATTCCATGGTGATGTAGTGTGTCCCTTTCTCCTCATCCAGGTCATACATACCGCACACATTTTTATGACGAATCTTGCGTGCTATTTTTAGCTCACTCCTGAAGCGTTCTATAGTCTTTTTATCCGAAGAGACTTCAGGTTTGATGAGCTTTAAGGCAACTTCTTCCTTAATCTTCTTATCCTCAACTCTGTAGACTTTCCCCATACCTCCTTTTCCCAGCTCTTCGATGATTTCGCACCTGGAGGCAAAAGTGGTTCCTCTGGTTAGTTCTTCGGTATGTGTTTCGAGGGTCTCGGTGACAGGGATTTCCTTTGAGGAAGGAAGAGGAGTTGCACACTAACCACAAAATTTCTGCGTGTCGGGATTATCAGTGTTGCATTTAGGGCACTTTATTCCCATTGTTCCCTCAGCTTACTTAGCAATAGGATAATAATTTATGAGAGGAGTGTCAAATCAAATATAGACTTATCCCCATGTCACAGATATGTAACAAAAATTGTTGAATTGTGCTGAAATTATGGTATTTGGATTGAAAAACAGAAACAAAGTAATCGCCTGAAATTACAGGTAATAAGGTGGGGTGAGCGAGGGGTCTCGAACCCCCAACCTCTGGATCCACAGTCCAGTGCTCTAACCAGTTGAGCTACGCTCACCATGAAAAGGGGATTAAAATTTTCGCATCAATTGTGATTCTTGTCAATTGGTAAATGGAATCTAAAAAAGCAAGAAGAGTTAGGTTAGATAGATTATTATTGGCTTTCGATTAAATCCAGGACATCTGGTGAGTCGCGCCATTTTTCCTTTACTTTTACCCACAAGTCCAGAAAAACACGAGTCCCCAGAATTTGCTCCAGCTCTTGGCGAGCTTGGGTGCCGATTGTCTTTATCAGCCGTCCCTGTTTGCCGATGACGATTCTCCGATGTGACTCTTTCTCGACAAAGATAGTGGCCTTGATGTATTTAACCTTTTTCTTTTTACCTGATTGTGCATTAGGAGAAGTGTCTTTTACCTCATCCTCTAACTTGTCAACGTAGACAGCTGTCACAAAAGGAAGTTCTTGTTCGACATGGCTCAGGACTTTTTCTCGAATGATTTCTGAATGAAGAAATCTCTCAGATTGATTTGATATTTCATCATCAGAATAGATTTTTTTGGCTTCAGGCAAATTATTGTAGATTTCATCCTCGAGGACATCAAGGTTGGTTCCTTTGAGTGCAGAAATGGGAATTATCTCCTTAAAGTTCAGCAGGTCTTTGTATTTGTCGATGAGAAGAAGGATCTTTTCTTTTTTTACGATATCTACCTTATTGATCAGCAGAAATATAGGCGTGGTAATATTTTTCAATGTTTCTATAACGAATTGGTCTCCCTGACCGAACTGTAAGGTGGCGTCGATAAGCAGATTGACAAGGTCAGAAGTCTCAAGAGAAGAATAAACAAAGTTCATCATTCTCTTGTTCAAATTATGCAGCGGTTTATGGATGCCGGGATTGTCGACAAAGATGATCTGTCCTTTTTCAGTTGTTTTGATGCCGAGGATGCTGATTCTTGTCGTCTGGGGTTTATCGGAGATGATGGCTACTTTTTGTCCCAACATTTTATTTAGAAGCGTGGATTTACCTACGTTAGGGCGACCGATTATGGCCACGTAGCCGACCTTGAGTTTTGCCATGTGTTTAGCGGTCTTTCTCCAGAATGTGGATTTAATTAATAAATCCTTATATAAAAAGGTGGGTTTGATAAATCAAACCCCTACAAAAACCAAATTCCTACAAAAAGGTGGGTTTGATAAATCAAATCCCTACGCAAATCAAGCCATACAGGTAATTAATCGGGTTGCTTTTTTATTCTCAGTTTCTTTATCCTCTTCTGGTCTACTTCGAGAACTTCCATGTATAAATCCTTAATCTGTAATTGCTCTCCCTGCTTTGGGAGTCTCCCTAAATGATGTGTAATCAATCCTCCAACAGTGAGATAATCCTCTTCGGCAAATTCTAAATCAAAAAGCTTCTCGATTTCTTCGACTTCGGCATCCCCTGAGACAAAATAATCGGACGGACCTTTTTTTACAATCTGGGGTTTGTCCTTATCGTATTCATCCCTGATTTCACCGACAATTTCTTCGACAAGGTCTTCCATGGTGACCAGGCCTGACACACCTCCATGCTCATCAACGACAATGGCTAGTTTTTGTTTTCTTCTTTGGAATTCCTTGAGGAGCTCCGCCACCTTCATGGCTTCAGGAACAAAATATACCGGTCGAACGAGCGGCTGCATAGGTTCGTTCTTGAGTTTATCGTCTGTATACTCGAGTAGGTCTTTGGCGATCACTATCCCTTCGATATTGTCAATCTTATCCTTATAAACAGGTATACGAGAATGCTTCACCTTTATAACCAGGTCTCTGAGCGCTTGTATGGTTGAATCTGTGGAAATGCAGGCCATATCCACCCTGGGGGTCATGATCTCCCTTACGACCGTGTCGCCAAATTCAACAACACTTCTCAGGAGCACTCCTTCTTCTTTCTCGATGATGCCTTCTTCCTTGGCTTCATCGATAAATGCCTGAATCTCTTCATCTGAAGTCTCGCGTATTTCTTCCTTCTCCTCATCTGAGGGTTTTATTTTTTTTATGAGCAAAAGCGGAGAGGCAATAAAATAGGCAAGCCTATAGGATGGGAGGAAAAAACCGAGGATTTTCTTGCTGCTTAAAGAGTTAAGAAGTCGGGGCAAAAGATCAAAGAAAATGAAGTAGATAGCCAGCGAGATTAGAAACAGCCAAAGCGGCCAGAACATCAAACGAGGAAAGATCACATAAAGGTAAATTAAAAAAGCGATGATTAAGATAATTCGCATGAACTCGACTGATGTTTTTATCTCCTCATAGATGTCGAGGATTTTGAGGCGGTACGTTTTTTCTTCGTCTTCGAGGAATCGGCTAAGGGAAATTTTTGAAAACGAACCTAATGACATATGAAACAGAGAAAAAAGAAAAGCAGCCAAAAAACTAAAGAAGAAACCTACCCATTCAAAATATCCTATTTCCATTCTATCCTTCTAGTACAAGCCTGTGGATTTTCTTTTCCTCTTCTTCGAATCCCTTAGAGTGATCAAGACCTAGAAGATGAAGAAAACCATGGATGGTTAAAATCTCCAGCTCTCTTTCCAGGCCGTGTTTTTGGGAGAAACATTGCTTGAAAGCCTGGGGAACGGATATAACAATGTCACCAAGATAGAATTTTCCGTCAGCACTTTTTTCCCCAAGTGGAAAGCTTAGAACATCAGTCGGAGCGTTTCTCTTCAGATACTTTTTATTTAGTCTTTTTATCGTTTTTGTATCCACAAAAACCAGAGTCACCTCCGGGTCTTTCAGTTTACGATGCTCTACTAGTTTTTTAAGTAGATCCTTAAATTTCTTAAGTCTGATCCAGTATCTATTTTGCTGATTTATAATTTCTATCATCAGGTTTTATGTTTGTTCCTGTCTTTTTTTTCACCTCAAAATCAAAGCCAGGGTATTCGATTCGCGGATGATAGATTGAATAAAGAGTAGAGACAAAAATCGAGGCAACTGTCTGTAGCTCCTTGAAGGAGAAATAACAGTCATCGAGCTGCCCATCCTCTATGTAATTATTGAAGACTTCGGTAATCACCTTTCTCAGGCTTGGAAGCGACGGGACTTTCAGACTTCGAGCTGCTGCCTCGACGGAATCGGCGAGCATAATTAGGGCAGCTTCCTTGCTCTTAGGTATGGGCCCCGCATACCTGTAGCTTTCTTCTCCTATCTTATGCATTTCGGGGTCATATTTTTCTTTTGCTTTATAAAAGAAAAATCTCATCAGTGATCTTCCGTGATGTTGGGCGATTATTTCTCTTATTTCTTCTGGGAGTTTAAGCTTTTTTGCTAGCTCCACTCCTTCCTTGACATGGTTAATAATGACAAGAGAGCTCATACTCGGCTTAAGGTCTTTATGCAGATCAGGATTTTCTATTCTGTTCTCGATGAAATATTCAGGTCGTCTGATTTTCCCTATGTCATGGTAAAGGGCACCGGCCTTGACCAGCATGGGATCTAGCTTGATTTCCTCTGCAGCTCTTTCCGCTAAAGAAGCGACTGTCAGAGAATGCTGGTAGGAACCAGAAGCTTCGGTTGCCATCTGTTTGAAAATCGGAAGGTCCGTGTTCATAAGCTCCAAGAGCTTGGTTTGGGTTAGGAAGTCAAACACGTTTTCAAAAATTGGGAGAAGAAGAAAGGCTAAGGAGCCGGATAAAATCCCTCCTAGAATACCCATGAAAATCTCGCTTGCCAACAGGTCCATAGGACCCATTGTTTGTCTTATAAGATGGATAATGAGAATAGCTAAGATATTGATGGGAGCAACAATAAATATCCCTGCCCGAAAGGCGGACGTTCTTTTCTGTCTTCCGTAATATTTTATTCCGTAAATTGCTGCCAAGCCTCCTATGAGGCAAAAGATCATCAGATAGAAATTCTCTTGGAAAAGATAGCCTACCAACAAGCTGTTGAGGACTGTATAAATTAGGGCAAGTTGATTCCCTGCGAGAAAAGCGAAGAGAAGAACCCCGAACTGGAAAAGAAAGGCATACCAATAGCTCTCGGTATAGGTAAAAAGGAAAATACTGGTGCTTGCGCTGAAAATATTTGCCAAGAAGACTGAAAGTTTATACAGAAGAACACTTATGATGAGAGTTGCACCCATCATGATGAAAATTTTCAAGGCTCGTCTAAATTTTGTAAGGGAATTTATATAATACCAGAGGGCAAGGAAAAGAAGAGCATAAAGAAGTAACGTGCCAGAGAAGTTAGTCAGCCAGCCCTGCTTGGCCTGTAAGTTTTGGTTGATCATAACGATTTGTTCTATGGCTTCCTTATTGACCTCATCCCCTTTGCGAATTATCACCTTGCCTTTTTTTATGGTGTAAAAAACTTTGCCTATACTTTGGCGGGCCTGTTCTTTTCGCGCATCAGTTTCTGCTTTGTTGTAAGTGATATTTGCCGTAAGGAAGAAGTTGGCAAGATTTGTTAGCAGAGCTTTCTCGTTTCGATGAAGGTCCAGCTGACCTATTTCCTCGGATAAGATTTCCTTGGCTTCTTTTGTATCAATTATCTCCTCGACTTTAAAAATTCTTTCAGTATCCGGGCCCATTAAAAGATTAAAGCCTCTCTCCTGTTCTCCGTGGATGAAAAGATTTTTAGAGAGGATGATGCCTTGTGCAGAGATTTTTCCTAGGAGGCTGATGAGGCTTTCCTCAGTAACCGCTGAAAATTTGGTTTTTATAAGAAGCCTCAAGTCTTTGGAAGCAATTTCAAAATCATACTGCTCTTGAATGTCCTTTTGGAATTCATCTCTCCTTGTAACTGTAACGGGCTCTTTGAGCCATTCGCGTCCAGAATTGAAAAATTCCCGAATAGTCTTTTCTGTGTCCGCGAAGATATTTGCATCTAGCGTATAAACTGGCAGGACTAAATCGGCTGCCTCCTTTCTTCTGGTTTCAGTAGTTTCTTTATCTTCTATGGTTAAATTCGCCGGGGCGATGATATCCGAGCGTGCTATCTCGCCTTCTGGGATAAGGGGGAGGGACCTTGAAGGCACATAAGAGATAAAAGCAGCAATAATGGCCACAAAAATGAAAAGAAAGACAATCGGACTCTGTGCCAGTTTTTGCCACAAGCTTAGCTTTATTTCCGCCTTGGAGGGAGAAGTGCTGTTTTTTTGTTTTGCTGTTTGAGGCTCAGACTTCTTGAAGAATTTAAGGTTTTTAAACGCGATGGGGTTCATTTGCTTTTATTTTTTACGAGATTTGATCTCAGCTTTCTGGTAGGCCTTTATGATTTTTTGAACCAACGGGTGCCTGAAAACATCTCTTTCGTTAAAAGTGATAGTAGCTATCCCGTTTATTGAAGATAGAATTCGCATGGCATGTAAGACGCCGGATTTTCGAGGCTGGGGAAGGTCTATCTGAGTAATATCAGCTGTAACAACCATCTTTGAGTCAAAGCCGGCCCGAGTTAAAATCATCTTCATCTGTTCTTTGGTAGTGTTTTGGGCTTCATCGAGAATGATAAAGGAACTGTTCAGGGTTCTACCTCTCATATAAGCAAGAGGAGCAATTTCTATAATACCTTTCTCGATCAATTTGTTAGCCTGCTCTGACTCAACTAAGTCAAACAAAGCATCATACAGGGGGCGCAGGTAGGGATTTATTTTTTGGTACATATCTCCGGGAAGAAAACCCAGTTTTTCGCCTGCTTCAACCGCAGGCCGTGTCAGGATGATCCGATTGACGGTTTTATTCTGGAGAAAGGAGAGAGCCATAGCCATGGCCAGGTAAGTCTTTCCAGTCCCCGCAGGTCCTATCCCAAACACCAGATCATGATCTTTAATTGCTTGAATGTATTCTTGTTGGTTGAGGCTTTTTGGAGTGACTGATTTTCGAGACAGACTCAATGCTTCTGCTGGGAAAAAGTCTTCCAGGCGATCCACGCTGCCCCTTTCGAGAAGATCAAGCACGATGTGAAAATCTTCTTCTTTAAGAGCATAACCTTTTTCTTCTAGTTCTCTCATTTTGTTGAAGAAGTGTTTAGCGAATTCGACTTTTTCTTGGTCGCCATCTATCAAAAGGCTGTCCCCCCTGACAGAGAGGGAGATGCCTAGCCTTTTTTCAAGCTTTTTCAGGTTCTTGTCCAGAACTCCCGAAAAAGAATTCTTCCTGAAATAGGGGTGCTCGATTTTTTCCATATTATTAGGTAGTAAGGGAGGGATCTTCTTCCATTTTTAATAGATTTAAACATTAAAAGGGGGAATTTGTCAAGCTACCAGGGGGGCGGGAGATTTATGCGTTTCAAATTAAAGAGGTTTGAAGGGTCTGGTCCAGTCGTTAATTCTTGAAAAAATGGGTGAGGTGTTGTATATATCTTATTTAAATCAAAAAGGATAAAAGTCAAAGCCTGCTTTGAAAGTGGCTTCTGCTTTTAGTTTTGAAGGGAGAAAAAAGATGGAGAAAGAATTTAAAGATGTTTCTATTCCCACATCCTTGTATAAGAAAATAGAGGAAAAGATAAAGGGTTCAGAAATAACTTCTGTCTCGAGCTATGTTGCTAAGGTATTGAGAGAAAGCCTTTCGAAAGAAGAGGGGACTCAGGAAGCCCTGACCAAAGAGGACGAAGAAAAGGTTAAGAAAAGATTGAAGGCACTCGGCTATATAGACTGATTTTTCCCTGATATTACCTTGATATGTCCGCTATGATAATTTATTGTATGAGATTGCCACGCACCCTATGGTCGCTCGAAATGACACATCATATTAGATTATCGTGTTACCCGCGCAAAAGCGGATTACCGCGCTCCTTTTGTCCGATCATGGATAACTCAAAATGAAATATAATCACTTAAACTGGAAAATAGCTTGCCGCATTCCTCAGTGCAGGAGAGAAAGATGATCCAGCCTCATGGCAGAAAACTCGTAGGGCGAGTTCTACGGGGAGAGGAAAAAGAGAAAGCTCTGGAAAATGCCAAGGTTTTACCCTCTCTTAAGTTGAATCCTGAGTTGGTAAGCGACGTGGAAAACATAGCTTCCGGCATTTTCAGCCCTCTCGAGGGCTTTATGGGGCAAGGGGAGTACCGGAACGTATTGAACCACATGAGGCTTTCTGATGACCTTCCTTGGCCTATTCCTGTTGTTTTTGATGCTGAAAAGGAAGAGGCAAAAAAATTGAAAACAGGGCAGGAAGTTATCCTTTGCAATGAAAACAACGACCCGATAGCAATTCTTCATCTTGAAGAGAAATATGAATACGACAAGGAGGAGATGGCCGAGAAGGTCTTCCAGACGACAGACACGGCCCATCCTGGAGTTGCTAAGGTTAAAAGCCTGAAGGATGTTCTGCTCGCCGGCAAAATAGATTTAATCCAGGAATCTCCGACTCCGTTTTATAAATATAAACTCACGCCAATCGAGACAAGGGTTCTTTTTAAGGAGAAGGGCTGGAGGACAGTTGTAGGTTTTCAAACAAGGAATACTCCCCACATCGGGCATGAATATGTCCAAAAAACTGCTTTGACTTTCACCGATGGAATCTTTGTAAATCCGGTCATTGGCCGCAAGAAAAAGGGGGATTTCAAAGACGAAGTGATCCTTGCCTCTTATGATGAGCTCATCAAGCATTATTACCTGAAGGAGAGGGCAGTTGTGGCCATCCTCCAGATGGAGATGAGGTATGCTGGACCGAGGGAGGCCATATTTCACGCCATAATAAGAAAGAATTTTGGCTGCACGCATATTATCATAGGCCGTGATCATGCAGGTGTCGGCGATTATTACCCACCTTATGCTGCCCAAGATATTTTCGAAGAATTCCCTGATTTGGGAATTGTTCCTTTATTCTTTAAGTCCTTTTATTTTTGCAAGAAGTGCAATTCTGTGGTCAACGAGAAAATATGCCCCCATCAGCCTTCAGAGCATATCAACTTCAGCGGGACGAAGATTAGAGAAATGCTGATTCAGGGAAAAATTCCGCCGCCCGAACTGATGCGGCCGGAAGTAGCTAAAATTATACTAGGCTACGACAATCCGTTCGTGGAGTAGAAATTATGAAGACGATATATATTGTCTCTGGCCTTCCTCGTTCAGGCACGTCGATGTTAATGCAAATTCTGGATGCTGGCGGGATGCCCGTGGCTTCAGACAGAAAGAGGAAACCCGATCGCAGCAATCCAAAGGGGTATTTGGAGGTAGAGAGTATCATAGATAAGCTCAGGGACAATCCTGATTATGTGTTCAATTTTGAGGGGAGAGTCTTAAAAGTCATAGCCTACGGCCTTCAATACCTTCCTCCTGGCAGCTACAAAATAATCTATGTGGAGAGGAACATTGATGAGATATTAGACTCGATGGAGGAAATGATGAGGGCCAAGGATGAGGAAAGAGATGAGACAAAGAAGGCCTTCATCAAGCTGGACAACAAGACAAAGGCAGATATCGAGGAAAGGGAGGACATGCAGGTTTTATTCGTAAATTATAACGAGATTCTTTCCAGCCCTAAAAAGCATTTGGAGGAAATTCATGGTTTCCTCGGGGAGATAAATCTGGACTTAGAAAGAATGATAGGGGCAGTTGATGAGAAATTGTATAGACAGAGGAGAGAGAGGTAATAGGATGGGACAAAAGGGCTTCACTTTGTGGTTTACAGGATTGCCGTCGTCGGGTAAATCTGCGGTGGCAGATCGGGTGGCAGAGATATTAAAAGAGAAAGGCCTTAAGGTTGAGAGATTGGATGGCGATATAGTCCGTCAGAGCCTGACTCGAGACTTAGGATTTTCTAAAGAAGATAGGGACGAAAACATCCGACGCGTTACTTTTGTAGCCAAGCTCTTGACCAGGAATGGAGTGGCTGTGCTCGCATCTTTTATTTCTCCCTACCGTGAGATAAGGGCCGAGTCTCGGAAGGAGATTGGAAATTTCATAGAAGTTTATGTCAAGTGTCCTCTGGAAGTTTGCATGGAGCGCGATGTTAGAGGAATGTACAAAAAAGCCCTCAGCGGAGAAATAAAAGAGTTCACTGGTGTCTCTGATCCTTATGAGGAACCCCTGAACCCGGAAATTCTTCTGGAGACCGATAAGGAAACTTTAGAAGAAAGCGCAGAGAAAATTATCCAGAAACTGAACGATCTAGGATACATAGAATAAATTTTGATTGATGTAGGGGCTTGATTCATTGTAGGGGCTTGATTCATTGTAGGGGCTTGATTCATTGTAGGGGCTTGATTCATCAAGCCCACCTTTTTATATAGAATAGTTAAACTGTTGTCATAAAAAATGAATTGTAGGGATTCGATTCATTGTAGGGGTTTGATTTATCAAACCCACCTTTTGAATATAAAATCTTATATATTGTAATTTAAAAAATGTCTAAATATTTAGTAACCGGCGGAGCAGGTTTTATCGGTTCAAATATCGCCGAAGAACTCGTCAAAAGGGGACGTCCAGTCAGAATTATTGATAATTTTTTAACAGGGAAAAAAGAAAACATTTCGTCTTTCTTGGATAAGATAGAACTCATCGAGGGCGATATCAGGGATTATGATTCCTGCAGCAAGGCTTTAGATGGAGTCGATTTTGTGTTGCATCAGGCAGCTTTACCTTCTGTTCCCCGCTCTATCGAAGATCCACTCTTAACGACCGAAATCAATATCAAGGGGACTTTGAACATTCTTCTTGCTTCCAGAGAGGCAGAAGTCAAAGGATTTGTTTTTGCTTCCTCTTCTTCAGTGTACGGCGATGATCCAAGTCTCCCCAAAAAAGAAGGCAATGTAGGAAATCCTCTATCTCCTTATGCTGTGAGCAAGCTTGCTGGAGAAAAATATTGTTGTGTTTTCAGCCAGATTTTCGGCCTCTCTACAGTTTGCCTCAGGTATTTTAACATCTTCGGTCCTCGCCAAGATCCTTCATCTCAATATGCAGCGGTCATCCCAAATTTTATTACCAGAATGCTCAAAGGAGAAAGCCCCACAATTTTCGGCGACGGAGAGCAATCGCGTGACTTCACTTATGTATCTAACGTGGTGGAGGCCAACATCCTGGCTTCTGAAGCCAAGGGCGTGTCTGGTGAAGTTTTCAATATTGCCTGCGGTGAAGGGACTACAGTAAATTCTCTGGCTTCAAGTTTAAACGAAATATTGAAGGAAGAGATCAGCCCCTCTTATGATGAACCTCGCCCGGGAGATGTAAGGCATTCATTTGCTGATATCTCAAAGGCGAGGAAAATGCTAAAATATGAACCCCTGGTTCCTTTTGGCAAAGGCCTGGAGGAAACTATCCGCTGGTACAAAGAAAGGAAATAGAGAATGTCCAAGGGAGCATTGATCCTCGAAAATAAAATAAAAAAAAGGGAAGCTCGCGTAGGAATCGTCGGCTTGGGCTACGTGGGGCTTCCTCTTGTCAAAACATTCTTAAGTAAAGGATTTGAAGTTTTAGGATTTGACATAGATAAAAAGAAAGTAGAGATGCTGAATCAGGGTAAAAGCTATATAAAACATTTTACTGCTGAGGAGCTGAAAAATTATCTTAAGAAGAAAAAATTTAAGGCAACGACTGATTTTGGGAATCTAGCCAAGGCGGATGTGATTATTATCTGCGTTCCGACTCCTTTAGATTCCCATAAAAATCCTGATTTATCTTATGTTTTGACGACGACTGAAGTCATTTCCAAAAATCAGAGGAAAGGACAGCTCATTGTTTTAGAGAGCACCACATATCCGGGGACAACGGAGGAGAAGATGCTTCCTCTGTTGGAGGCAGGAGGATTGAAAACCGGAGAAGATTTTTACCTGGCTTATTCTCCAGAGAGGGAAAATCCGGGAGACAAGGTTTATACCACTGAAAAAATACCTAAAGTCGTCGGCGGCGTAACTCCAAGATGCAAGCGAGTGGCAAAAACTCTTTATGACCAGGTTGTGGTGAAGACAGTTCCTGTCTCCTCGCCAAGAGTTGCCGAGGCTACTAAACTTATGGAGAATATTTTCCGCTCGGTCAACATAGCGATGGTCAATGAGATGAAAATGATTTTTGACCGGATGGGAATAGACATCTGGGAAGTCGTCGAAGCAGCCTCCACCAAGCCCTTCGGATTCATGACTTTTTTGCCTGGTCCTGGCTACGGCGGACACTGCATTCCGGTTGATCCCTTTTACCTTGCCTGGAAAGCCAAAGAAGTCGATCATCCGACAAAGTTTATCGAGCTGGCAGGAGAGATTAATACCCTGATGCCTTATTATGTTGTTACTAAAACAATCGAAGCTTTAAACAAGAAGGGAAAGTCAGTGAGAGGAGCAAGGATACTAATTCTTGGAATTGCTTACAAAAAAGATATCGATGACCAGAGAGAGTCTCCTGCGCTCAAGATAATTAGTCTTCTCCAGAATAAAGGAGCTAAAGTTTTTTACAATGATCCTTATGTGCCTCAATCTTATGGGCACAGAGATTATCCTGGCTTAGAGCTTAAATCCGTAGCCTTAACGAAAAAGATTTTAAAAGAGTTTGATGCTGTGATCATTGCGACTGCGCATTCTGATTATGACTTTGAATGGATTGCAGAGAACTCATCGCTAATAATTGACACGCGAAACGCCATAAAAAAGAAAAAAAGTAATGTTGTCAAAGCGTAGCTGGTATTTTCAGGGACGTGAAAATATATACCGCTGAGTCCTGAGTTAATCTTCTCTGGGGCCAGAGTAGTTTATTTAAAAGGAGAGAATCATGAAAATTGGGGTTATCGGTACAGGGTATGTGGGGCTGGTGACCGCTGTCTGCCTGGCTGACTTAGGTCATGATGTTGTCGGAACTGATGCGGTTCGAGATAAGATTGACAAAGCGTCTCGAGGAATTCCCCATATTTACGAGCCTGGCCTTGAAGAGTTATTGAAAAAAAACCTCAAGAAGGGAAATTTAAGCTTTACTCCAGATTTAGATGAAGCCATCCAATCCTCAGATGTTCTGTTTGTCTCTGTAAACACTCCTCAAAAGGAGGATGGAAGTGCTGATATGACATTTGTTGAAGGAGTTTCAAGAAGGATTGCTGCTAACTTGAATGATTACAAAGTGATCGTGGAGAAGAGCACTGTGCCGGTTAGAACATCCATGTGGATTAAAAAAACAATAACTTTGCACAAGAAGAAAGACGTAGATTTTGACGTAGCCTCAAATCCTGAATTCCTTAGGGAGGGTTCTGCTGTCTCTGATTTTCTCAACCCGGACCGGATTATAATTGGAGTAGAGACAGAGAAAGCCAAGGATATCCTGGTGAAAATCTACCAGAAATTTAAAGACAGAATCCTGGTAACAAACATCGATACAGCAGAGATTATCAAACATGCTTCGAATTCTTTTTTAGCCTTGAAAATTTCTTACATCAACCTTATTGCCGACCTTTGTGAAAAAACAGATGCCGATGTGAATCAGGTGGCACAAGGAATGGGATTTGATCCCAGGATCGGAAGCCAGTTTCTAAGAGCTGGTCTTGGCTATGGAGGCTCATGCTTCCCCAAGGATATAAGGGCGCTCACCAAGATTGGAGAAGATTTGGGCGTCAACATGAATTTACTCAGAGAAGCCGACAGAGTCAACCTAGATAGGATTGATTCTTTCATAGAGAAGGCAAAGAAGGCTCTCTGGATATTAAAAGACAAGAAAATTGCTGTGTTGGGGCTTTCATTCAAGCCTGAGACTGATGATATAAGAGAAGCGTCGAGTATTAAAATCATAAAGAAGCTTCGTGGAGAAGGCTCTCATCTTCGTCTTTATGATCCCAGAGCTATGGAGAATATGAAAGAGGTTTTTCCTGAAGAGCCGCCGCAAATTTCCTACGTTGAATCTCCCTACGAGGCGGTAAAAGAAGCCAATGCGTTGCTTATCGTCACAGAATGGGATGAGTTTAGAGAGCTGGATTTAAAGAAGATTAAGAAAGCTATGAGCAATCCGATTATCATTGACGGGAGAAATGTCTTTGACCCTTCCCAAGTGCGGGAGCTCGGTTTTGAATACTATTCCATCGGCCGCCAGTAATCCGTCCCCCCCCTTTTTTATGGATTATTTTTTGTATTGATTTGTATTTGCAAGGGTATGATCTTGCTTCTGTAGGGGTTTGATTTATTAAACCCACCTTTTCATAAGAATGGATTTTATTTTGCGTAGGGGTAGGATTTATCAAACCCACCTTTAATTCATGGGATGGATTTATATATTGTATTGATTTGTCTTTGCAAGGGCATGATCTTGCTTCTGTAGGGGTTTGATTTATCAAACCCACCTTTTTATATGGATATTCTTTATCCCTGTATCAGAGTTTGGCTTGTCTTTGTATGGAAATGATTTTTCTTGTGTAGAGGCTTGATTCATCAAGCCCGCATTTGTATCAACAAATGCGGGGGAGGAGTTCTGAAGTCAGAGGCTCGAGCAATCTTAGTCCCCCTGAGAAGGTTGAGAGAAGAAGTTCTCCTGGTTTTCCAATTTTGTCCTCCACCTGTCCTATGATCTCTGCCTTTTTGCCGAGTGTGTCCTTCTTTATTTCTTTAAGAATATCACCGGCCCTTTTCCCGGGTGCTATGACTACAGCCCTTCCTTCACAGGCAAGATAAAAGGGATCAATTCCCAAAAGCTCCGCTGCTCCCCTTACAGCTCTTGAAAGAGGGATTTTTTCCTCTTCTATTAGGAGAGAATGAGGAGTCCTGTCCGCAAGCTCACAGAGTACAGTAGCCAGCCCTCCTCGAGTGATGTCCCTCATCCACAGAACACCTTTTTTCCAGAGAGGAAGGAGAAAATTTAAAGGAGCACAGTCGCTTTTAACCTCTGATTCCAACCCAAAATCTCCCCTGGCCAGCATCACTGCAAGGCTGTGTTCTCCAAGGGTGCCAGTTAAGATGATTTTATCACCAGCTCGGATTTTATTAACAGCTGGCACGGCTTGAATCGCTCCCACACCTGACGTGTTTATATAGATTTTATCGGCCTGGCCGCGTCTGACAACTTTGGTATCTCCTGTTGTGATCTCGACCCCAGCATTTTTAGCTGCCTTTTTGATGGACTTGAGCACTTTATCCAAGTCTTCCCAGGAGAATCCTTCCTCCAAGATCAAGGAGAGGGAGATGTATTTGGGCTCCGCACCTGAGACAACAAGATCATTGACTGTGCCGTTAACGCTAAGTGTGCCGATGTCACCCCCTGGGAAAAAGATAGGGTCGACCACATAGCTATCAGTCGTAAAAGCAATTTGATGAGGGAGATGAGCTGAATCTGAAAGATCATCCAGAAATGGATTTTTAAAGGTCTTGACAATATGTTGAGCTATAAAATCCCTCATCAATTTGCCGCCACTTCCAAGCTCTAAGCTGACCTTTTTCGTCATTTTTGCCTCGTTATTTTTATGTTTCCAATTATGATTTTATTAATCAAGTCCGTATAAATAATATAAGGTGGGTTTGATGAATCAAACCCCTACATAAATAACGAATTTAGTGAATCAAATCCATATAAACAATCATAAGTGCGGGGTTGATGAATCAAACCCCTACTTTATTTTTGGGTTATATTTATAATAGACAAAGCACGCCCCTTCAAAAGAGACCATACAGGGCCCGTGGGGAGAATCAGGGTTGCATTTTTTTACAAACAGAGGACATTGCGGTGGGAAGATAAGACCTTGCAGAACTTCTCCACATCGGCAGCCTGGAAGATCGCCGCTTCCACCTTTGATGCTCAGGTTAAATCTGACTTCAGCGTCGTAGGCGGAATATTCTTTTTTGATTTTCAAGCCACTCTGAGGAATAAGGCCCAGGCCTCTCCAATAGGCATCTTTAGTCTCCAGCATCTCTTCCATGACGGCCAGGGCTTTTGGATTCCCGGAAGCTCTGACCACCCTTGAGTACTCGTTGGCAACCGTTGCCTTTCCCTCTTTTATCTGATCCAGGATAGATGAAAGGCCAAGGAGGATATCGCTGGGTTCAAAGCCGGTTATAGCTCCCGGAATCCCAAACTCTTCGGCGATGAACTGATAAGGTTTCACTCCGATAATGGTGCTTACATGACCTGGGTAAAGAAAGCCGTCTATGGCTATTTCTTTTGCCTCGACGATTGCTCTAAGAGGAGGCGGGATAATCCAGAGAGCAGAGAGGATCGAGAAGTTGGCAAGGCTTTTCTCGAAAGCTTCCTTTAGGGTTAAAGCAATAGCAGGGATTGTGGTCTCAAACCCGACGCCGAAGAAAACAATTTGCTTTTCCGGGTTTGAAACGGCTATCTCCAGAGATTCTCGTGGAGAATAAACAATTTTAACCATCGAACCTGCAGCCGGAACCGCTTTTTGGAGTGAGCTTTTTCTTGTTGGAACTCTTGTCATGTCTCCAAAGGTGGTCAGGATAAAATTTTCATTCTCTGTAACTAACCCAATGGCAGCCTCATGAATTTCATTAGGAGTGATGCACACCGGACAACCCGGTCCTGAAACCATTTTCACTCCCGCCCTTTCGAGCATGTTTTTCAATCCATATCTGTGCACTGTCATAGTATGGGTTCCGCAGACTTCCATGATCCGCGGAGAGTAGGGCAGTTCTTGAGTTCTTTTCTCTATCTCGGAAAGAAGACCTCTGATTACTCTCTTATCCCTTAGTTCTTTCATTCGAAGTCAAACCAGGCCCGCAATTCTGGCCAAATGAGATGGTTACGTCCTTTTCCCCTTTTCTATTTTTTGCCTTGCTTTTTCCTTTCCTTATGTTTATTTTCCAGTGCTTCTTTTTCTGCCATTTCTTTGAGTATCGAGAAGGTCTCTCTAGCTTCTTCCTCGTTCAATTTGGAGATAGCAAATCCAGCATGAACTATGACCCAGTCTCCTACTTTTATGTTTTCGAGAAGAGCAAAATTTGTAATAACTCTAGTCCCTAAGTAATCAACTTTTCCCAGGTCGGATTCATCGATCTGGACGACTCTGGCCGGAATTCCTAAGCACATTTTTATCCTCTATTTAAAGCAACATAATAGATTACCAGATATACAAAGCGAGGTCTATATTTTTGACAATTCACATGCGAGCCCCTATAATCTATCTATGCTCGAGAACCTTAAAGATTTCGTAAAACCAGGTAGCGAAGAAGAATCGCTGGTGAAGCAACTCGACTTTTCTCGCCTTCCTCGCCACGTTGCTGTCATCATGGATGGCAACGGCCGTTGGGCAAAAAAAAGAAAGCTTCCACGGGTAGAAGGCCACCGAGCCGGAGCTAAATCTGTCCGCCAAGCGGTGGAAACCTGCGCTCATTTGGGGATTGAATACTTGACTTTGTATGCTTTCTCCAAGGAGAACTGGAAAAGACCTAAAAAAGAGGTCGCAACGCTATGGAGGCTACTTGAGGAATACCTTAAGAACGAGGATAAGGTCCTGGTTAAAAATAAGTTCCGCCTAAAGGTCATAGGTCAGATAGAAGCGATTCCAGATTCTACGAGGAAGGAACTAAAGCGTGTGGAAGAGTTGACAAAGAATAACACTCGTTTGACCGTCGTATTGGCCCTCAATTATGGGGGACGAGATGAAATCGTGGATGCAGTCAAAAAAATAGCTACCGATAAAAACCTTGATATAGACTCCTTGAATGAGGAAAAATTTTCTCAATATTTATACACAATCCATGTTCCCGACCCTGATTTGCTGATAAGGACAAGCGGAGAGCTCCGCGTCTCAAATTTTTTATTGTGGCAGATTGCTTACGCTGAAATCTGGATAACCCAGGAGTTTTGGCCTGATTTCCGGAAAAAGCACCTGCTTCAAGCGCTTGTCGATTATCAGAAAAGAGAAAGGAGGTTTGGAGATATCTATCCCCGATGAGCTTTATCAAAAGAACAATTACTGCCTTTGTGTTGTTGGCCTTCTTTTTTTTGGTCATACAATTTATGCCTCTTTATGGTTTTTTCATCGTATTGCAGATTTTGATATTGGCTTCTCTTTTTGAATTCTACAACCTATTTTCAGCCAAAAAAATCTACCCTCACCGAACACTCGGAATCGCTCTGGCACTTATCATAAGCTCTTCCTTTTACTTTGAGGAAATCTCCGTTGAGCTNNTACACTGGAGAAACTTGCTTCCGCTCATTCTTCAATTGCCCTCACATTCTTTGGCGCCGTTTATTTGAGCTTTACCCTAAATTTTTTCTATCCACTGATGGAAGAGAGAGGTCAGCTTTATATCTATTTTCTTTTAGTGGTGATTATTGTAGGGGATACGGGAGCTTATTTAATCGGGAGCCTGTGGGGGCGGCGAAAAATGGTGCCCATAGCCAGCCCTCGAAAAACCTGGGAGGGAGGAATTGCTGGTCTTTTATCTGCCTGTTTGGGAGCGCTTGCTGCTCAGCGGGTCTTGTTACCAGATACGGTTCTCTGGAAAGCTATCCTCTGTGGATTTCTTGTCCATGCAGTTGCCCAGATAAGCGATCCTCTGGAGTCTCTTTTCAAAAGAGCGGTGGGAGTGAAGGACTCCTCTAAGATACTTCCCGGTCATGGCGGATTCTTAGATCGAGTGGATAGTCTCATATTAGCTGCACCTTTTTTCTATTTTTTTCTAAAATATTTCTGGGATTAGAGAAGAAAGGACAAAATTTTGAGATAAAATGAAAAATATTTCAGTACTTGGTTCAACAGGCTCTATCGGTCGCACTAGCCTCGAGGTTATAGATAAGCTGAGTCACAAATTCAAGGTTGTGGGGCTTACAGCTGGCCGCAATACGCAGCTTCTTGAGGAGCAGGTAGAGAAATTCAAGCCTAAAATTATCTCACTGGAGAAAAAGGAAGAGGCTCAGGACCTCAGACGAAAATTCAAAGGAGAATCCATTCAAGTAACTTTCGCTCAAGAGGGAGCAGAAGAAGTGGCCAGTTTTCCGGAAAATGACATCGTTATATCTGCTATAACAGGCATAGATGGTTTGAGGCCAACTCTTGCGGCGGTACGACAAGGGAAAAAAATTGCTTTGGCCAACAAAGAGTCTATGGTTGTAGCTGGTTCTTTGATCCAGAATAGTATCCAAAAGTTCGGAGCTCAACTGATCCCTGTTGATAGTGAGCATAGTGGCGTTTTTCAGTGCTTGGCCAAGGAAAAGATGGAAAACGTGAAGAAAGTAATCCTGACAGCTTCTGGTGGTCCCTTTTTCTCGAAGTCTCCTTCTGAAATGAATAATGTTTCTCTTGAAGAAGCCTTGAATCATCCCCGATGGAAAATGGGCAAAAAGGTCACTATTGATTCAGCGACGTTGATGAACAAGGGATTGGAATTGATCGAGGCTCACTGGCTTTTTGGCCTTGCGCCCCGACAATTGGGAATTTTGATTCATCCCCAAAGCATCGTTCATTCTCTTGTTGAGATGAATGATGGGTCTGTTTTGGCCCAGCTCAGCCCGACCGATATGAAAGTTCCTATTCAGTATGCTTTAACTTATCCTGAAAGAGAAGATTCACTGCTGCCTTCGCTGGATTTATCAGAGATAAAATCTTTGGAGTTTTACGAGGTTGATGTGGAGAAATTTCCGATTATCAAGCTTGCTCGTCTGGCATTAGAAGAGGGAGAAAGTTTCCCGATCGCCCTTAACGCGGCCAACGAGGTTGTGGTCGATGCTTTTCTCGAACAGAGAATAAAGTTTCTGGATATTTCAGAGTTTGTGACAGAAGTTGTCGAGAATCATCAAAAAAGAAAAGTACAAAGCTTAGAGGATATATTCGATGTGGACAAGGAAACGAGGCGGGCATCCTTGGGTTTACTGAAACAAAGGTCTTAATATGGCAAAGATTCTGGCAACCTTAGAAACTCTCTTAGCTTTCGTGATAGTCTTTGGCGTCCTTGTTTTTGTCCATGAATTAGGGCACTTTTTCATGGCTAAGCTAATGAAGATTAGAGTAGAAGTCTTCTCCTGGGGCATTGGAAAAAGGCTGTTTGGCATCAAAAAAGGTGACACGGATTATCGGATAAGCCTGATTCCGATCGGCGGGTTCGTTAAGTTTTCTGGTGAGGAGGCTTATGAGAAAAAAGCTGAGCTTGCCCCCCATGATTTTATGGCCAAGAAGAGGTGGCAGAGATTCTTAGTTTTGGTTACTGGCTCACTGATGAATATTTTTCTTGCCTTGCTGTTCGTCTCTATTATTAGCATGGTTGGAGTTACTGTTCCTGAGTATTCGGAACAGAAGCCCGTGATTGGTTGGATTGATCCTGGCTCTCCTGCAGAAAAAGCAAACATGAAGATTGATGATGAAATCCTGAGCGTCAACGACAGGCAGACAAAAACCTGGAGTGATGTGGAAATAGCGGTTGGAACTAAACCCAAAAGATTGATAACCATCGAGTGCAAAAGAGGAGAGGAAATACTCAAATTTCAGCTAATGACTGAGAGCCGAACAAGATTAGCGATGGGCTATGCTGGTTTCTACCCCAAGATTCTGGTCCAGGTTGCTTATATCTTCCCTGGTTCCCCAGCTGAGGAAGCAGGATTAAACGTGGGAGATGTTTTCCTGGCCATTAACGGAGAGTATGTCTATTATTATCGATTTCTGGAAATAGTCGCTGAAAATCCTGGGAAAGAGCTCGAATTCCTTGTAGAAAGGGAAGACGAGATTTTAACCTTCCATATTGCACCTCGCCTCGATGGAAAAGTCGGGAAACTAGGAATCGGGACTGGAATGAAGTCTGAGCTCAAGAAATTTGGCTTTCTTGCTGCCATTGGTCGGAGCTTTAAAGAGAATTGGAAGCTCGCCTTTGTTCTAGTCAATTATGTGAAGGACCTGGCAGTAGGAGAAGCCTCAGCACAGCAAATCGCAGGACCCATAGAAATAGCAAGATTCTCGCGCACTTTTTTCCGCATGGGCTTTTTCGCTTTAATGGGTTTTATAGCCTTCATCAGTCTCCAACTGGGAATAGTCAATCTTTTTCCTATTCCTCTGTTGGATGGAGGACAGATTCTTGTCCTGAGTCTTGAGGGATTATTCCGAAAGGATTTCAGCGCTAAGGTCAAACAGACAGTTATGCAGATTGGATTTATTATTTTTATTCTATTGTTTGTCTTTGTGATCTTGAATGATGTCGCCAGGAATCTCCCCAATGGTTGGGAAAGTTTTCTTTTCTGGAAATAAATTTGCAGACGTTTGATTTATCAAATCCCACATTGAATGTAGGGGCTTGATTGTGTAGGGGCTTGATTCATCAAGCCCGGTTTTGTTGTGGAAATATGATTTATCAAACGCGAATTGTTTGTAGGGGCTTGATTCATCAAGCCCACATTATGGATATAAATAATATTTATTAATAATGAAAAAAATAAATAAATCCAACGCCTGTGATTTTCAATATCCAAGCTCAAAATCGTCTATCAAGCGAAGAAAAACGCGACAGATTAAAATCGGAGACGTACTTATCGGTGGAGGTGCTCCGATCGTCGTCCAATCCATGACAAAAACAGACACAAAGGACATTAAACTTACCGTAGCTCAGATAAAAAGGCTGGAAAAAATAGGATGCGAGTTAGTTCGAATCGCTGTTCTGGATGAAGAAGCCGCCGAAGCATTTGGAGAAATAAAAAAACAAGCAGCAATTCCTGTTGTGGCTGATATCCATTTTGATTATAGACTGGCCCTAGCTGCGCTTGAAAAGGGCGCTGATGCCTTGCGCATCAATCCAGGTAATATTGGCTCTAAGGAGAAAGTAAAAGAAGTTGTGCGCGCCGCGAGAGATCGCGCTGTTCCTATAAGAATTGGGGTGAATTCAGGCTCTCTAGAAAAAAGTCTCCTTCAGAAATATGGGGAAGCTTGCCCAGAGGCTATGGTTGAGAGTGCTTTGAGACACGTGAAAATTCTGGAAGATATGGACTTTCCCCATATTAAAATATCGCTGAAAGCCTCTGACGTCACAAGGACAGTCGAAGCCTACAAGCTCTTATCAGATAAAGTTGACTATCCTTTTCATGCTGGAATCACAGAAGCAGGGAGTCTTGTTCCTGGAACGGTAAAATCTTCTGTAGGCTTAGCTCTGCTTCTGAATCTAGGGTTGGTGGATACCCTTAGAGTCTCTCTGACAGCGCCACCTGAAGAAGAGGTTCGCGTTGGCTACTTAATCCTTTCCAGCCTTGGAATTCGCTTGCGTGGTCTTAATATCATCTCCTGTCCTGTTTGCGGTCGGTGCGAGGTTGATTTCATTGAAATCGTTTCCGAGATTGAGAAACGTCTTTCTTCGGTAAAAAGTACTTTTGATGTTGCTATCATGGGTTGCATGGTCAACGGACCTGGTGAAGCTAAAGAAGCTGACATAGGCTTGGCCTGCGGGCGAGGAAAAGGTGTGCTGTTTAAGAAAGGTAAAGTATACCGTAGCTTAAAAGAGCGCGAAATCATCCCTGAATTCGTAAAAGAAGTCAAAAAACTCGCAAGGATATGATTTATCTTGTGTAGGGGCTTGATTCATCAAACCCGCATTTTGAGAGTAAAAATGAATTGTAAGGGCTTGATTCATCAAACCCGCATTTTGAGACTAAAAATGAATTGTAGGGGCTTGATTTATCAAGCCCACCTTTATTAATGTAAAAATATGCACGAAAGAAACATTTAGTTAGGTATGAATATAGTTATGAGTAAAATAAAACAGATAGAAATAGAAAATATGCCCAAAGCTACGCTGTCAAAATATGAGAAATTAAAGAATATCCTTCAAGAAATGGGTGGCGCCTTGGTTGCCTTCTCGGGCGGGGTGGACAGCACTTTCTTGTTGAAGACAGCCCATGAGGTTTTAGGTAAGAATGTTTTAGCGGTTATTGCTAGTTCTGAGACGTACCCAAAGAGAGAAAGGGAAGCAGCAATAAGATTTGCAGAAGAATCTAGCATTCGTTATAAAGTTATTGAAACAAAGGAGCTAGAAAACTCTGATTTTGCCAACAATCCTCCCCAGAGATGTTACTTTTGCAAGAAGGAGCTTTTTACGAAGCTTAAAGATATTGCAGAAGCTGAGGGCATACCCTATATTCTTGACGGGTCAAATTATGAAGATACGTCTGACTTCAGGCCTGGAACGAAAGCAGCTGAGGAATTGGGCATCCGGTCCCCGTTGAAGGAAGCTCATCTGAGAAAAAGCGAAATACGGCAGCTCTCCAAAAGATCCAGCCTTTCAACCTGGAACAAGCCTTCTTTAGCCTGTCTGTCTTCACGCTTTCCTTATTACACAAAGATTGAAACGAAGAATCTAAAACAGGTTGCCCAGGCCGAGGATTTCCTTAGAAAATTGGGCTTTGTTCAAGTCAGAGTGAGACACCACGGTCAGATTGCCCGGATTGAGATAGAACCGTCTGAATTTCCTAAGATAACAGAGAAGAAGGTAAGGGGTGCGATTATTAAGAATTTTAAAAAATTCGGATATATCTACATAGCCTTAGACCTAGCTGGTTTCAGAAGTGGAAGCATGAATGAGCCGCTTAACTTAGAAAGTGCAAAAAAGCAAGAAGATAAAAGCTAACCAAAGAATAAATAGTAAGAGCGTATAAGAGAGAGTAGAAAACGGAAATTGGAAGCGATATTTTACAGATTTGATTATTTAAATCTTATTTTATAATCCTGCTGGCTCAGACAACGAGATTATCTGGCTTTTCACCTTTCAGCCCCTGGACAAGATTGCGAGCAGCCATCAAGGACATTTTGAGTCGAGTTTCGTAGGTGGCGCTTGCTATATGAGGAAGAAGGACAACATTTTCCAGAGAAAAAAGCTTTGTTTCGATCTTAGGCTCTCTTTCATAAACATCAAAACCTGCTCCCCAAATTTGCCCTCTTTCCAGGGCTTCTGCCAGTGCTTTCTCATCAACGATTGGTCCTCGTGCGGCGTTGATGAGAATAGCGTCTTTTCTTATCAATTTTATTTTTTCTTTTGAAATCAGATGATGCGTCTGGGGATTGAGAGAAGCGTGGATGGTTATTATATCAGCAGTGGATAAAAGCTCGTCCAAGGGAAGAGCTGATGCTTCGTATTTCTCCTCCTCCTCTGGAGTTAGCCTGTGCGGGTCAGAATAGACGATTTCCATATTAAAAGCCTGAGCCCTTAGGGCAACTGCCTTGCCTATCCGACCCATGCCTATAATACCCAAGCGTTTTCCTGTGATTTCTTTCCCCAGAAAAAGATCCAACTCCCAGCCCTTGAATTTCTTTTGTCGTGTGTACTGATCAGCTTGAGGGATTTTTCGGGCAACTGCCATGATAAGCGCCCATGTTAGATCAGCCGTGGTTTCTGTCAAAACTCCAGGAGTGTTGGTAACCAGAATTCCTTTTTTCTTTGCTTCGTTGGTGTCAATGTTATTATACCCCACAGCACAGTTAGCGATGATTTTTAAGGATTGAGCAGAATTTATAACTTCTTTATCGATATCATCCACAAGCAGTGAGAGAAGTCCTTCCTTACCTTGGACTTTCTTTATGATTTCTGCTTTGGTCAGGTTTCTTTTTGTGGCACCTATCTCGTAATTTGTGTGCTCCTTAAGATAATCAAGAGCCTCGGGCAGAATTTTTCTTGTTATTAACACCTTTGGTTTCATTTTTCTCTCCTCACGATGAAAAATGCAACAACGGCACAAAATATTTCTTCATTTTTTCTATAAGTTCTGAACTTCGGAACTCCTTATTCCAGGTGCCGCCCCATAGCTCGTCGGAGATAATCGTCAGAGCTGTTGCTTGAATTCCGTAAAAGTTGGCGAGGGCAAATACAGCAGAGGCCTCCATATCCACTAAATCTATTCTTCTTTTTTGTTTCTGTTTTAACCAAGATCTTGTTTCCCGATAAGGAGCATCTGTAGAGACGAGAGATCCCGTGAGAAAGGGAAGCTTTGAATTGCGGAGAACGGTTTCAATCCTGTTTTTTAGGGTAGGAGAGGGGTAAAAGACTCTTCTTCGAGGAAAATAGTGCTTAGATGTTCCCTCCTCGGAGAGAGCTTTTGAAATGCTGACCACGTCCTTTATCCTGAACTCGGGATTAAGCGAACCACAGAATCCGAGGAGAACAATTCTTTTGGCTCCAGAGACGATGAGTCTTTCCAAGGATAGAACAACTGAAGAAGCCCCTAAGGATTGATAAAGGACGGTTTTATTCTTTAGATGATACAAATAGCCGAAGCCGATGTTCTTTTCTTTGGACGATAGTTTTTCTATTGTTTTTTTAAGAAAACGGGATGGAGGGTCGAAAGGAATGCATACAACCTCTTCGGCAGTAAAATTTCTTATGGGTTCTGGTTTTACGATTGATTTTTCGGGGGATTTGCGCATTGCTTCAGGTCAAACAAGATAACAGAAAAACAAACAATGGGTCAAATGGTTTGATTAATCAGACCAACATAAGCATATCTAACCTTTACAATAAGTGCGGGTTTGATAAATCAAACCCCTACAGATGAATCAAACCCCTACAAAAAAAAGAAAGATGGAAAATGGGGCCTGGCCCCATTTTTACTGGCCCCATTTTTACATTTTTATCGGGATGACATTTTTATAAGTACATCTATACACAAGAATAAGTGCGGTCTTGATGAATCAAGCCCCTGCAAGTAGAATGAATGCATGAAAAAGCAAAATTTATCTTTAAAAGAAATTTTTCTCGAGGATGAAAGATTCCGTATTTCCTATTATTTCTCCTTGGAAAAACAGATCCTTTCTATCAAGAAGGTGGGCCTCCTAAATCCCCCTCTTGTCGCTTTGCGGGATAAACAATTCATTCTTGTTTCGGGATGGAAAAGAGTCCTCGCCTGCATCAAGCTCTCTCTTTTTTCTATTCCTGTTTTCGTGCTCGAAGAAGAGGATGACCTAAAAAGCTTTTTGGTGGCATTTTATGAAAATTTGGCCACAAGAGAATTCAGCCTTCTGGAAAAGGCAGAAATACTGAGAAGGCTGAAAAAGTTTGGAGAGGATGAGAAGAGTATCGTTAAGGGCTACCTGCCTCTCCTTGATATTCCCCCAACTGTATCTAACCTTGAATCATTCTTGGCGTTTTCTGGGCTTGAACCAGAGGTGAAAAAAATAATTCATCAGAAAAGTATTCCTTTCTCTTCGGTCAGGATGCTTGTTGGTTTTACTACTCAGGAGAGGAAATTACTGTTGCCCTTGCTTTTTCCTGCAGGTCAAAACAAATTTAAAGGAATTCTTGAAGACCTGAAAGAAATATCGAAAAGAAATGATATTTCCCCCAAAAAAATACTGTCCTCAAAAGAAATTCAGGATATTATGGGGTCTGAAAAATTATCTCCCCTACAAAAATCAGATAGCGTCCGTCTTATTTTAAGGAAGAAACGGTACCCTGCACTTTCCTTGCGCAAAGAATCTTTTGATTCTTTGTTGAAGAAACTCCGATTGCCCAAGACCGTTGAGGTTAAGCCTTCGCCATTTTTCGAGGAAGAAAACTTTTCGGTGAATTTCTCTTTCGGAAATAGTGAAGAATTGCAAGCCAATCTTCTTAAGCTTCAAGAACTGTCTTCAAGGAAAGAATTTTCAGCGATATTTAAATTTAAATAATTCTCGATGAGAAAATCGGAATATTTTCCCCAAAAAGTTTACGTAGAAAAAAATAGCTTAGATTTTCCCCTGACAAAGAGAATACTGAAAAATGTTGGCCCGGTCCCCAGCGAAGTCATTGATGAGCCTCAAGAGGTGCTTGAAGACATAAAGGCTTCGAAGGATGCAATCGGAGAAGGAAAAAAGTATCTTTTGATCTCCCGTCAAAAAGGGAAGTTCGTCAAGCCTTGTCCCTGTACTCCTGGCTACCTTGGATGTAACTATTTTATCCTCAACATAGACCTTAATTGTCCTCTTGACTGTTCCTATTGTATCCTTCAACATTACTTAACTAATCCCTTGCTTACAGTCCATGTCAACCTGGATGATTTGTGGAGACAGCTTGATATTTTTTTAAACAAAAAAAAACACAGAACTATTCGTATCGGGACAGGTGAGCTTGGAGATTCGCTGGCTCTGGACCATTTAACTGAAAATACCGCGGACCTTGTTTCCTACTTCAGGAAAAAAAGAAATGCCATCTTCGAGCTAAAGACAAAAACTGTAAATATAAAAAATATTCTAAAAATAGAACCTGCTCCTAATATTGTCATTGCCTGGTCGCTAAATTCTTTAAAAATAGCCCAGGAGGAAGAAAAAGATGCACCATCTGTCGAAGAAAGAATAGATGCAGCCAGGAGAGTTTCAGATAAAGGGTTTCGGATTGCTTTTCATTTTGATCCAATAATTCGCCATCCTGACTGGGAACAAGGATACAAAGAAGTAATCAAGAAGTTGCTAGCATCTGTTGATTCGGCCAGGATCGCCTGGATAAGCCTCGGAAGTTTTAGATTCCCTCCATCTCTAAAAAGTATTATCGAAGAAAGATTTCCGCGCACAAAGATTATCTACGATGAGCTTATAAAGGGAAAAGACGGAAAATTGCGCTACTTCAAGCCTCTTCGCTTAGAGCTTTATAAAAAGATTATTGGCTTTATAAAAGAATGGGGAGATGAGAAGATCCCTCTTTATTTTTGCATGGAAAGCGAAGACGTATGGCGTGAAGCTATGGGATGGATACCGAAGGGAGAGGAAAACCTTGAAGCGTATCTTTCCTCTCCTCTTGGTTAATCAGTGACGAAATTGACTCTTTATAAAGGATAGATAAAGACTATTTAATCAATCTTTTCCGTCTTAACCTCAGTAATGATGCCCACTATCTCGACGCCAGCTGCTTTAAGGATCTCGACGATGTCCACGATATTCCCGTATTCTAATTCCCCATCTGCTCTTAGGTATAGCCTTTTATCAGTCGCAGTCATGAAGGCTTCTTCTATTAATGTCTGAAGATTTTCCATCGTGACTTGGTCTTGGCCTATATACATCGAGCCGTCTTTCTTGATGGAGAGAACCACTTCAGGATTTTCTGGCATGTTTATGGTGTTTAGAGCAGTAGGCAGTCTTACGTCAACT
>WVZK01000016.1:0-3749 GCA_011772475.1 Candidatus Aminicenantota bacterium | reverse complement strand
TTTTATAGATTTGGCTTTATTATTCAGTTCTTTCCTGTGATCTTCTTATGAAAAAGTCCACAATTTCAGAACTGGTGTTTGCCATCTCAGCGCCGTAAATATCAATCCTTGTCCGTAAGAAACTGAACAGCCAAAGCGCAAGAATAGCCACACCTATTCCAAAGGCCGTTGTCACCAGAGCTTCTGCAATACCTCCAGCAACGGCACCGATTCCACCAGAGCCGGTCTCATGCATACCACGGAACGCGTTAATGATTCCCGCAATTGTTCCGAATAGACCGATAAAAGGAGAAGAAGTGGCAATTGTAGCCAGCGTATTCAATCCTCTATTCAGTTCCTGGGTGAAAATTGTTGCGGCTCTTGCACAGCCTCTCTGGGCTGTTTCAACCTGCTCCTCAAAGCTGAGGTTATGCTGCTTTCCTTCCAAGAATTCTTTAATGCCAGCAGCAGTAACTCTAGCTAAATGGCTTCCCTGGTTTTCTTTCATGGAAGAAACCTTCAAGGCTTCCTGGATTTGCCCTCTTTTCAGCAATCCTGCAAGTTGTGGTGCAACCTTCTTTGACTTCGACTTAGCTCTGTAGAAAACCAACTGTCTCTCGATGAAGAGATAGAGGGAAATGATAGAAAGAATCATCAGTAGGATCGCAACTCCCTTGGCTAATGGGGCCATTAAACCCCACATTTCTACTAATCCCCATTGCATTTTACATACCTCCTTTTCTAAGATGCATAGTCATCTTAATAGTAACTTATTTTAATTTAAATGTAACAGTAACGGTGAAAATTACACCTCGTGGACGGCCGTTGATAATCATAGGTTCGTAAACCCATTGACGAACAGCATCTACAGCTGCTTGATCGAGAAGGGGGATGGACCGAAGGACTTTCACATGTGCTACTCTTCCATAGATATCGGTCACAGCCTCGATAATGACGACACCTTCTACTCTTGCCTGACGTGCAATTTCAGGATAGACAGGCTTAACTTCCTTGATTAATTTAGGCGGTTTAATTTCTCCCATTGCTCTAATGGGAGCTTCGACTTCACCGACAACACCGCCGAGGATTCCGCCGACGACTCCGCCGAGCACTCCGCCGACGACTCCGCCTTCGACTCCGCCTTCGACTCCGCCTTCGATGCCGATATCGCTGAGTTCTTCTTCAGCGATTTCTTCGGGGATTTCCACAGGAGCTACGAGCTTGCCAGGTTCGATGGTGGTTTGAGCTTGGACAGGTCTGATACGGGTTCTTTTTTTCGAGCTTTCGCGCTTTTTAGCTGGGGGAGGAGGTGGTGGCGGTGGAGGCGGTGGAGGTGCAAGAAAGGCACTGTAGATTTCTACTGTTGGCAGGTCTTGGATGCTAAGAAGAGGAATAATAATAAAAGCGGCTACGAGAAAGAGATGGACAAGAATAGCCGTAGGAAGAGCTAAAGCTCTTCTTATGCCTCCTTTTTCAGCGATAAAGAAAGAGTCCTTGAAAAGAGAAGGGATTTCTTCCTTAGGTTTTTCTTTAGGCTTAATTTTTTCAGCCATTTTCTTACCTCATTTTAAGGCATTTTTTATATCGCCAAAAAAAAGTATAAATGAAAAAAAGGTTTTTGACAAGTCTAAAATAATCATTTCCTCATGCCTTTTTTTGGCTTGAAAATTTTATTCCAGTAGTAAAGGAGCGGACAGGATTGATAGATAGAGGAGTAAGTTCCTGTGAGAACTCCAATAATCATGGTGAAGGCAAAATCATTTATAACTTCTCCACCGAATAAATAAAGAGCCAGAACTGTCAAGAAAGTTGTTCCTGAAGTTATCACTGTACGGCTTAAGGTTTGGTTAATACTCGTATCAAGAATTCTTTCAAATTCATGTTTTCTCAAAATTCTTAGATTATCCCTAACTCTGTCGAAGATAACGATGGTATCATTTAATGAGTATCCGACTATGGTTAGCATCGCAGCTATAACCGGAAGGTTTATTTCTCTATTAGTCAAAGAGAAGATACCGATAGTGATTAAAACATCGTGGGCTAAGGTCAAGATAGCAGCAACTCCGTAGGCAAACTTGAAGCGGATCCCTATGTAGATGAGCATTCCGATAAGGGCCCAGACTACTGCCAGAGTAGCTTTTCTTCTCAAGTCATGTCCGACCTGAGGCCCCACTGATTCCTTGCTTAGAACTGCTAAGCTGCCAAGAAATGTTTTGCCCTCAAGGGCGCCAATAGTCTCCTGGCTTATTCCTGTCTCTCGTTGGAGCTGGGCATAATCTTGAATAATCCCTTCTGAGATTCTGAAAGAAAGAATATTTTGAGCGATAGCCAATGCTTCTTCGGGAAAAGAAGCTTCGAGAATGAGAGTTAATTCCCTTTCATCAACAGTGTTCAAATCTTTAAAACCCTTTTCGAGAGCTACTCTGTCTTCCTCAAGTCTTAAAGCCTCTATTACTTTGTTCCCGATAATCTCATGTGCTTCTATTTCTTCTTCTTGGCTCTCTTCTGTAATCTGTAAACTTCTTATCAAATATTCTCTTTTGCTTGTGCCGATTTCCTGTATCCTGCTTTTTTCTAAACCAACCGCACTCAACGATTTCCTGACTTCATCTATAAGAATCTCGTTTTTTAGTAACACCCGGACCAGCGAGCCCCCGGCAAAATCGATGCCATAACTCAGCCCTTTGCCTTTTGTGATATTAATAATGCCTCCGATGATGATGAGTCCGGACAGGCCGAAAGCAAAGAGCTTGTACTTCATAAAATTGAAGTCGGGTTTTTTGAATATCTGCATTTTATATACTTAATTTGTCTCTTTTTTTTCTTTTTGCATGGAATACGTCAAAGATTAAGTGGGAAACAAACACGGCTGTGAACATGCTTGCTGTGATGCCGATAATAAGAGTTACTGCGAATCCCTTAATCGGACCGGTTCCAAACTGGAAGAGGAAAATGGCGGCGATGATAGTAGTTACGTTTGCATCCAGAATTGTCTTGAAAGCACGAGAAAAACCAGCTGCGATCGCACTCAAAATGCCTTTGCCCGAAGAAAGCTCTTCTCTTATCCTCTCGAAGACTAAGACATTGGCATCGACTGCCATTCCTATAGTCAGTATGATTCCAGCAATACCAGGGAGGGTTAGGACCGCCTTAAAATAGGCTAAAGTGCCCATCAGGATGATGATGTTCAAAATGAGGGCAATAATGGCATTAATTCCAGAGAGCCGGTAATAGAAAATCATGAATATCAATACTAAAATTAAGGCTATGAAGATAGCTGAAAGTCCTTTCCGGATGGAATCAGCGCCCAGTGAAGGACCGATTGTCCTCTCCTCCAAGTATTTTATCGAGGCTGGAAGCGCACCCGCTCTAAGCACAAGCGCAATATCTTCGGCCGCTTCTTGCGTGAATCTGCCACGTAATATTCCACTATCAGTGATTCTGTCTTCGATAGTTGCCACTTCTTGAATTTTTCCATCCAGGATAATGCTCAAGGGTTTGTCAATATTTTCTCCGGTAAGTTTAGCGAACCTTCGAGCTCCGTCCGCGTTAAACGAGAATAATACGGCTGGATTGTTCCACTCATCGACGGAGGGGCGGGCATCTCGCAGATCCTTTCCTGTAACAGGAGCTACTTGAGTTACGAGGTAGTAACCTCCCTCTGTTCTCCGGGGGTCTCCCCGTATGATCATCAAATCTTCGGGAACCTTACCGCCAAAATCCGCAAGCAGAGTCTCTGTATCAGGCGCTGGACCCCCCTTAACGAGTTT
>WVZK01000090.1:4637-13079 GCA_011772475.1 Candidatus Aminicenantota bacterium | reverse complement strand
TCATGCATATAAAAAGCTTTTCAGGCAGCACTCTTTCTAGGAAGAATAAAAACATAAGATCTGTGAGATGCCCTTATACAGACGAGCTGTTTTTTACGGTTCCGGCTCTAAATCCAGATGTGGCTATTATCCAGGTCCAGAGAGTGGATGAGTCAGGAAATGCTCAAATCTGGGGATTGATGGGAGTTCAAAAAGAAGCGGCGTTTGCCTCGGAGCGTGTCATTATCGTGGCTGAAGAATTGGTGAGCAGTAATGTCATTCGTCGAGATCCCAATCGTACTCTGATTCCTGGCATGATTGTCGATGCAATAGTGATTGAACCCTTTGCTGCACATCCCAGCTATGCTCAGGGATATTATGATCGGGATAATCAATTTTATGTTGATTGGTATAATATCTCTAAAGAGCAGGAAGCAATGGAGAAATACATTTCAGATTGGATACTTGGGATTTCTAATCGAGAGGAATACATGGAAAAGCTGGGTGCACGCAATGTTGAGAGGTTAAAAGCAGAGAAGAAACTATGTTCTCCCGTAAATTATGGATACTGAAGATTAACTTCAAATAATAATACTATATATTTTTAACGGAGAAAGGAAGCTATGGATTCTTATTCACCTTCTGAAATTATGGTAGCCAGGGCGGCAAGGGAGCTTAGGAATAAGGAAGTCGTGTTTGTCGGCATAGGATTGCCAAACCTAGCTTGCAATCTTGCCAGAAGACTTCAAGCGCCTGATCTTGCCCTTATCTATGAATCAGGAGCTGTTGGGGCTGTGCCCTCTCGTTTACCGCTTTCTATCGGCGACCCCTGTCTTGTTACAGATTCAATATCAGTATGCTCAATGGTCGAAGTCTTTAATTATTATCTCCAGGGAGGCTTAATTGACGTAGGTTTTCTAGGAGGTGCCCAGGTGGATAGATTTGGCAATATCAATTCTACGGTTATCGGAGATTATAGTAAACCTAAAGTAAGGCTCCCGGGAAGTGGCGGGGCTTGTGAAATAGCAATACATGCCAAAAAAATCATTATTATCGCAAAGCAGAATAAAAGAACTTTTCCTCGAAAGATTGATTTTGTAACAAGCCCAGGATTTATTGACCAGGATAACCAAAGGATCAAATATAATATGCCGGGAAGAGGACCTGTACTTGTCATCACTGATTTAGGTGTATACGACTTCTCAAATTTAGCGCACGAGATGATTTTGCGAGAGATATATCCCGGAGTTTCTATAGAGGATATTAAAGCCAATATATCATGGGAAATAAAAATTAAATTTGATCTTATCAGGACAACGTCGCCTACGAAAAAGGAATTAGGCATTATTCGGGAAGAACTTGATCCAGATAAAATTTATCTCAAATAACTAATCATATCTCAACATTTTCTAAAAAACTTTTGTTTATTTTTATAAGTGAATTTAATATAAACTTTAAATAAGGAGATGGAAAATGAATAGAATAAGAGATTATCAAGGTCGCATCTTTTCAGGATTATTGATTATCTTGATCGGAGCTTTGTTTTTGCTTGGCAATTTAGGCAGGCTGGATATCGGAGAAGTCTTTTCTACATATTGGCCTCTCATCCTCATTTTTATCGGCTTATGGCACTTGATTGCGCATGAGTTTCGCATCGCCGGCTTCGGAGTTATCTTTCTTTTGATCGGCGGCTTTTTTATGCTTGTCAATCTGGATATCATTAGAGGCAGAATCTGGCTTTATTTCTGGCCCCTGCTGATTATAGCCGCAGGGCTGTGGATTATATTCAAGCCGCGATTTAAGCCTTTTCAAGAAAAAGCCCCTGAAATCAAAGAGAAAGATTTAGATGCTTTTATAATCTTTTCGGGGATAAAGAGGCGTTTTAGCACGCCGGAATTTCGGGGTGGCAAGGCAACAGCTCTTTTTGGCGGCATTGATTTAGACTTCACCCAGGGAGGTCTGGCGGATAATAAAGCTTCGATTGAGCTAACCGCAATTTTTGGGGGAATTGAAGTTTTGGTCCCCAGCGATTGGGAAGTCGTTATTGACAGTAGTTCAATCTTTGGAGGAGTTGAAGATAAGCATAAAGCAGTGCCTCCGGAAGAAACAAAAGCTACCTTATTCATCAGGGCAACAGCAATGTTTGGAGGAATTGAGGTTAAGTAGCACTCATTCTTACCCTAAATTTAATAAATTTTATCGTAGTCATGAGTTTTAGGCACAGTTAACCCAGTTTGGCAAAGAATGAATTCATTTAGCAAAAAATTTAAAAATTGGATAACCATAATTTAAAAACAGCTATCAATGCACGGGGTAAACTCTGTAAATGAGTACCTACATACTAATGAAGATTCTTGAGTCAGCTCCTAAGAGGTATGACTTGGGCATTCGACTTCTTACTGGTGGAAGACTGGATAAAGTTTATGATCGATTAGCCTCACACATAAAGGAAGGAGATAAGGTACTTGATATAGGTTGTGGGACAGGAGCACTGAGTATTAGAGCTGCCCAGAAGGGGGGGAGAGTGAAGGGAATCGATATCAATTCTCAAATGCTAGAGATTGCTCAAATTTGGGCCAATAAGTTAAATCTTACTGAACAGATTGAGCTTTGTGAGATGGGCATTGCCGAGTTAGACCGGGAAGAGGCGGATAGCTATGACGTGATGATGAGTGGCCTTTGTTTTTCTGAATTAGATGATGATGAGCTTTCCTTTACTTTACGAGAGGCCAAGAGAATAATTAAGCCAGGAGGGCTTTTGCTCGTTGCTGATGAAGTGAGGCCCGAAAAAATTTATAAAAAAATTATCAACGGGCTGAGGCGAATATTCTTTGGGGCTATAGTATTTATAATCACTCAAACGACGACTAAGGCTTTGAAAAATTTACCAGAAAAAATAAGGGACTCAGGCTTTGATATTAAATCAATTAAAATAAACAGAGGCGAAAACTTCATCGAGCTAATAGCAAGGAAACCCTAAAGAACAAACAAATGAGATTCTTAAGGTTTGTAGTTTTTAATGCTCTGGAAACACTCCTGAGGCTTTTCCCTTTTCCCTGTAAAACAGGTTTGATAAAGATAGGAAATCCAGGAAAGGATTCGCCAGTCTTTTTGACCTGCAATTATCATCTCACTGTTCAGAGAGTCAAACGAGTGCTGGAAGGAATGGAAGCTTTTCTTCTTGTAGCCAACAGCCGGGGAATCAATGTCTGGTGTGCTTCGGCTGGTGGTCATCTGACGAATCATGAGGTTATTTCTGTGCTGAAGACCAGCGGAATTGAAGACCTTGTTGCCCACAAGAAAATAATCCTTCCGCAACTTGCGGCGACAGGAGTGGAAGCTAAAGTTATCAAGCAAAAAACTGGATGGAGAGTGATCTGGGGTCCTGTTTATGCCAAAGATATTCCTCATTTTTTAAAAAATAGTTTAAAAAAAACAACAGTAATGAGTGGAGTCGCTTTTCCCTGGACACAACGCCTAGAGATGGCCGTTGCCTGGGCTTTTTTTCTATCAGGGATTCTTTCTCTCGTCATGATTTTTTTCTGGCCAAAATCTGTTCTTACTTTAATACTTTTAGTTTGGGGGCTTTCTTTTATAATCTTTTTATCCTTTCCTCTTTATTCACGCTTTATGAATTCAGAAGGGAAAAAGGTTAGTACTCTCTTTTCCAAGATAGGACGGATGAGCTTTCAATTGCTTTTGTGGATTGGAATCGTACTTGCGCTTTTTGCTTATAGTATTTTAGCCAAAGATTTTTCTTTGGCAGTAGTTTTACGCTGGAGCGTTATTTCATTTGTTGTCATTTTTATCTTGAGTTTTGATTTGGCTGGCAGTACTCCTACCTTCAGGGGTGGGTTACTAGCGGAGAAACAACTGGAGGTTGTCCTTAATAAGGAAGGTTGCAAAGGTGCAGGTTTTTGTGAGAAGGTTTGCCCTCAAAACTGCTTTGAAGTGGACAAAATGGAACATACGGCGTCAATGATAAACAGAGAAAGGTGTATTCAATGCGGGGCTTGTATCGTTCAATGTCCTTTTGATGCCCTTTGTTTTGAGAGTTCGGAAGGCGAGAAGATCCCTCCCGAGACAATAAGAAGGTTCAAACTAAACCTTTTAGGAAGTCGTCTGAAGAAGTCGGGTTGATGATAGAAATTAAGAAAAATTGAAGTAAAAATTACCTTTAAGTAGTATTAATCTATTTTTACCAGCTCTACCGGACCAGAAGTGCCTTCTTCTGATTCCCAGTTGCCAATCATCCTATTTCCTTCTACTTTCAGAGTTGCGTATATTGTGCTGTACTCGAATCCGTCAAAGATGGTGAAGCTGAAAGTTAAAGTGTTGTCCTCAAATTTGATATCCTCCATTTCTGCATCCTCGGCAAATCCCAAGGAGTCGTTAATCGTTCCACTATATTCCCCGTCAATCTTTTCTATGACTACAGTTAACTGATTCGGTTCCGGGGAGTCAGGGACTTCGGTTTTGCCTTCCCATGTTCCGCTAAGATCGACCTCTTGGGATAAAGAAATCCCACAGGAAAGAGTCAAAAGAAAAGCAAATAAAGATAGGACTGAAGTTATTTTTTTCATGCCATTTTCCTTCTATTAGTTGATACGTAAATTTATCATAAAATGTAGAGGTTTCTAAACAGAATTCATTAATTAAATACGTATTTCTTTTAGGAAATGTTTCATGTTTTTTAATCCAGGGGCTTGATAAATCAAACCCCACATAGAAGGAGGCCTCGATGATCCAAACCATTAAAATACTAATAATATGAATTTGATAAATCAAATCCTTGCAGTTTATTGACGTGTTTGAGACTTTCTTATTAATTCGGCTGTCCATTCAGCTGGCGGACATGGGTCGCAACCCAGACATTTGTATATTTTGATTTCCTTTCTTTTATTAAAAGCCGAAAGAATATCCGCAAGCTTTTGCTTGTTAATCAGGTCTTGATTTTTTTGCAATTCTTCATTCATGTAGTACAACAACCCAAAATAGCAATCACAGTTTAAACATTTTTTATATTCATCGTTTCTTTTTAGGTCTGTTATTCTTTTATAGAAATTTTCTACGAATTTTCTTAGCTCTATCATCTGATTAAACACTGTCTTTGTCTCTATCTATATTATCGACGAAGAAAGAATCGTCTTCAACCATGTTTTACTTTTTTATACTAATAGTATAGAAATTCTAAGAAATTATCCTTGAATTCAATTTTTCAAAGTGAAATAATAAAATTTCTACCTGGCGAAAAAGTAGATATTAAAAATAAAGGAGGGTTTCATGAACGCCCGTAGAGCTCAAAAAAAAGATGAGGTTTCAGTTGTTCTTTGTGGGGAAGCTGGCCAAGGGATCCAGACCGTTGAAAAGATTCTTGCCCAGTGTCTGAAACTTTCTGGATTTCATGTGTTTGCGACAAAAGAATACATGTCCCGCGTGAGGGGCGGGAGCAACTCGACTGAAATACGAATTTCTTCAAAAAGAGTTTCTGCCCTCCTTGATAGGATGGATTTATTGATTCCTTTTCATAAGGGCGCGCTCAAGCATGTGGAGAAAAGAATTTCAGCTGACACGATAGTTCTCGGTAAAAGAAATATCATTCCCGAAGATTTTCGTTTACCAGAGAAAAACCACATAGATATTCCTTTCTCCAAGATCGCGTCTGAGATTGGTGGGAAGATTTACGTGAACATAATCGCAGCAGGAGTAGTTTTAGGAACAGTTGGGGTTGAACAAGGATTTATCACCAATATTATTAAAGAATTTTTTTCTAAGAAAAGCGAAGATATAATCGAGAAAAATATCGAAGCCATAAAAAAAGGCTACGAGATTGGAGCTGAGCTTCTTAATTCAGGAAAAGTCAAGTTTGCCATCTCCAGCAGCCCGAAAGTCAAGGATGAAAATCTTTTAAACGGAGCAGAGGCAGTGGGCTTGGGCGCACTTGCCGGTGGCTGTAAATTCCTTTCTTCCTATCCCATGTCTCCTTCCACTGGTGTCATGGTCTTTCTCGCTCAGCAGATGAAAGACTTTGATGTTGTGGTGGAGCAGGCAGAGGATGAAATCAGCGCAATAAACATGGCCGTCGGAGCTTCCTACGCTGGAGCAAGGTCCATGGTTACAACTTCTGGAGGAGGCTTCGCTCTTATGATAGAGGGAGTTAGCCTGGCAGGGATGCTCGAGACTCCTGTTGTAATTCATATTGGACAACGCCCCGGCCCAGCTACGGGCTTACCTACTAGGACAGAACAGGCTGATTTAGAGCTCGCTCTTTATTCTGGCCACGGAGAATTCCCGCGTATCGTATTTGCGCCTGGAAACATCAAGGATGCCTTCTTTCTAACCCAAAAGGCCTTCAACTTAGCCGATAAGTTCCAAATTCCGGTATTTGTTCTGACCGACCAATATCTAATAGATTCTTTCATGAACCTTCCTCTTCTCGATGCTTCTGATACGAGAGTTGAAAATTATGTGATAAGAACAGATAAAGGATACAAAAGATATGAGCTGACCAAAGACGGAATATCTCCTCGGGGTATTCCAGGATTCGGTGAGGGACTTGTGGGAGTGGACAGCGACGAGCACGATGAAGAAGCTCACATCACCGAGGATCTAGTTTTAAGAAAGAAAATGGTGGATAAGAGACTTAAAAAGCTGGATTCGATAAGAAGAGAGGTTGTTCCTCCTGAGCTTGTCGGTTCAAGCGATTACAGGATTTTAATTACTGGATGGGGATCCACCTATAATGTTGTCAGGGAAGCGCTTCGAGAGCTAGGAAGAGAAGATATTTCATTCCTGCATTTCAACCAGGTCTATCCTCTTTATGAAGGAACAAGGGATTATCTTAAGAAAGCGCAGAAAAATATAATTATAGAGAACAACGCCACCTCCCAACTCGGCAAGTTGATAAAACTCAACACTGGAATGGATATCGAGACAAAAATTCTTAAATACAACGGTCTAGCTTTTTCAGTAGAAGAAGTTGTAACAGAGATTAAAAAAATATTAAGCAAGGAGAACACATGATGGAAAGCCAAATTTATGAAATGGGTGATATTGATATTGCTTGGTGTCCTGGATGCGGAAATTTCAGTATTCTCAAGATATTAAAGCTTGCACTCTCCGAGCTTGGTATAAAACCTGAGAAACTTGTGCTTGTTTCAGGCATCGGGCAAGCTGCAAAGATTCCCCATTATTTCAAGACAAATTTCTTCAACGGACTCCATGGGAGGGCAATACCTCCTGCAACGGCTATAAAGGCTGTGAATCCTGACCTTGCAGTCATTGCTGAGAGTGGTGATGGAGATATGTATGGGGAAGGAGGAAATCATCTTATCAATGCGATTCGGAGGAATCCCGATATAACAAACATCGTACACAACAACATGGTTTATGGTTTAACAAAGGGACAAGCATCGCCCACGAGTCAAATCGGATTTAAAACTCCGGTTCAGGTGAAAGGTGTATTCCTGGAGCCCTTTAATCCGCTTGCTCTTGCCGTAGCTTTAGACGCCTCCTTTGTGGCCAGGGCTTTTTCAGGCGACATCGAGCAGACAAAAGATATCCTCATAGAGGCTATTTCTCATAGAGGCTTTGCCCTTGTGGATATATTTCAGCCCTGTGTCTCGTTCAACAAGGTGAATACTCATAAATGGTTTAAAGAGAATACCTATTATCTGAATGGCTCTCACGATTCCTCTGACCGAGGAAATGCATTCCAAAAGGCTATAGAAACAGAAAAACTTCCGCTGGGAATCTTTTACAAGAATGATAAAAAATCGACTTTTGAAGAGAATGTGGGTGTTTATAGCAAGAATAAAGAGCCCTTAGCGCTAAGAAAAGAAGAAAGAATGAAGAAATTATCGAATCTAATAAAATCGAAGAGATAAATGAAATGAAAAGCTTAGGCTCTTTAGAGCATACAAAAATAACCAAGGATCTGATCATTAAAAAATGGCTCGCATCATAGTTACAGGCGCCACAGGTTTTATCGGGAAAGCCCTCTGCTTTCGTCTGATTGAAGAAAAATATGATGTCGTTGCTCTCTCTCGTAGCAAGGAGAAAGGAGAAAAAATCTTTGGGACTGATGCCATAGTTGTTGAGTGGGACGGGAAAAGCGCCGAGGTCTTGCAGAAATATATTAATGGCGCTTATGCTGTTGTGAATCTGGCGGGGGAAAACATAGGCTCTGGACGCTGGACGCCAAAAAGGAAGCAATCTATCCTTCAGAGCAGGCTCGATGCAGGAAAAGCTATTGTTGTAGCAGTAAAGTCTGCCGAGAAAAAACCCAGGGTAATCATTCAGGCTTCAGCCATTGGTTATTATGGCTCCCGAGGGGATGAAATTATTGATGAATCATCTTCTCCCGGAGATGGTTTTCTTGTTGAGGTGGTCAAAAAATGGGAGCAATCAACTCGGGAGGTTGAAACTCATAAAGTACGACGTGTTATCATTCGCTCGAGTATT
>WVZK01000090.1:0-4607 GCA_011772475.1 Candidatus Aminicenantota bacterium | reverse complement strand
CACCGCATCAACTCATTCAAAAGGATTTTTCTCATATTATGGGAAAGATCATGAAGAGGCCCTCTTGGTTCCCTGTTCCAGGTTTCGTTCTTCGGATAATTTTTGGTGAAATGGCAAAGGAAACGCTTTTATCAGGCCAGCGGGTTGCTCCAAGACGACTTCTGGAGGCAGGATTTCGATTCCTTTATCCTCAGGCAGAGCTTGCGCTCAATGAGATTTTAGAAAAAATTGATTGAGAAAATGGAGAAAATAGGGCCAGGCCCCATTTTTTATGTGAGTTTGATGAATCAAGCCCCTACAAGATAAATCAGGCCCCTACAATGTTAGGGATGTGTTTGATCATAGGGAGCGCTGATTAAATGATGATTTCTTTTGGTATTTCTCTCAGGTTAAAATCTGAAGCCATGCTTTTGCAGTAAGCACCTGTACAGAGCACAGCCAAAATATCACCCCTCTTAGGCACAGGCATTTCTATTTCTTTTCCGAATACGTCTCCTGTCTCACATAGGTTTCCGGCGACTGTAATCCTTTCCTTTTTTCCATAATTCACGTTGGAACAATTAACTATATGATGGTAGGCTCCTGCATAAATAGCCGGTCTTGGCACGGTGTTAAAGGTTCCTGCATTCACGCAAGCAAAGATGTTGTTATAGCTTTTTTTCATATACTCAACCTTGACCAGCAGCGCACCTGCGTCTGCGGCTAAATATTTTCCCGGCTCCATGGCGATGGTTTTTACCCCTAAGTCCGATTTTTTTGTTCTTTGGCAAATATATTCTACATATTCCTTAACCGGAAAATTATCCTGGTCTAAAGAAAATCGGGGTCCGAATCCGCCGCCAAAATCAAGAAATTCAAGCGCAAATCCCTGCTCTTGCACCTCGGCTGCTTTCTGGACCATCTTATCAACCGCATCCTTTACTGCTTCAAAATCCTGCTTGGTCCAGCCAGAGCCTAGATGGTGATGCAATCCTACAGGAATAAAACCATATTGAGATGCCTTGGTGAAAGTCCCGATGACCTTTTTATCTTCAACTCCGAACTTAATAGGCATTCCTTCGTATGTTTTGTCTCCAGCAGTGACGACTTTCGAGTTAAATCCTCTTCCTATCCCGGGATTCCACCTAACTGCCACCTTTATTTTTTTGTGCTTGAACCATTTCTCCCTGACTTCTTTCATAAGCTCCAGTTGTTCTTCAGCATCAATGTTGACCACCAGATCATCCTGATCAAATGCCAGTTTGAGGTCTTCTGCGCTGAGGCTGGTTCCTGTGAAGAATATTCTATCCGCATTGAATCCTGCGCGAAGAGCCTGAGCGATTTCTCCAGGGGAGACTGCATCTATACAGGCTCCGACTTCTTTTAGAATTTTTAAGATTTCTTGATGAGGATTTGCTTTCATTGCATAGTATAGTTTAACTTCAAGCGATGTTTTGCCAGCGAATGCGTTAAGAAGTGTTTCAAAGTTAGAAAGAATCTGTTTTTTACTGTAGACATAAACCGGAGTTCCTTGCGCCTTAGCCACCTTCGAGGCTTCTTTGTCCTCAAGATAAAGCTTTTTTCCTTTTACGTTCACGAAGTTGTTTTCCCACCACATGCTTTTAAGTCTCCTCCTGCTGGCTCCTATTTTTCATCGAATAAACCGAGCTGCCCTTCACTTATTTTTTTCGCCAATTCTTTTAGGACAGGATATTGCTCGACAAGAAGAGGGGGGACATCTAGTTTTTCCCCTGTAATTAGGTTTTTGATCTGCAGAGCGTTAGCTAATGCCTGTCCTCTATAATGGTTATTGGTGATAACATAGACTTTGCTGCTTTGATTGCCTAAATCTTTTATTCTCTCGATCCAATCTTCGAGTTCTTCTTTCGTGTAGAGATAATTATATCGTTCATCCCTGCCCGCATCTTGCTTAAACCAATTCTTGTAATTTCGTCCGTGCAGCCTGACGTAGGAGAATTCGGGATTTGTGCTGATAGAGCTGGGTTTTATCGAGTTTCGAAATATAGGCTGGTCTATATTGCAGAAGCCTACGTTGTATTCTGAGAGAAGCTTATAGAAATCTGGGCTATCCCAGGAAGAATGCCTTACTTCTAAAGCAAGGGGATAATCAGAGAAAGATTTGAATAGCTTAATCAAATATGCGTTGTTTGAGGTCGTGCTCGCAAAAGACCAAGGAAATTGAATCAAAATAGAGGCC
Source organism: Candidatus Aminicenantota bacterium (assembly GCA_011772475.1). GTDB lineage: Bacteria > Acidobacteriota > Aminicenantia > Aminicenantales > Aminicenantaceae > SOIV01. The sequence goes on along the minus strand of WVZK01000090.1, from coordinate 2,410 downwards.
AGCCTCTCTTTAGCCCTGAGAGGTTCGATGCCGAGCTTAAAATTATCCACATCTTTTTGGGTGAAGCCCTTTCTTTCATGAGTAAAAACTTGATGGAGCTTGACGGCGAAGAGAAACTCAGGATAGTTTTCAACTTTTTTTATCCAGGAAAGTGAAATTTGGATTACGGGCGGTCTGTAAAATGTGCTGTTTATTTCTATAATATTTATATACTGGGCTAAGAATATGAGAGCGTGAAAACCTCGAACTTTTTTTTGAGGATAGACAATTCCTTCCCAGTCAGCATAGCTCCAGCCGGCTGTGCCAATAAAATAATCTGCCATGGGATCACTGTTTGTTTCTGTTTAATTTATGCCTTATTATCCCAAAAAAAAAGGGGACAGGCTACTTTTTCTTTAAACAAAAAAACAAAAAGAAGGGAAGCGAAAAAGGGGACAGGCTACTTTTACTGGGAGAAAGAGGGCTTCCTCTACTTGCTGACAAGAAATGGCAACAAGAAATGGGGCCAGGCCCCATTTTTTCTCATTTTTTCTGTAGGGGTTTGATTCATCAAACCCAGCACTTTAGAAAAAGTAGCCTGTCCCCTTTTTTCCTTTTTTCCCTCTTTTTTCCCAAAAAAAGATTGCTCCTGAGATTTTTTTTGATTATTATGTTTAGGAAAAAAGAGGAATAGCTAAATGAGAAAAGCCATAATCCTTTTTTTATCCATGGTCCTTTTTCTTTGCGGTTTCTTCTGTTGTGAAAAAAAACAAGAAAGTCTTTATACGATTGGCATTTTTCAGTTTAACGACGCTCCAACACTTAACGCAGTTCGAGATGGTTTTATTCGTGCTTTAGAGGATAATGGTTTAAGGGATAACGAGAATATCAGGCTAAAAATAAGGAACGGCTACGGAAATCTTCCTGAAGTCCAAAGGATTGCCCAGGACTTTGTTGATGAGGATGTTAATATGATTGTTGCTCTTTCAACTCCATGTCTTCAAGCTGCTCTGATTGCAACTCATGAAATTCCAATCATATTTTCTTCTGTTGCTAATCCTTTCCTGGCCGGAGCTGGCAAAAGTGCCCAGGACCATCGGAGCAATGTTTCAGGAGTCTCATCAAGAGGACCTATAGAAAAGAGTCTAGAGTTTATAAAAGAGATTTTGCCAAGAGCCAAAAGACTCGGAACTTTGTGGACACCAGCAGAGATCAATTCAGAATTTTATTTAGAGGTAGCTAAAAGAAGAGCAAGAGAACTGGGCTTTGAAATAGTGGATGTTCCGATCGCAAATAAAAACGAAGTTCTTCACTCTGCTCAACTCCTAATAAATAAGAAAATTGATGCGATGTATCAAATTTCAGATAATACGATAAACGCCTCTTTCGAAACCATTGGCATGGTAGCAGAGGAAAATTCAATTCCTCTTTTTGGCGGATTTCTGCTCTCCACTCAACGTGGAGCCTGTGCAGCTCTAGGATGGGATTTTTTCGAGATGGGTCATAAAGCCGGAGAAATCGCTGTTAGGGTTAAGGGCGGTGAGAGTCCTGCTAGGATTCCTATTCAGTATATGAGCAAAGTGAGGATGCACCTTAACCTTGATGCTGCTGATAAGCAAGGGATTAAATTTTCCGACGAGGTCTTAAAAAGAGCTGATGAAGTTGCCGGTACTGAGGAGAAGTCACAAGATAATCCTCGTTTTTAATGAAAAAACTTCTTAAGATCGCTGTAATTTCTATCCTTTTTTTCCTGTCAGGTTGCCTCGTCTTCTTTTTTGTTCATTTTTATCGCTCTATGCCCAAGATAAGCGGTAATGTCTTTTCATTAGGCTTAGAAACAGACGTCGAAATAATCAGAGATAGTTGGGGTGTTCCTCATATTTTTGCTCAAAACGAGAAAGACCTCTTTTTTGCCTGCGGATATGTTCATGCCCAAGAAAGGATGTGGCAAATGGATCTTACCCGAAGAGCAGGTATGGGGGAACTTTCTGAAATATTCGGAAGAAAAACCTTGCAGAGGGACAAGTTTATTAGGACCTTGGATCTTAAAGAAGCGGCACAGAGGGATTATGAGAAACTCTCATCCAAAATGAAGAATCTAATCCTCTCTTATAGCCAGGGAGTCAATTCCTGGATGGATTCCCGAAAATTAAACTGGCCCCCTGAATTCTTGCTTTNNAATTCTTGCTTTTAGGCTATAGGCCTCAACCGTGGAATCCAATGGATTCTCTTATCGTCAAGGAAGTTATGGCTTTGATTCTCTGTGTGGATTATCAAAGCGAAATTTTAAGAGCAAAACTGGTTAAAGAGCTTGGTGCTCAAAAAGCTCTCCAGATATTGGAAGAAGGGATTTCCGCTCCTTACTTTGAACCAGAGGATGTGCCTTTGTCTGAGTCGTCTATGCCGCTTCCTTTCCAGGGGAGCAACAATT
>WVZK01000081.1 GCA_011772475.1 Candidatus Aminicenantota bacterium | reverse complement strand
TGAATTGTTAATGTTTTTCCCATGATTTAACTCCTCTTTGGAATAGGTCTCAAACGACCGGCACCAGCAAACCTGTTGAAGGTTGCGGCACGATCTGGAATCTGTTTGACATCGAGACCTATAGTGGATAGAGCCCCCATCATATCAACCATCGGATTGGCTTCATCTGAGAGAGGGCCAAAACATCCTCGACAGGGCATATAGGCTTTTATACATCTTGGTGTTTTCTCTGCTCCTCCGCAGCCTGATCTTGTAGCAGGACCGTTACACAGGAAGCCTTGTTCCATGTAACAGCGAACAGTATCCAGTGGTTTTCCTGGTTCAAAATCAACGGCTTCAAGTGGCCTTTTCAAATCTGCAACGGCTTTCTTTTCTCTGATAGTCGGGCATTCATCGCATACGCTTTTCTCAGGGAGTTTGACTTCTCTTCCTTCCAGAAGTGCAGTAAGTGCTTCGACGACTAATTCAGGCGTTGTCGGACAACCGGGAAGTTTGAGATCGACATTTACAACTTCATGAAGGGCATAGACTCGATCAGTTAGGGGCGGCACATCTTGAGAGGGCGTATCTGCCGAATCTGTGGAAACAGAACCTCGATAGACTTTTTCATAAATTTCATCAAGCATAAACTGATTAGCCAGGGCTGGTACCCCGCCATAACAGGCACAAGCCCCTAAAGCAATAAGAGTTTTGCACTTTTTCCGCATTTCTTCAGCTAATTTTTTGTTTTCTTCGTTTCGTATTGCGCCAGTGATAATTCCAACATCCGCTTCAGGTATCTCAGGGCCCGGCTGATCGCCTGTCTGTCCAAATAACTTATGATCCATTATGACAGGCATATGGACAAACTCAAGTTTGGGTAATAGATCAAGGAGTGGCTCTCCTATATCAAGGATGGTTACTTCACATCCTGCGCAGATGGCGAACCACTCTTCAGCTACTCTGACTGCCATCTTTCACCTCCTTATTAAATTTAAAGACAGAAACTCTGGCAAAGATTCATTCATAGCTTGAAAACGGGGAAATGATCCTCTCTTCAAGCAACTAATGAAATTTAGAGTGTAATTATAAGACGTTAGGGAAGTTCAGCTGGGAATCATTTTATAAGTGCGTACTTTCATTTAAGCAAGAACCTAGCGTAACTATAAAGATTAGAGTAATTATAGATAAAGTATTGAATTTCTTATAATTACATTAGATTCTATTAGGAAATCTTTCCTTTGTCAACCCAAAAGTGGAAAATTATCCAAAATTGATTTTTCAGCTTATATCCAATATAATTTTTGAAAAATGGATGAGAGCAGGCCATCATTTCCAGCCGAGCTCGCTTCTTTTATCGGGGATAAAAAAGGTCTAATTGCCGTGTTCTTCTCTAGTATATTTAGAGTAACAGCAAATCTTGGCGGAATTCCTGCCGTTTCTATCCCCGTGGGCTTAAGCAAAACAGAGGATTCTCTTTAGAATTTAAATTATGGGAAATTTTTTTCAAGAATCTAAGTTATTTAAGCTTGCTTTTTTACTTGAAAAAAAAGTAAAATTTAGAACAAGTAAATTAATTTTACACAGGAAGGAGGAATGATGAAAAGAAAGAGCCTTTCTGCAATCGGTGTTATTCTCCTTTTATTTGTTTTGCATAGTTGTACAACGCACCCTGAAGAAGGAATTTTAAAAAGATATTTTAATGCAATAATCTTGAACGACGTGACCACGATGTCGACGATGGCCTTGGAGCCGATTTCAATGGATGTCGAAAGCTGGGAGATAGTAAATGTTAGCGAAGAGAATATTGAGCCAGCCTCATTGCCAGAAATGAACAGAACGGAGCTTGAATTGAAGAAGAAAGTAGAAGAATCTGTCGGGATAACCCTTGATGCGAAAGACGAACTGCTTGATGCTGAATATGAACGGGACCAGGCTCGAACAAGGACGGCAAGAAGAGCTGCCCAGAATAAAGTTAAGGAACTTCAGGCTACATATGATGAAATATATGCAAGCCATCAGCAGTTGCAAACAGATTATAATGAGGCTAAAGCAGCTACGGCAAGAGAGGAACAAATTACCAGTTTTTCTCTCGGAGCTGGCGATATTACTAATATAAGAGATTTAACGGGAGAGGTTCATTCTAAGGAAGTTGATGTAAAAGTAGTAGGTAAAGAAGGCACCAAGAATTACAAGCTTTATTTGAGGATGTATAGCCTCAAAGACGAAGTTTTGAATATAAACCGCCGAGGACAGTGGAAAATAATTAAGTTTGAACTCATCGACTGATTTTAACTCTTTTTTTTCTTTTAATTTTAAATACGTCATTGCTCTTTTTGGGCCGTTAGCTCAGAGGGAGAGCACCGGCCTTTTAAGCCGGGTGTCGCTGGTTCGAGTCCAGCACGGCTCACCAACCCTCAGCGCCCCTGTCGTCTAGCTTGGTCTAGGACATCGCCCTTTCAAGGCGGCAACACGGGTTCAAATCCCGTCGGGGGCGCAAATTATCTTATTGATTTTGCGTTAAGAAGGGAACTTCGTTTTTGCAGGAATAAATCTTGAAAATGTAATTTTTCTACAAGGCCATACTTGCTTTAGCGCCTTCGTCTTCTTCGTCTTCCTTTACCGAGGATGCCGCCTGATAAAAAGAGTCCAGCACCGAGCACAAAGCCGAAATTATACCAGAATCCGTTGTTATGAACCTCGTAGAAACGTATATTCTTTGTAAATATAGAGATAATAAACGTGATAGGGGCGATAAGACCGTGCCACAAACCCATGAAGAATCCAGCTATCTTTCCTTCTGCATTTGGTTTTTTCTCAAGCTTATTCGGGCCTGCAACACAACTGGAAAGGATAAAAATCAATACAAGAAGAATTGCCAAAATGCTTGCTATTTTCACCTTTCTTCTCCCTTTTTCTTTTTTTTGATTGAAGAGTTAAATAAAGCAACTTATTACTTTTTATTACCTAAAGCAACTTATCACTTTTTGCGAGATGGATCAGCGAATACTTCGTAGGTATTGTATAGAGTGGATATTTCTTGGGATAGATCTGAGAACTCTATCAGGTGTTTCTTACATCCACGCCGCGAACAAATCTGGACTTTGCCACCTTGCATTAATTCAAAAAATGTCATCGGAGCACTACATTTGTCGCACAGATCTTTAAGCAGAAGAGAAGATTGACAATGGGGGCAGAAAAACAGGACTATATCATCCATGGGTATATGGAAATCTGAGGCAATGTTATAGCTTCCATAAATCGAGCTCAAGTAGAGCATTCCACGCTTGTTAGAATTTTGAAGAACTACTTTTACGCTTGGATAGCTGTCAATTTGGGTTTCCTCATCCATTAGACTCTGCTTGCAGTAAGGACATCTTACATTTACTACCAATTCATTCATTTTTTCCTCCTTTGAAGGAAAAAAGGGGACAGGCTACTTTTTTCGAAAGAGAAGAGAATTTGCTTTTTTTCAGCTAGAACTTGATAATTCAAACACTCCTAAAGGGATACGACGCAAGAAAGGTAGCCTGTCTCCTTTATGTACATTAAAAGGACAAGCCGCAAAGAAAAAGTAGCCTGTCCCCTTTTAGTACTTAGCATTTTTTTAACGATGGCTTTTAGAGAGGACTTTCAGTTCCACTGCCTCAACTTTCCTGTAGACCTTATTAAAAGAGCGGATTTCACCATTCGGACTCAATAAACGTTCTACAGTAATATTGAACAGTCTTGCATTCTCTTTTAAGTAGGGGAGAATAAGTTCCCAATCCTTTTCAGTTAGCTCGACAAGCCTTCCTCCGTTTAGCTGGCCCTCTTCAACTTTTAAAAACGGATCTCTGATATAAATGGCTCCCCCAGAGGCAAGTGAAAAAAGATTTCCTCCGGGATAGGGCTCTTCTGATTCGATTAATTCACCTTTTTCATCGAACTTCAATCCATGAAGAATGACAAATCCTCCCCCATCCAGCGGATCGCCTGCCATGAAGGATTCGGCCAGATAGTCAAGGCATGTTCCGTTTATAACAACTCTTGGCGCACCTACAGCATTGATAAGAGGTCTTCCAGCTGCATTTCCAAGAACATAGACTTCGCCGCCTTTGGCTCCATACATAAAAGTCTGTCCGACATCCCCGTGGACTACAAGTTTTCCGCTCTTCATGATCTGGGCCACTTGGTCCTGAGCGTTCTCATGGACAACAATTTCTGCTCCGTCAAGACCTGAAGCAAGATAATCGCCTGAACTCCCAAATACTTCTATCCGAACATCTTTAGATTCCGAATCCAACCCGCAGCCGCAAAATCTCTGACCTCTCCAGTTGAAAGTCAGGAAATTTTTCCAGCCTAGCTGGTATGCTTCCACCATAAACCTGGAAATCGATTGACTCCCTTCTGAAGGGAATTTTTCACAGTTGATCACCAGGACTTCTTTTTTGGTTCTTGGCGGGGCTAGTCGGTCTTTTTTCTCCCAGTCTGTATAGAGATATAGACTTTCAGCTTGTATTCGGGAAGACATTGACAGGAATATTTCATTGAGATACTCCTCAGTCTTTGATACTCCGCCTGCTCTGTCTCTTATCGGGATTCTCCATCTCTGGTCTATTGTTTTGGTGAATTCAGTTATTTTTTTTGCAGTATCCAAATCCTCAGAATTTCCGGTTGATATATTCACAGAGGGACAGTCATGCTCTTTGTCTACTGAGATTCGTCTCCCAAATTTATCTGTTATTACCAGCTCATTTCCTTTTACAGTAAAGATAAACGCTCCTCCATCTGTATAACTTCCGCCTCTTGCGTTCCAGTAAAGGTCAGCATGAGGCAGAAATCTTTTATCTTTTTGGTGCAGGCCTCGCAGGGTAGCATCAATTGCCTGCTTTTCGCTGGCCACGAGTCCGATGTTCACGCCGTTCTCCTGGAAGGCAAAGACCTGAGGTCTGAGCATAGATGTATCCGTTATTCCCAGGAGTTGGAAGCTATCTTCTTTGGTGTTTGTCTGTCCGATTATAAAAAACCAGGGTCCATCAGGAGAGCTGTGGATATGAGATGTCTGAATAGCTCGGTATATCTTTCTTTTCTCCTCGGGCAATAAATAAAAGTCCCTTTCAGTAGTGGGGGCAATGGCTTCGATTATGTACTCGAGAGGGTACTCGTATACTCTGTTGAGCAGGTCAAAAAGAAGCACAGCGACTTCTGTATCAGTCAGGAAAAGAGGGTAGATGTTTCGCTGACTGAGGTACTCAGCTATGGAATAATAGTTGGCAAAATCTCCGTTATGGATCAGCGCTTCATTCATCCCCATAAACGGATGAGCCCCTCCAGGATGCCAGACTTTTCCCTTGGTGGGATATCTTTGATGTCCGACCCAAATATGAGCCTCCAAGTCTTCAATCTGATAATACTCTATCAGCTGCTCCGCATAGCCAACGATTTTAAGAATGATCATATTACGTCCATGCGAGAGGACAAACGCCCTTTTATCTCCAAGGGAAGTGTAAAACTTATTGTTTAGTTGGTAGGTGTTTTGATAGATGAATTCATCTTCAGCCTTTTGTCTATCAAGAGCATCTAAGCTATTTTTGAGGATAAACTGGCTCAGGGCTTTTTCTTTAACCCGACAGAAATATCTCCAAACTTCGGGGGGTTTCATTTCTAAGTCGTCAACAGTTCTATAATCTTTTAATGTGGATAAAGGATAGGATGTATGAACATCCAGGTTTGAGAATATGAACTCTTTTTCCACCTGATGTCTGACACTCGGGTCAAGATAAGCTACCTGAACCAAATAATCCTCTTCGAGTATATTTTGGCTGACACCGCACTGGGAAGAGTTAAGCCCGAAAGCCGCAATGCCTCCGCCTTTGCTGTTTCCGCGGTTACGCATCTGAATCAGAGACTGCATGATGTGCTTACCTGAGATTTTTTCATCACAGGCTAAGCCAACAACTCCACAGCCTCCTTCCATTTCTATCTTTTTAAGGTCGCCTGGAGGAGAAAGCTTGCGTCTTGACTCGATCAAGCTAATTATGTCTTTATTTTTCATCGATGCGCCTTAAAAAGTCTGTTCGACCTCTCAGTTGCTTTATATCTTTGAGGCCAAGTTCGTGGAGAAGTAGTTTCAGTTGTTTTTGCCAGGAAGCGTAAAGGTTCGTTATCCTTTGAGCCCCCCAGATATAGTCGATCTGTTTTTCGAGCTCAGGATCAGTTGTAGCAATACCGCGAGGGCATCCTCTTCCGCTCTCGCAGTTTCCGCATCTTACACATCCCAGGGCAACCAAATCAGATGTTCCGATGATAGCACCATCTGCTCCAAGGGCAATTGATTTTGCTATGTCAAAGGCAGTTCTGATTCCCCCGCTTGCCAGGAGAACTATTTCCTCGCGGACGCCTTCCTCGACAAGAAATTTATGGACTTTTGTTATCGCATATTCTATGGGCATGGCAATGTTTTTCTTGGCAATCTCGGGTGCAGCACCTGTTCCACCGTAACCACCGTCCAGATTGATAATATTCGCTCCTGCATAGTAGCTTCCCACGGCGACCATATCCACATCCGAAGGAGTTGAGACTTTAACCGAAACGAGAGCATCGGGATTTATAGTTTTTACCCAATCAATGTGTTTCTTATGGTCTTCGACTGAGTAGACGCTGTGGAAAGGAAAAGGAGAGAAAAGAGAATTCCAGGGAACAGCTTCTCTCATTCTTGCCACACCTGGTGTGTTTTTGTCTCCAAGCAGATGTCCTCCAAGACCGGGCTTTGCACCCTGGGCATACTTAAATTCGATGATCGGCGTCCTTTTTATCGTCGCTTCACTTACTCCAAACAATCCAGTGGCTATCTGAGTTATGACATGATTGCAGTAAGGAATGAGTTCATCCGGATAGCCGCCTTCTCCAGTCGATGTAAAAGTTTTCCATGCTTTTGCAGAGTGAGCCCGAGCTAACATTGAAGGCAGGCTTATGGAGCCGAAGGACATACCTGCTCCGTACCAGGGCACCGGGATTTCAATCGAGGCGCCCTCTCCACGGCGGTTTAGACAGATGGAGGTACTGATTTTATCGGAAGTAATGATATTATTGATATCGCTGGATGACATGTCAGTCAAACGGTCTACAGCAAAATCGAAATTATCAAACCCGCCTCCAGAAGCACCAATTTTATACTCAAAATTGCCGCTCGGGATTTCTCCTGTTTCTGCTTGCTGCCAGGTGCTGATTATCAATTCCGGTGTCCAGCGGAAATCTCCAAGAGTCTGCCATTGAGGATCTAATTCGATCTTTATGGCATCTACTGGGCATTTTGTCGTGCAATAATAAGGGCCTTCCTTGCATTCCGGGCCTAAGCAGCCCGCAGAATTAGGGGCCAAGACATGGTTGAAACCATCTTTCCTTTCAAAGACACAATAGGGACATATCTCGACGCAGAGTCCACAATGAAAACAGCTATCATTGAGAGAGACTGTGTATTTACCTATATTTTTATGAAATCTTGAGTTGCAGCTTTTTATTTCAACACTTTTCATTTTGCGGTCTCGTTTTCCTTAAAAATAAATTCAAAGGACTCTTTCTCTATTTCTTCATAGAACATTGCTCTTCCCTTCTCGCCGCGTAATCTCCTCACATCTCTGATTCCCATAGCACTCAGTATCTCTAAAAGTTGGTCCCTCCAGGCGCATATCATGTTGATTATGCGTTGTTCGGCAATTTCTGGATCGAGTTTTTCGATCTCTGCAGGACAATCATTTAATATGCAGCCCTTACATACCCGGCATCCCGCAGCAACCAGTAGAGAGAGGTCCAAAACTGCTGCATCCGCACCGCAGATGATTATTTTTGGCACGTGCTCAGCAGCAGCAATCCCTCCTTTAGCTAGTATTGTGATTTCACACCGCATACGCTCTTTAACTAAATCAAGCTGTGCTTTTCTTATGGAATCACAGATAAAAATATTACCCTCATAGCTTTGGCCATCGTTGTCAGCATGAATATTCAGTATATCTGCCCTTTCTTCCTTAAATTGTTTAAGAATTCCGTTTGAAAGAGAGGGGTCGGTCAATCCGAGAGAGATTAAGGCGGTCTGATTCTCGCTTTTCAATTTCTTAAGAGCAAGTTCAAGTTCTGAAATGGAAAATTGTCGAGGTAAGTCTATCTCTATAAAATTCACCTCTTTCCAGGGAGATTGATCGAGGTTCGTAATCTTATCGAGAGGGCAGCGTAAAGCTATCGATTTAAGGTAAGGTTTCAGCTCATTGCCATAATTTTCGATGTCCAAAAAGGCAAAAGTCCCCAGCTTATGGGCAGCTCTTATTATAGACAAAATTATACTTTTTGAATTGAGTCCCAACGGACTTGTATCGAGTAACATCGGAATCTGAATTTCGTAAGAATTTGGGAGGTCGAGTCTTCGAAAGTCAGATATCCAGGCCAACTTTCTCCCCAGGTCAACCGCGGTGGCAATGTATTCTCTTCCATGAATCCCGTCCCTCGTAGGTCGGACTATTTCTGACATGTCTGTCCATATGTCGTCGAAACCAGAACCTCTAAACCGTCCACGATACCCTGAACCAAGGACAGGAATCTTTCCTTCTTCTGCTTCATTCCAGATAGTGTGGATAACCTGAGGAGTCCAATAAGTGTTTCCCAGCTTTTCAAACTCCTTGTTCATAACCATTTCGAGGGCATGATAAGGGCAGTTTTGAATGCAGGCGAAACAGTTCTTACAGAGATGATTGACTGGGTCCGCCATTATGCGGGGATCAGCAGAATCTCGCTCGTGGACATCATAAATGCAATGAGTCATACACCGACCACAGTTCAAACAAGCGTCATTGCGCATGATCTCGAACTTGCCTATTTTGGTTGTGGATAATTCAACTAAAGATGTATCTATGTGGTATCTTTTATACATTCTTCATTTCCCGGTGAATATTATTTGATGAAGCACCCAAGGAATCTAAAAGCTTGGTATAAGTTGGGTGAGATTCTACCTTTTTTATGAATTCGTCTATTTTTTCTTCAGGGCGTTCAGAAGTTTTTTCGGCGATAGCTTCGAGTTTATCCCAGACCGGCACTAATGTTAGTTTACTCTGGCAAACATATTCACAGAGATGACAGTGCAGACACAGAAATATGTTCTCAGCAGCAGCCTCAGGAATGGATGAGCCGCCAAGCAGCTGCTTCAGGAGAAAGAGTTTTCCTTTGGCGGTGATGATTTCTGATCGGTTCGTGAAATAAGCAGGGCAGACTGCAATACAGGCTCCACAGTTTGCACAGGCATCTGGCTCAAGCGGGCTCCTTTGGTGTTTCTCACGGTTGGGGCTCAGGATCTTAAGGAATGGCCTAAAAAAGGGATTTCCGTTTGAAAATAATCCGCTCGTTGAATAAGCCAGTTTTAAGAGGTAGACGATTCTCCAGTCTGGAGAGAACGATTTAGCTGGATTTAATAGATTAAGAGGGTCTAATTCTTTTTTTAAACGCAAGTATTCTTTTATGTCTTTATCAGAGAATTTTTTCTCTGTCAGGGGTAGGTTCCATGTTCCTATTCCGTAAGGCTTTCCGTCACACTTGGAAGCGATATGAGCTAATGAATAAGTCAAGAAAAGATGAGCAAAGTGAACGAGTTTTTTTGGGTCAGAAGGGAAAATTGTGAAAACGACAGCCTCGCCTCCGTTTATTAATGTGGCCTCAGTTGAGAGCGAGATGCCATAATTTTTGCCGAATTTTCTTGTCCTGGTAATGTAATGATCGAGATTTTCGATGGGAAGGATTGTTTCTGTACCGAGGATAGAGGGATGGAAATGTTTTATGGAAAACGGGAAGTATCTTTCATTCCATAAGAACGCTGCTAAATAATCCTCGGCTAGTATTCCCTTTTTTTTCTCTACCAGGCTTAAAAATTCTTCCTCTGAGGCGAGATCTTCAAAGACTATAAGAATACCTTCCATTCTTGGGAATGAGATTCTGCCGTTAAGATGTAAATTTTTGTGTTCTAGCCGATGCCGGTCAAAAAAAGCAATGTGGACTGGCGGTGTTTTCAGTGATTTTGAAACCTCGGATAAAAATCTGGAAGCCTCTGAAGTATTATTGAAGAAAACGAGATAGGGCTTGGATGGTTTAGCTTCTCTAATTTTGAGCCTCACAGTGCTTATAATCCCCAATTGGCCCTCGGCTTCCATAAAATATTTGAAATCACGGTCTTGGCGATTAATTCTTTTTTTCTTTTGGGGAGCTACAACTTCGATCGAATCAACAAGGTTTGATATGTGTCCGTACCCGAAGCTGTTAACTCCATAACCTCCTGTGGACAGCCATCCTCCAACAGTAGAGAATAAGCTGGTGGGGTAGGTATAGAGGTCCAGAGAATAATCCCTCAAGAAGTTCTTAAGGTCCCACCATCTTAGACCTGCTTCGAAATGGATGGTTTTCTTTTTTTCATCTAAATCTAAGATTCTGTTAAGATGGGTGAGGTCGGCCATTATTGACCGCCTGAGCGGAGCAATGCCACCCATCCCATAAGTTGCTGCTCCCCGGGGAATTATCGAGAGCTGATTTTTACTTGCATAAGAAAACATTTCCTGGATATCGTCAATGCTTTCAGTTTGAGAAATAAATTGAATTCTTGAGAGTCTATCTTTTAAAATACTGGGGAGTTCAACAGACTCCTTTGTGTATAATTTGACTTCGAATGGCGAGTTTAGTATCATTTAGATAAATATTCTACAGAAATATTGCCAAGTGTCAAGATATATTTTATAATTTATTAACATATATATATTTTTTTTATAATATTTATTACATAAGATAATAATAAAGGAGGAAAGATGATCGAGGAGCTGGAATTAAAAATTGTCAGGTCTCTTAATCAGAATTCGAGAAAAAGCTTTCGAGAAATAGCTAAAGAAATCGGAACCTCTGCTCCAGTGGTGATTAATAAAATAAAAAGGCTCGAAAAACTGGGGGCGATAAAGGGATATATTCCCCTCCTTGACCCGGAATACTTCGGCTTTAATCTAATTGCTGTTGTGGGGATACGAATTTCTCACGGTAAGCTCATAGAGACTCAAGAGAAAATCGCGGAGGATCCACATGTTTTTGCGATTTATGATGTCACCGGAGAATGGGATTCTATCGTGATCGCTCATTTTAAAAGCAGGGGAGAACTCGACAGTTTTATAAAGAATGTTCTTTCTCAAAAATATGTGGATAGGACAGTTACCCATATTGTGCTGAACGTTGTAAAAGACGAGCGAAAACTAATCATTTAATATAGAGATTTGATTCGTCTCATGTAGATGCTTGATTCATGTAGAGGTTTGATTTATTAAACCCCTACTAATAATTAAAAATGGGGACAGGCTACTTTTTCTGGAGGAATTTGATTTCTCCCATGTAGGGGTTTGATTTATCAAACCCACTTTTTTTTAATAAAAGGGACGGGTTACATCTAATAAACAAATTCGAGGGTTTTTATCTCGGATTTTCCAAACTTTAAAGATATAGAATTCTCCTCAAACGGGACTGAATGCAACCGGTTCTCCATAAGATCCAATTCATAGATTTTATCCGGCCTGTGGAAGAATTCAATGAGGGCTTCGGTCTCAGTGCCTTCTGATTCATAAAGCCTTAAGATTAAGCTTTCCCGGTCTTCTGCTTTTTTAATCGTCGCCAGAATAATGTTTGACGGAGATGGTTTGAAGAATGAAAAGGAGGGAGGATACTCCCCTGGATGGGAATCCGTGATAAACGGCTGAAGAGGATAGTTAAATTCATATCCTCGAAGGACCGTATCCGCCTCCTTCCAGTCTCCTTTATGGGGATAAAGCGCATAAGAGAATTTGTGTTTACCTTTATCAGCCATGGGATCAGGCCACAACGGGGACCGCAGGAGAGTCAGTCTCATCACGTTGTCCTTGATGTCATACCCATATTTTGAATCGTTGAGGAGGCTTACGCCGTATTCTCCATCAGAGAGGTCAGCCCAGCGGATAGCAGGAACTTCGAACCTGGCCCTTTCCCAGTCAGTGTTGCGGGCCGTTGGCCTTGAGACATGAGCGAACGGGATTTCATAGATAGCCGAATCGCTTTCCACGTCTACGGGAAAAGCTACTTTAAGAAGCACATGATCCTCCCACCAGTCAGCTTTCATCTCGATATCAAGGCGAGGGATATCCTCGTAAAGTATGATTTCCTGAGTAAAAAAAGAAGACGGGAAATATGGGGTAGGCTGGCGCTTGGCTTTAGAAAAACCGAGATAGCTTTTCTTGACCTTAAATGAAGCGATCACTGGGCCTTCTTTTTCGAGCTTGATGCTCTCTGCTTTATCTAAGTTCCATTGTCTTCCTGTGTAGCCGATATTCCAGGCATCCCATCGATCAGGAATATCTTCCATGAGTTGAAGCTGGTTTCCCTGGGCCAAGGGTGCAAGGACTTCTTGTTTTTCCAGTTTATCGAAAATGCTGACGATGTTTCCTGTTTGCGGGTGAAGGGTGACTTGATAAAAACGGTTCTCTAGGGTTGTTTCTCCAGCCTTCAAAGAGCTCGGGTAGGTTTTACCCCTGCCTTTTTGCAGTTTGTATGTTTTGTATCCAAGGGCCGGGACTCCTTTAGCGATGAAGCAGAGGGTAGTTCCTTCAGGGGAGTTAAGAACCTGGGAAGGAATTTCTTCTCCAGAATCGATCAAAACTTTTGCCTTACCTTGAAATTCTGCAGGCAGCTTGACCTTTATGACTCCATCCCTACGCCAGGAAAGAGAGTTTATGATGATGAGGGGAACGCCATTCTCCCCTTGTGAAGTATCTATTTTTCCCGCAATATGCTTCAGGCCCTCGAATAATTCCTTTTTAGCCAGATATTGGACATCGAGATAGGACTCCCTGGAGTCTTTGTAGACAGGATTGATGCTTGAGCCTGGAAGGATATCGTGGAATTGATTCATCAACACTTTTTCCCATGCCTCTTTCAAGCTTTTATGGCCGTAGTCTTTCCCGAAGAGGAACGCGAAAGAAGATATTTTTTCTGCGTTAGAGAGAAGAACTTCCGATTTCCTGTTGAATTTTTTCGTTTCGGCCTGTGTTGTGTAGGTTCCCCTGTGGTATTCCAGGTAGAGTTCGTCTCTCCAGACAGGAAGAGATTCAAGATCTCTCTTCCTAATCTTTTTCAGATACTGAGAAAACTGGCTGTGCTTGATCTCCGGAAAAATGCTTTGTTTCTTGTATCCTCTTGCTCTGTTGAGCATCTCTCTGTTCGGGCCTCCTCCGTGATTTCCCAGCCCGTAAAGAATGAAGACATCTTTCATTCCCATGTTTTTTTCAAACTTCCTCAGGCCATTAGCCATTCTTTCAGCATATAATCGTCCACCATACCCGGTCGGCGGGAAGTAGGATAAAATCCTCGAGCCATCAGGTGCCTCCCACCAGAAAAGGTAGTAAGGGAAGACATTTGTGTCGTTCCAGCTTATTTTTTGGGTCACGAAAGAATCTATTCCACTTTTTTTGAAGAACTGAGGCATGTTCCAGTTGTAACCGAATGAATCCGGATTCCAACCTATTTTCACATCAACGCCAAACTTTTCCTTGAAGTATCTTTTCCCGTAGAGGATCTGACGGATGAAGGATTCTCCGTCAATTAGGTTACAATCAGGTTCAGCCCACATCCCTCCTATAACCTCCCATCTGCCTTGTTTGACTTTTTCTTTGATGCGCTCGAAGACTTCAGGATAGTATTCCTCCATCCATTTGTAGGCTTGGGCCTGGCTCTGGATGTAAATAATGTCCGGATATTCTTCCATGTTGTCCATGATCGTAGAAAAAGTCTCTTTGGCCACTTCCACAGATTCTCTCCAGCGCCATAGCCAGGCCAAATCTATATGAGAATTGCCAGCTATGAAGATGGAGTGCTTCTTGGCAAAACGAGATACAGATCTTACATTTTTGTAGAATTTATCGAGTGATGATTTTATTTCTGAGAATTGGCCGTTTTGAAGGGGCTGCGTATCAAAATTCATTAAAGCTTTTTCGAATCGCTCCCTTAAATTTTGGAATCCTTTCGAGGATGTTTGTTGCTGATAGGCCTGAGAAACTGGACGCTCCTGGCGTTGTGGGCGGCCCCTTGACGGCAGTAAATCGAGCAGAGCGCCGCCTATTTTTAAATCAAGTAAAAACTCAGAGAGTAGGCTGTGGGCATCCTTAGCTGCTTCAATTTCGAATCTAGCCTCTCGCATTTGAAAAAAAGTTCCAGGCTCAACCTCTTTTTTTTCGAGTAAGGGAAGTCTTCCTTGGTTATCAAACCGGAAGGCTAGGAGTATTTTTTCTCCAGGTTGGGCGGCGGATTTCAGGAGAAGCTCTTTTTTTACCTCAGTTACATTATTACCAAATTCAAGCTCAAATGATTCTTCAAGTCTGCCATTACGAAAGAATTGTCCTTTGAATTTTCCCGCGCCCCTGAGCGTGTAGAGTAAGTCGATTTTACTTCCTTGTGTTCTTACACCTGCGAAACTTTCAGGCACTTTGAACTCGTGCCTCAACCAGAAGACCTTGTCCCGGATTGTGGTGCGGTTCCTTATTGTCTCCCATTTGGAATCATCAAGCTCAGCCTGTTCTCCGCTCTGAACTTCTCCTCTTTTGATTCTCCAGAGAGAAATTTCATCGTTGATGAGAGATTCTATCTCGTTTATACGGTTTTGGATTTCTTGCTGGCCGAAACAGAAGGTAGTCGATAAGAAAGCTATGATGAAAATAAATAAAAATGTTATTTTTATACGCATGATTACCTGCCTTAGTTCCTTATTGCATCGGAAAGAACAATCATTTAGAGTGGCAGAAATCTTAACAGAAAAAATGAGGACAGGCAACTTTCTCGTTATCGGGGTCAGGCCTTATCCAAATGAATGTTATGAGGACAAAGGTGCATGAAACTATCTTTTCATGGTGGCAAGGCCTGACCCCAATAAGGCCTGTCCCCTCATATTGACAAAATGAAGCTTGAAGAATTAATGTTAAGAGGGGATTGTTCATGAAGTGGTCGGACGTTCAAAAAAAAGACCCAATTTATTTAAATCTTGGGGGAGGCATTAATTGTCATCCGAAAATTGAGTATGAAAACTACATATCAGTCGATATCAATCCCCCTTATGAAGGTTTGTCAGTCAAGCACGACGTAAGAGAGCCTATTCCTCTTGTTGAGAACTCAGTTACAAGAATTCTTTCTGAAGATCTTATGGAGCATCTTAAGATAGCGGAGATTAAAACCCTCCTTAGAGAGTGTTTTCGATTACTTAAACCTCGAGGAGCTATGAGGATTGGAGTTCCTGATTATAATAATCCGAAGGACCACCTTTATTTCAAAAAGGGCAGAGATCCCAGACATCACGACCATATAACGCTGACAAACTATGAGCTAATGAAAAATATAATCGAAAAATCCCCGTTCTTGCGCTACGAGTTTTACCACTACTGGGACAAAGGAGAATTCATCTACAAGAAAATTGACTATTCATTTGGTATGATAAAACGAACTCCAGACAATGATCCTAGGTGTCGCCTGGGCAGCTTTAAACAGAAGGCTGAGGTAATTCTTGCGGACTTTCTTTTTAAACTTACAAGGGGCTTTCGAGTGTCTGAAGAAGAGATGTCTGTGCGGAGAGGTCATCGTCTATATGTGACCTCTCTGGTTGTGGACCTTTTTAAAGATTAATGACCAACCTCAAAAATTAACATCAAAATCAACTTCTCCTACCAGAATATGATATACAGGGCGATGGTGATTGCTATCACTGCCAAACCCAGCCATACCACCGAAGCTTGAGGTTTCATATCAATGCCTCCTCTCGAAGGCAAGACTTTTGGTTTAGCAAGAGGCTTAAGAATCGTTACGATTGCCATGGCCAATATCAATATGCCGAAAGTGATTGCCATTTTATTCAGGAAAACGATGTTATCGAAGTATTTCAGATGCAGAATACCATAGACAGGGACATTCAGGATTAAGGCCGTGATGGCAGCTGAGGGAGGAGCGCGCTTAATAATTATTCCGAAGACGAAAGCAGCCAGAATTCCGGGCGAAATATATCCCTGGAAATCCTGTATGTAGTGGAAGATTCCTTTGAATTTGGGATTACCCAGTTGGGGAGCTATGAAGCAGCCGACCAGCACGAAGGCAACGGTCATGATGCGGCCGATTGATATCAGGGATTTAGAAGAGGCATCCTTTTTGAAATGACGCTTGTACAAATCCATGGTGAAAATCGTGGACGCTGAATTCAGCATCGAGTCGAGCGAACTCATAACCGCGCCGAATATGGCGGCAAACATAAATCCTTTCAGGCCGGCGGGAATAAGGTTCTTGATCAACAAAGGATAAGCTTGATCAGCGGTTAAAAGCTGGTCTTTATAAAGCTGCAGGGCCATTATTCCAGGAAAAACGACGATAAACGGAATAAGCAGTTTCAAGCTGGCGGCGAAGATCACACCTCGCTGGCCCTGTCTTAAACTCTTGGCACCAAGCGTTCTTTGCATGATGTACTGATTTAGACCCCAATAATAAAAATTGGGGATCCAAATACCCACAATAAGCGCTGTCCAGGGAATTTCTACGTGATCAGAGGGAAGGATCATGTGAAGCCTATCGGCATTCGCCTGAAAGAAATTACTGACGCCGCCTACTGCGATGAAGCCGAGGATCATGGTCAGGGCTCCACCGATAATCAAAGCCGAGCCTTGAATCAAGTCGGCCCAAACAACAGCTCTCAATCCACCGTAAGTAGTATAAAAAGCAGCGATGATGCCGATTATCCAGACCGCAACTGTCAGGTCAATCCCGAATATAGTGTGTAGAGTCAGCCCTCCTGAATAGAGCACTGCGGCAATGGTGACAGCCACGTAGATAATCACAGTATAAAAGGCCATTATTGCCCGCGGTATCGGATTGTAACGGTGTTCGAGGAATTCAGGTATGGTAAAGATTCCGCTTTTTAGAAATTTTGGCAGGAAGAAGATGGCAACAAAAACAAGGGTTATGGCTGCTATCCACTCATAACTGGCTACAGCCATACCCACGTGTCCCGCACCTTGGCCGGACATTCCCACAAACTGTTCAGTAGAAATGTTCGAGGCGATGAGAGAGAAGCCGATCAGATACCAGAAAAGAGTTCTTCCTGCCAGAAAATAATCCTCGCTGGTTTCTTTTTTTTTGCGGCTTTTATACAGGCTGGTTCCGACAACAAAGAAGACAAATACCAAGAAAATTCCGATGTCAAGCCAGCTTAGTTGCATGATGCGTGAGGCTTTATTTGCGTTTCTGTTTTTTCCAGAGCCAGAATAAATAGACAGCAGGACTCTGGTATAAGGCGAAAATCATGGGCCAGAAGATGAACCAATAGATATTGAAGTCAAGGACGAATAGATAAACGAAGGCTATAATACCAACCAAAGAGGCTGATATGGAAGCGACAAGAAGAACGTTGGAGTAATCCTTTTTCTTAAAATCCATAGCCTATTCCGATTCCAGCCTCAAAGCCTCGAATATTTATCCTGTAATCAGTCTGATTTATCATACAAATGGAAATTTTCTGGTGGGCGGTACTGGATTCGAACCAGTGACACCCGGCTTGTAAAACTGGTACTCATCAATTTTTTCGTCCATTTAATTAATAGAAAATAAAGTGGATACAACTGACGATAAACTAATATCACATGAAAAAATTGATGTCAATACAAGCCACAAATGCTTTAAAATATGGTCTGTATTTAAGAGGAGGTAATCATAGTTAGAAAGGTGTCTAGAGGGATAAGGGTTTTGTATTTCTAAAGTGGGAAGCTACGGCTTTAGGGATTTTGGCTTCCTATCCCCTCAGTTAGGTTTAATCAACATGCTTAAGCTGAACATTTATTATTTGGATGGCGTTTGTGCAACGAACATGGGGACTCTTAATCACCTCAAGCTCATAATTTAGTGCATATATATACAACTAATATCTTGATTTTCATCTACGATCTCTTTGAATTTTCACTCAACTCGCACTTCCTATAAACTTCTTCATTTATAGTCACGAATACGAGCTTTCTTGCGTAATTTGTCCAGAGATTGGAGAATACACGTACCGCTGCTACAAAAAAGAGAAGTATGAGATAAATATATTTATACTAAACTCTAATTTTATGGAGGGAACAGGGGAATTTTCCTCGCCATCTCTTTTTTTTATAAATAAATTTTTTCTTAAAAGATCTATCTCAAATTATTCATTAAAGAAATATTGAAATCCCTGCTAATATCCTGTGGTATGTATGACTTTCCTTAAGCTCAAAACCGTCCTCATAAGTAATAGAGAAACTCAGAAGGCGATATTCAAGTCTTAAAGCAACACTATTAGCGACAAACCACTTAATGCCAGCTCCTGCATTCCAGGCAAATCCAGATTCGGATTCAGTCTCTTCATCCGTGGCACTTGCAGATAACATCACTATCCCAGCTCCTCCTATTACAAATGGCATCACTTGAGAAGAAGTGCTGAAATTATAAGCAACATTGGCAAGTAAAACTGTTGCTGTTTGAGAAGCATAATCACCATTCAAACCTACACGCTGATAATTATAATTAACTTCGGGTTCTATCTCTAAGTTGTTTGTAAGAAAAAAGCCAACTCTAACGGGAACAGTAAATTCTGAAAGAGTTAAGACTTCATCAAACTTCACTCCGTCTAGTTCTTCTTTTATTCTGTCAATATCTATAGTTGTAGCAGTGGAAAATTCTACGTCTCCTTTTCTATCTTTATTTCCTTCTGGTTGGCCTTCTCCAGTCTCAGGCTGAGCATTTTCCTTTAGGGTTTTGGGACTGGCATAGCTGAAAAGAGTCAAGCTAAAAATGCCAAAACTCAGAATCACGAAAAAGATTGAAATTTTTCTCATTCTTTCCTCCCAAAATTTTAATTTTAATTTCATAAAATTATGGTTTTTAACTCTTCCTTCATATCACCTCCTTTTCTCAATTTAAGGCATAAATCTGCCCCATCTATTTAAAATGCTATTGCAATTGTTATAGAGAAATATTCTTTCTTGTCCTAAACATGCACCTTATCCTTCTGCTGACTAAATTCTTAGCTTTCCCTATAAATGCTGTATATCGCTGACAGTGCCTATATAAATAATTAAGCGCGTAAGATATATACCATTTAAAATCTTTTGTCAATATAAATCTCCCCACATATATCCCCAAATACTCTTTAAACTCATCATATGTAAATGTAAAAATCTCTTTTTGATACCCCCTTACGTTTTTCAATTCCTTCATAAAATCATAAAAGTTACCATCTCGAAAAGACCCCAAGGCCATCGATAAGATCATCCGCCATCTCAAGCTCAGCTTCCTGGCCGAACGTCCTCCTCCATCCCCTGTCATCCAGCAGGAGC
>WVZK01000084.1 GCA_011772475.1 Candidatus Aminicenantota bacterium | reverse complement strand
TTAAGTTAGCTGTGATAAGCTCTTTTTTCGCTTGATCGCTGATTTTCTTTCCTTTAGAGATGACACAAAGTGTTCTTCTTAAACCTTGAGAATCAAGTCCGATCTCTTTCTGAAATAGCCTCAGAAGCTTGTTGATTTCTCGAATTTTCTTTTTCAGTTTCTCTTTTTCTTTTTTAACTGCGTCTTGAGAAATTGATTTATTCAGCTCTCCTTTTGTTTCTTCTACTTCGTCTATAACTTTAAGTTTATTCTTGAGATCCTCAATAATCATTTCTCTGTATCTATCACGGATATTAAGTCCTCTGATGAGACGGCTCATTTTGACTATGAGACGCTTTCGTGTGAAATCATTTTTATTCCTTGAAGGGATGCTCTCCAGCCGGGAATTCATCTCTCTGATTTTCTTGATTTTATCTGTAACCTCTAATATTTTTTCCTCTGGGTCTCCCTTTGCGTAATTATTCTTGCTAAAGTCAAAAATTTTCTCAATAATTTCCGGCTTCTCCCTTATCTTCTCTTCTATTGAAAGAACCTTTGTAAGAACAAATCGTGTTTTGGAAATAGCCTTGATCGTAGTCTTTTCGCCTCTTTCAATTTTCCTTGCAATAGCTAGCTCTTCTTCCCGTTTTAAGAGCGGGATATTGCCCATATCCTTAAAATAGAGCTTCACAGGATCGGTGGTTTTTTCCAGATTCTTGTAAGAAACAAAGTCGACCTTTTCTTTTTTAGGAAGAATTTTTCTGTCTTTATTGAGTATTTTTATCCCACGCTGATCCATAGAGCTTAGAAAATCATCAAAACTCTCTCCAGTATTCAAAGCATCTCGGAAGGATTTCTCTACTTCTTCAAAAAAAAGATATCCTTGTTTCTTTCCTTTTAAAATGAACGGATGGGTTTTGTCTTTTTCCATATTTATTTTATATCTCTTATCTTTTTATTCATCATTCCTTTTATGAATTTAACGGGAGTATTTACGAATTTTTAGATACGAAAGGGTAAGCCTATCAACCCTTAAATATACTTCTATGCAAAATTTGACTATAATCTTGAAAATCCGAGTGTCGCTTATCAGAAGCGTCTCTTGCCTCCAAATCCACCTCGGCTGTCATTACGAGGGCGAGCCTCGTTGACCTTAAGAGTGCGTCCCTTCAAGTCTTTGCCATCCAGCCCGGAGATTGCGGACTTTGCTTCTTGATGGTTGGGCATCTCCACAAATCCGAATCCTCTCGAATCGCCGGTGTACCTATCTGTGATGATTTTAACAGAGGTGACCTGCCCGAAGGCTTCAAAAGTCTGTCGTAAATCGTCTTCGGTGGCCTCCCGTAATAAATTACCTACGTAAATATTCATTCTGGGTTCCTTTTTATGTATGAGTTTTCGTAAGGGAGGGATTTAGTCTCTTCTTGTTGAAGTCTTCCCTGATCCCTTATGATTACCAGACTATAAGATACTCCTCAATAGAGAATAAGTCAAATTTAAAAAAATAGACCTCCCCCCGTGTGCCAAATATGTGACAAACTTTGCTTAAAATAGCTGTAACTACGGGTTTATAATTTAAAAGAAAAAGCCAAGGAAAAGCCTGAAAATAAGGAAATTAAGCTGGCAAGCCCAACTAGCTGTCTATAGAACTTATCTAGCGACGAATTCTGTGGCTCCTCTTATCAATCGAATCATACCTATAATTGAATCTGCGTAATCCATTGATTATCCAAAATCAATTAAATTATTCTCGGCTAAAACAGAAATCTGATACGCCAGGCGTGATTCGGCTCACGAACTTCAAGGTCGAACTAGGATTCTTAGATGAAGGAAAAAGGAATTGCTGATTCTTTAACCCAGCCAGCCTCTTCTTCGCATCCTCTACCTCAGCAATACCAGGGTCAGCGTCTTTCCAGAGGCCGAGGAATTTCTTGTAATGCTCTATGGCTTTTGTGGTCTTGCCCATTTTTTCGTAAATTTTGGCGATGTTGTAATCGACTTTGGAGCACTCATCAAAGAAGTCTAACAAGTGTACCCGTCGCACTGTTGGATTAATAAGAAGCCAATTCTCGAAAGAATTTCTATATTCTTCGACCGCTTTTTCAAAATCGCCTTGTATTTCATTTATTACGGCAACAAGCTTCTTGTACCGAGGAGACGCTTCTTTTGCCCACCCAGATAACTTATTAATTTCTCTCTGCACGGCTTTCGGATTCTTCTGGGCAGTATAGAGTTCCCCAAGCAATAAATGATAGAAGTCTAAATTCATAGGTTTGTAATTTCCCTTTTGCATTATGGATTTAATTGCGTCTGCCCGATCTTGAGCAGCTTTATAATCTCCTTTATAGACAAGAGCGATCCCTGCCAGATAATTAGCAAAAATAGAATCGGGATTGAAATCCTGTTTATAGACCTTCATTGAGAGCTTTTCTGCCTCTTTATATTCATCAATCGCTTCATCATATTTTCTTTGTACAACTAAGATTCTTCCCAAATTGATGCGAGCGAGCATTTCATTATTTTTATCATTTTCTCTTTGGGCTGATTCAACACCCCTGCGAAACTCTGAAACTGCCATCATATATTTACCCTCGAGGAGATAAGAACATCCCATATCGAGTGCAGAGTAGACAATTGACTTTGGGTAGTAATCAGACCAAATACGAAATTCTTCTCTTGCTTTATCTGCATCTTGTTTCAGGAGATGATTTATTCCGAGCCAGAAATGTACACCACGCCACTCAGGAGTCCTTTTCATTCCCTCTTCTAAAAAGCCTTGAGCTTCATCAAACATGCCGAGCATCGCATGGGTTTCCCATGCTGAATGATAAGTAAGTGACACATCTGGATGAACAGCATTATATTTTTTCACTGCAGAGGTAGCGCCAGACCGATCTTTCAATAAAGCGTTCATATAAGCTAGCTGGTTGTAGGAATTGGCATATGTCGGGTCAAGTTCCAGTGCTTTTTCGACTGCCTCCTTTGCCTTTTCATAATCGAGTTCAAACCAATACGCGTTTCCCAGATACAAGTATCCAAGTTTTTCTTTAGGATATCTTTCCACCAATCTTTTACAAAAAGTTTTAAAACTCTCGATATCGAAATTAAAAAAGGCGATTCCCATATCGATGAGAAGGCGCTCTCTTTCAGTTGCTTTTTGAGAATATTTTTTTGCAAGGGCTATTGTCTTTTTGAATGGGGTGGCGTCTATGAAAGGATCATATAAATCCCATCCCATCCTTGCTTGAGCCCAAGCCAGCCATAAATAGGCCATGGCAAAAGCTGAGTCAATATCCACCGCTTTCTGAAAATTCTCCTCAGCGCTCTGAAATTTCCATCGCCAGAAGTGTTCGAGGCCTTTTTGATAGTACTGATAAGCCTCTAATGAGCTTGTTGTTACATCGGTGATTTTGAGCTCTTGATCTTTTTCTTCAGGAGCCACACCCATTTTCAAGCCGATCTTAGCTGTCAGCTTGTCCACCATACCGAAGATGTCGTCATCAATTTTACTTCCCTCTGCCTGGGCAGAGTCGATAATGGCTCCGCTTTGAACATCCGTGAGGTGTGAATTGATGATGACTCTATCTCCAATTTTCATAATGCTTCCCAGCAGCATGGCTCTAACTCCAGCTCTAGCAGCCACTTCTGTTGCTGTCTTCTTATCAATAGTATCAACATCCTGCTTACCCATCTGATTAAGGATATCAAAAAGCCTTTGGCTGCTTACGACTTCTATCCCTTCATAGCGGCTCAGATTTGTAGTCAACATATCCACAAGGATTTTATCCAGATCTTGTAATCCAGAACGATTTTCAAAGTACATAACAGCCAGAGAGGGTTTTCCTGAGAGTGCAGGGGCGGATTTCTTTTGGGGAAGAAATTGCCAGATAATCACACCAATCATGATAAGAGCGACAACTACTAAAGCCGGGATGAAGAGCTTCTTCAATCCAAATGTCACTGTTATCTCTCTTGAAGTGATAGGCTTCCTTTTGGGAACTACCCTCTCTGTGGTAGGAATACCTTTCTCTATCTTATCTAGTTCAGAATGCACTTCGCCTGCATTCTGATACCTCTTCTCTTTATCCTTTTCTATGCATCTCAGTATGACACGGCTGAGGTCTTCAGGGATTTGAGTGTTGAGCTCTCTAGGGTCTCTGGGTATTTCACTCTTGTGTTTAACTCCTATCGTGAATGGTGTATCTCCTTCAAAAGGAACACGCCCTGTCACGGTCTCATACAGGATGACTCCCAGTGAATAAATATCCGATCACTGGTCTGTTTCTTTACCTTCCACCTGCTAAGGACTCATGTATTCAGGTGTTCCAATCATCACGCCTGCACCAGTTATCCCTCTGCCTTCCACGGATCTGGCTATCCCGAAATCCATGATCCGGGCATTCCCCTCTTTATCGATCATAACGTTCTGCGGTTTTAGGTCACGATGAACAATGCCCAATCTGTGCGCTTCGGACAATCCCTCACAGATCTGTTTTGCTATGGAGACGGACTTTCCAACAGGTAATTGACCGAAACGTCTTATCGAACTCCTCAAATCCTCTCCAGGAACATACTCCATTGTAATAAAGTGAGTGCCCTTCTCTTCCCCCAAATGGAACATTCGACAAACATTCCTGTGAGATATCTTGTGCGCAAGCTTTATCTCATTGCTGAATCGCTCTAAGGTTTTTTTATCCGAGGCTATTTCTGGCTTTATGAGTTTAAGTGCTACTTCCTCTTTCAGCTCTTTATCGAGCACTCTATAGACCTTCCCCATGCCGCCTTTCCCCAGTTCTTCGATGATTTGGTATCTTCCGGCAAAGGTGGAGCCTGTGGTTAGTTCTTCTTTAGGTGTTTCGATGGTTTTAGTGACAGGAATTTCCATTGAGGGAATAATCTGAGTTCCGCACTCTTTACAGAACTTGGAATCAGAAGGATTGTCGAAACGACATTTAGGACATTTTACAGACATTGTGTACCTCTGTAACTGACCGAAAAAGGATATCAAGGAAAGTAGCAGGTGTCAACAGAGGTTAGAGGCCTTTCCAGGGCAGCGTCCTTCCAGCGGGCTTTTGAGGCTAAAAATTTAATATCAGATATGGTACATTAATGCGGACAGATCAGAGGAACATATTACAAATTTAGGAGACTAGAGTGAAAAACCTTAGGATAGAACCAAAAGCAATTTTCAAAAAGAAAGCTTTTAACAAAGTCATCTGGGCATTCTTATTCCCAGTCTTTGTTTTTTTATCGAATGCTGGCAGTTTTTCTCAAACAGACGATTATGTCTATCAAATTCCCAAGAAACTGAATGATGGATGGGAAGTGTCTTCATTAAGCGATGAAGGCATTGATAAAGAAGCAATTGAAGAAATATCCCGATTAATCAGGGATATAGACAGATACGAAGACGTTCTTAGTATGCTTATCGTAAAAAATGGCAAGCTGGTCCATGAAGTGTATTCTCCGTACTGCCAGCGCAACACCCTCCATTGGATGGCTTCCATTACCAAAACAATCACCTCAACATTGATCGGAATCGCCGTAGACAAGGGATTTATCAAGAATGTGGATACAAAGCTGTATGAACTCCTTCCTCAATTCGCTGCTCACTTCAAGGTTCCCGAAAAAAGGAAAATCGCCCTCAAACATATCATGACCATGACTTCCGGACTCGAATGGAATGAACGGGTCTCATATAATGATCCTCGAAACTCGGAGTGGCAAATGGTAGAGTCAGAAGACTGGATGAGCTATGTTGCTTCTCGCCCGGTCAGGGATCAACCTGGGAAAAAATTTGACTACAATACCGGAGGCATTCATCTCCTGTCTGCAGTCATAAAGAGTGTATCGGGACTGTATGCCCACCAGTTTGCTGAAAAATACTTGCTCCATCCAATGGGGATTTATGGCTATCAATGGAATAAAGATCCGATGGGTTATCCATGCACAGGAGGGACTGACGGAGGTTTGGGATTGCGGACTCGTGATATTGCCAAATTCGGGTGGTTATTCTTGAAGGATGGAAAATGGAAAGGGAAAGAAATCGTTTCTGAGAAATGGGTTAAAGAAGCACCGAAAATAAGCTTAACGGCTCATGGAAGAGGAAGAAATTATGGTTTTAATTGGATGACCGGGTCGAGAGTTATTAACGGGAAGAGACTTGAGTACATAGCATCTTTCGGCTACGGAGGGCAGACACTGTATATTGTGCCTGAATATGATCTGATAGTCGTTTTCACCTGCGAACTTGCAGGAGGAGATTCGGGTGTTGATGATCTGGTTAGGAGAACCTTCGAAGCAGCCATTCAGAAATGAGAGAAAGTTGTTTGGTTAATACCAAAGAAAGGTGGATTTAAATATAGGCGATTAGGATGGGCCCGAGATTGCCTTATGAGCTCCGACCTTCATCGCGCGGCCGTTCATTTCGACCCACGCGACCTATCACGGAGTCAAGTGGGCTCAATCCATCATGACGTTACTGCGCGGGGTTTGCCCGTATTTTCGGCTCTTAGGCCTACTCACGCAGTCCTTGAAGGAAGGAA
>WVZK01000123.1 GCA_011772475.1 Candidatus Aminicenantota bacterium | reverse complement strand
ATCTGAATCTCCTATTTCATCGTTTAATCTTCCTCGCCTATAAAATTATATTTTCTAATGAACATGCTTGGAGGGCGGAGTCTTTTTCTTTTTTTCCGCTTCTATGGCTCCGCTGTAAATGGCTTCTGCTTGACCAGTTATCTGACTCTGGGAATCGATTAAGAAATTTGCCTGAGAAACTACCCTCATTCCTCCAGAGATTCCTGCCTTAAGGGCATAGAATTTTCTTTTCTGCCCGTTGACATAGGCTTCAGCTTCAGGTCCCAGCTCAACTTCCTTGGCCACATAAGTTCCTTTCTCTTTCTCTACATAGATAATCTTCCGCGTGCCTGTATCAAGAACAGCGCCTTTGGGAACAGCCAGGATGAAATCGCTAGACTCTGCCTCTTTTTTCACCAAGTACATCCCGCAAATCGGACATTCCCCTGGATTCGCAGATTTTACTTCTGGATGCATCGGACAGGTATAGAAAACTTCAGAGGAAGCCCGAATGCCTTCATGCACTTCAGACCTGACAAGCACGTTTACATACATTCCTGGCTTGAGCTTTAGCTGAGGATTAGGCACATCCACTCTTACTTTAACAGAGCGAGTTTTTGGGTTTAAATAAGGGTCGATGAAAGCTATCTTGCCTTCAAATTTCTCGCCTGGATATGCAGAAGAGGCTATTTCTACTGTTTGTCCCGCCTTGATCCAGCCCATCTCGTATTCATAGATGTCGGCTTTAACCCAAAGGTTGGAAAGGTCTGCTATCTGATACAAATTTTCTCCTTCTTTCACGTATTTTCCTTCGAGAGCATTCTTGTGGATAACTGTTCCTCCAATGGGAGCATATATAGTCATATGAGTATTTGCCTTTTTCCTCTGTTCCAGTTCTTTGATTTGTTTCTCGTTGATTCCCCATAGCAGTAGCCTTCTCTCGGATGCCTTGACTAAAGATTCTGCTCCTCTGATTGTTTCTTCATTTCCACTTTCTTTAACTTTTTCTAATGTCTCAAGAGCAAGAATATACTCTTCCTGGGTTGTGACCAGGTTAGGACTGTAAATCCAAACCAGAGGTTTTCCCTT
>WVZK01000125.1:10625-13898 GCA_011772475.1 Candidatus Aminicenantota bacterium | reverse complement strand
GAGGGAGATGCATATCTCCCTCTTTTTTGTATCTTATCTTTATTTTCATTTTTTGATATCGATAACCAGTGAGAGACGCGCTGCAATCTCTAGCGAACGAAGAATTTTTTTTCTTTGCTAAGATTTACAAAGCTATTTAAGTCCTATTTCATATACATAAAACTTTCCTCCCTAACAGCACTCAAAATACATGCAATAACAAAGTGATAAAGAAAAGAACCATTTATTGAAAAAAGCTAAGCAAATATATAAGTGCAATGCAAATTTAACGGAAAGTAAAAACAAGAGCAAAATATTGATTTTTGACAATAGATTTTTTCAATGATATAAGTGCTGGTGATTGGCCAAAAAATTGATAGGATATTTCTGATTCCTAAAAAGGGAGGTGCATTTTGAATCACAAATCGATCGTTATTATTTTGGTAAGCATAGCTCTTTGTACTGGAGCTTTTGCCCAGGAATGCGTAGATTGTCATAAGAAAGTTACACCAAATATCGTCTCCGATTGGAAACTAAGCCTTCACAGCCAGAATGAGGTCATCTGCTCTGTCTGCCATGGTGACGATCATAAAACTTCTGATGATTTTGCCAAAGTTCAGATTCCCACTCCTGAGACTTGCGCCGATTGCCATGACGAGAGAGTTGAACAGTTTAAGGCAGGAAAGCACGCAGCCGCATGGGCTGCCATGAAAGCCATGCCAACTGCCCACTGGCAACCGATGGCTCTGATGGAAGGAATGAAGGGCTGCGGTGGATGCCACAAGATTGGGTTGAAAACCGAAAAAGAGATAAAAGAGCTAAAGAAAAACGGGGCGGGATTCGGCATCGCTTCTTGTGATGCCTGCCATACACGACACACTTTCTCTGTTCAAGAAGCAAAGCAGCCTCAGGCTTGCCAGACCTGTCACATGGGCTTTGACCATCCTCAATGGGAGATGTATTCAGCTTCCAAGCATGGTGTTCGCTATCTTTTAAAACAAAACAAAACTCTTCCTGAATCTGTTGCTGCCCCTACTTGCCAGACATGTCATATGCAAGAAGGAAATCATAAAGTCAGGACAGGATGGGGATTCCTTGCAGTGCGCCTGCCGATGCCAAAGGATAAACAATGGGCTGCAGACCGGGCCACAATCCTGCAAGCTCTCGGAGTGCTTGACCCTGCCGGAAATCCAACAGCCAGGCTCGATGTCGTGAAGGCCGCTGATGTCGCTCGACTTACCCAGGAAGACTGGCAAAAAGAACGAGATAAAATGTTAAAGACATGTAATCAATGCCATTCTGTAAATTTCGCAAAAGCAGAGTTGGAAAAAGGTGATCAAATGATTAAAGAAGTTGACCATCTCATAGCTGAAGCCATCCGCACAGTAGCTGGATTATACAAGGATGGAATCCTAGCTAAACCAGAGAACTATGCTTACCCTTTTCCTGATCTTCTTACCTTTCATGACGCTCCAACTCCGATAGAGCAGAGGCTTTTTGTCATGTTTCTTAAACATCGGATGAGAGCATTCCAAGGAACATTCCACGCTAATCCTGATTATGCCTTATGGTATGGGTGGAGTGAAATGCAGATGGACATGACAGAAATTAGAGCATTGGCTGAAGAACTCCGCAAAAATCACAAGAAATCGTAACAAGGTGAGGCCGAGAGAGAGAGAAAAAAAAGGGGGAGAGGAACGTTAGAAGGACGAAGTTCTTAGCGCTTTTATCAGCAGAATTTTATCCGCTCACCTAAACATATCTAATATATTGCAATAATTTAATTATTCCTATATTATTAGTAGTTATAAAATTTTAGGAATTTAAATCCAAATGAAATCGCTCTTGAATTATTTTAGTTCAGTCAAGTTAGCCATTTTTCTGTTGATCATCATTACTCTTGCCTCCATTCTAGGCACTCTAATTCCTCAAAACAGAAGCCTCGATGAGTATGTGGCCCGCTATGGACAGATTTCAAATCTATTATATAGACTCCAAATTACCAAGCTCTATCAGTCATCGTGGTTCATCGTCCTTCTTTTCCTCTTCGCGTTGAATATCATCGTCTGTACTTTAACTCGCCTCGCACCAAAAATCAGGAAAGCATTTCGCCCAAAAGTAGAAATAGAACCAAAGGAGATAAATGTCTTAAAAATTAAGGAAAAATTCAAAAAAAACATAGATCTTGACACATCTAAAAAAGAGCTCGAAAACGAACTCCGCTCGAGGCATTACCGTCTAAAAAAAGTAGAAAAGGAAAATAAAACCTTTATACTAGCCCGAAAAAGGATTCTTGGCTGGTTTGGTGCTGATGTTGTCCACGTCGGCATCCTTATCATTCTAGTAGGCGGGATTATAAGCGGTGTCGGTGGAATAAGGAAAGATTTAACCTTTTCAGAAGGAAAAGTGCTTGACATAAGTGAAGCTGATTTCAAGCTCAGGCTTGATAAATTCGAAACCGAATACTACCCTGACGGCAATGTAAGAGATTGGAAAAGCACCCTCACAGTTATCGAAGATGAGAAGCCAGTTCTAAGCAAAATAATCGAGGTTAATCATCCCCTTACCTATAAAGGCTTTGCTTTTTATCAAAGCAGCTATGGCTGGAACTGGACAAACACTTCTGTAGAAATTTGGGCAAAAAAAAGAAAAGATCCTTCATTCTTGAGGAAAATAGAATTGAAAGTCGGGCAAAGGGTGAGGCTTGACGGCGAGAATATCCGTGTCTCTGTTATGCACTTTATCCCTGATTTTGTTATCAATGAAAGAAACCAGATCACATCCCGCTCTCTCCAGCCCAACAATCCTGCCGCCTATATAGAAGTATGGGAAGGTGATGAGAAAATTATGTCCGGTTGGATTTTTGCTCAATTTCCTGAATTTGCCCGTATTCACTCAGAAAAAGAAACAGATTTGTCTTTTGAACTAAAAAACTTCAAGGCAGATCAACTCTCTATTATCCAAGCGGCCAAAGACCCAGGAGTAAATCTCATCTGGGTAGGATGCACTTTTTTAATGATAGGTCTTGCTTTTGCTTTTTACTGGCCTACAAGGGAGATCAAGGTTATTCTAGAAGAAAGCCAGGGAAAAACAGAAGTAACCGCAGGAGGAATTGCTTCTAAAAGCAGAGAAGCTCTTCAATCTGAATTCGAGAAAATCATGACTTCCTTTAGGAGATCGAGATGAATGAATCGCTATTATTCTATGCAACTTTTATTCTTTATATCATTTCCGCCTTTTATTATTTCACGTTCCTTTTCTCAAAAAGAAAGAACCTGGCAAGAATAGGATTCG
>WVZK01000125.1:9702-10577 GCA_011772475.1 Candidatus Aminicenantota bacterium | reverse complement strand
TTGATGCCTAAAGAAGCAACTCCCCTGGTTCCAGCCCTTCAAAGCTATTGGCTTTGGCTGCACGTATCTGTGACTCTATTCGGAGAAGCCTTTTTTGCCATAGCTTTTATCACGAGCATCATGTATCTGGTGGCTGACTCGAAAGAAAAAAAAGGAATAAAGTCAGGTCTTTCGTCAGAAAAATTAGACTCTGTCAGTTATAGATGTATCGCTGTCGGATTTCCTCTGTTTACTCTTGGAGGTCTTGTCTTTGGAATGGTCTGGGCTTATTATGCCTGGGGCAGATTCTGGAGCTGGGACCCAAAAGAGACATGGAGCCTTATAACCTGGTTCTTCTTTGCCCTGTATCTTCATACAAGAATAGTCATGGGCTGGAAGGGGCGTCGTTCGGCTATCGTTGCTATAATCGGATTTTTAGCCGCTTTATTCACCTATTTTGGCGTAAACTACATATTGTCTGGTTTGCATAGTTACGCTTAGGCTTTTTTCAAAGTGAAGGGATTATGTGTCACCTTCGAACACACTCTGTGCTTATAGTGATATGGACTTTATAAAGCCGGCCTTCCTATAATTTATTCCGCTAGCAACCAATCAGCCAGCATAAATTTAAGTCTATACGCCTAAATTTATCATCGTTTTTTGGAAAGTCTGTTGGAAAATCAGGACACCCTTATCTTTTCCCAGGGAGGCAAAATCCTAACCAGAATATAAAGTATTACTAACGGAAGGATTAGAAATCCTAAGGAGGCAAGTAATCCCTCCATACCCCCAAATGTCATCTTGTAAGCAGTTAGTCCCCTGAAGCTTTTAGAGAACAATTGCCCGCCTATGACTACATTCCATCTTGTCGTAAAGATTCCAACCTGAACAAGCAA
>WVZK01000125.1:8481-9673 GCA_011772475.1 Candidatus Aminicenantota bacterium | reverse complement strand
GCCCCCAAAGGCAACAGCATTCCAAGCAGGAACTGGATCACAACAAGACTTACAAATAATTTTCCCGAAATCAACTGGGAGAGTATTTTTATAGATTCCTCTGACTCGTACAAACGGTGGATGAAATCCAATGCTTCAAGGGAGAAAGCAACAATCATCGTGTAGTACAAATAATTTGCAAGCTTGTCCAAAGAGGCCATATCCAATTCTTCTCGGCGCATGAGTGTCACTATCATATAGATCAGCAATACCAAGGCGATACCTGAGACCATCGCTGAAAAAAGAAACGAGATTGGCATGAGCACACTTGACCACCATGGATTCGCTTTAACAGAACCGAATATAAACCCGACATAGCCATGGAGAAGAAACGCTGAAGGAATTCCAATTATGGTTATTGCTTTAACTGCCTTCCTATCAAACATCACAGCTCGCTCTGATGTATCAGTGGAAAACAAGGTGATTATTCTCTTAATCCAGCGCTTCACTCCTTTCTCCTCACCAGCCCAGATAATGAGGTCTTTCCTATAGTCAAACCATATTTCAAGTAACAAAACCGCCATCAAATACCAGGCATACACAAATCCAAACATTGCCATCGCAGAACTGCGATTTGGAGTAAGGAATATCTCAAAGGCACGTTCAGGATGTCCAAGATGAGCTAGCAGAGGCATCGGTGCCACTATTAAGAAAGCAAGCGAAGTAAGAAGGGAGAGCCTGTAAGTGGGCTGGAGTTCTTTAACATTAAATATTTTCACGAGCGAAGCAAGGATGAAGGCTCCGGCGACGAGCCCAGTAACATAAGGGTAGATGACAATAAGAATGCGCCAGTATAATTCTACTTCATTGGGATAAATATACCCGCTTATCTGCTCAAGTATTGGCCATAAATGTTCAGCAAGCTTCTCCAAGGCTATTTCACCTCCATATCAAGCCCGGCATAAAACACCGTTGGTTCTGTGTTGAGATATGGCTTTAAAACTCTTATCTTGTGCATACGCATAAATCTGACAAGAGGGCTGGCTCTTCCTTTTCTGTCTCCGAATACTCTTGCTTGAGTAGGACACATTTCCACACAGGCGGGTATCATGCCTTTCACTAATCGATGATAGCAGAAAGTACACTTTTCTGCCGTGCGAGTTTTAGGGTGAAGAAATCGAGCTCCATAAGGGCAAGCCTGAATGCAGTACTC
>WVZK01000125.1:7172-8456 GCA_011772475.1 Candidatus Aminicenantota bacterium | reverse complement strand
GCTCCTGTGGGGCAAACCTGAACACAGGGAGGATTGGCACATTGATTACACAGCTTAGGTACAAAAAAGCTCCTGAGCATCTTTTTCTCATGTAAATGCGGTTTAAAGCCATCCACACCTCCATTGGGGCTATCCACGACTACTTCATTGCCCTCAAAGATTATATACCGCTCCACCCATGTTCTGAAAAAAAAGGGCAGTTGCGGAACATCATTTTCCTTCTTACAGGCATTTGCACAGCGACCACAGCCGATGCATCTATCTATCTTTATTCCCATTCCCCAGGAGTGGGCTTTAGGATCATAGCCTTGCTTATAAATAGAGGTTTTTTCTTTATTTTTTTCTTTTGATATCAGGAGCCCAGGGAATAATAGTGAGAGAAGAGAGAAAATTAGTTTTTCAAGAAACTCTCTTCTTTTGATATTGATCTTATCCATTTAGTGAACCTCTGGCAAATGAGGATAGTGGCACTGCCAGCATACATACCCTTCACCGTGAGTCGCCATATCGATTCTTGTAATCTCTTTAGGAGCTGGAGCTTCCTCAGCGTGGCATTCTCCGCAGAACTCTCGTGTGCTTGGCTTATCTGGGTGATAATCTCTGGGGCGGACCTTATGCTCTTCAGGTGTTTCGTGACACCTTGTACAGGAGAGGTAGACATGATGAGATAAGGCCTTTGTTCTCGCAATCTCGGCATGGCAAGCCTCGCATTCTTTCGGTAGGTAAGGTAGTTTTGGATCATGAGCATCGTGACAGGAGATGCAAGGTTTCATTGGATTATGTGACTCTGTAACTATTTGAGGAAAGCCCGTGGGCCTTGAGGGAAGATACTCATGACAAAGAGGACAATATCCCCTGCCCTTCGGAGCCGGGAGTTGATTGCCGTCTGGGTCTTGAGTATGGGCTGCTGCCGGACCATGACAGGCTTCACATGTCACATCCCTGTGATAGGACATTTTCTTCATCTCCACCACATCATCATGACAATCCTCACAAGCCTTATGCCCGCTATATTTAATCTCTCGCGAGGCTACTTCATCAATAGCAGAGGCCCTGTAATGTCCATATTTTCCGAAATCAGAAGGAACAAGAATATGTCTCATAACTACAAAAGCGGCAATCACTACCAAAACTGGTATTAAAAGTCGTTTTACCTGATCAGGTATTTTTTCCCCTAACAGTTTTATCCTGTTCATAGGCGCAAGATTATAATTGAAAATATAGAATTTGTCAAAACAATAAGAATTATAATTTTAGTTTGTATTTTTCAACGTTTTTATATAT
>WVZK01000125.1:6309-7048 GCA_011772475.1 Candidatus Aminicenantota bacterium | reverse complement strand
ATTTTTGTTCCACCTGCCACTATATGAAGACCTTTTACCAAAGCTGGAAGACCTCCTCTCACGGCGACATCGAATGCGCTAGCTGCCATTATTTACCAGGACCCAAATCAAAAATCAGGGCCAAGATAGAAGGAATCCTGCAAGTAGGCCGCTACTGGACCAAACTTTACCTAAAATCAAAGCCGTGGGCTGAAATTCCTGATGAAAGCTGTCTTCGGAGGGGCTGCCACGAAAAGAGGCTACTGGAAGGGTTGGTTAAATTTAAAAAGGTTGCCTTTGATCACAAAATTCACTTTACTGATTTGAAAAGAGGCAAGCGACTCCGCTGCACGAGCTGCCATTCCCAGATTGTCCAGGGCGAACACATCACAGTTACGGAAAGCACTTGTTTCATTTGCCATTTTAAAGAAAGTGAGCATTATCCCCAAATAAGCGCTTGTTACCACTGCCATCATAAGGAAGATTTGGTTTCAGAAAAGACTTCAAGATTCAATCATTCTCCCGTGTTTGACAATGGCTTTGAATGCGATAAATGCCACAGCAACACCATTATCGGTGATGGAGAGATCCCTCGAGAAAACTGTTACAAGTGCCATTGGGAAATGGATAGGCTTAATAAGTACGATGATACCGACCTCATCCATTATGAGCACATTTTTTCCAACAAGATAGAATGTAACCAGTGCCATTTGGATATTCAGCACAAGATTGTCAAAGATATTGAGGCCATATCGGATTG
>WVZK01000125.1:5161-6271 GCA_011772475.1 Candidatus Aminicenantota bacterium | reverse complement strand
CATCCAACACCCAATATCATGCTGGAAAAGGGACTGAGCTGCAAAGGCTGCCACATTTTCCACGAAGAAACTGGAGGAAAGGTGATAAAAAGCGAGACATTTATCTCAAAAGCTAAAGCTTGTGAATCCTGTCACGGAAGGGGCTTTGCAAAAATCATGAGGGAATGGAAAATTTCTACGGAAAAAAAATTGAGTGAAATCAGGGTTATTTATGAAAAAGTCAGCGATGAACTTAAACAAACAAAAAATGTTCGAAAGGAAAAAGCTCAGAAACTCCTTGAAGAGGCTACCTTTAACATCGATATTGTCGAAAAAGGAAAGAGTGTTCACAACGTAGAATACTCCCAGGAACTCCTTACCGCTACTTACAATATACTAGTAGAAGCTTTGAATGTCATAGGTTCCTCTTATAAACCTGAAGCTTTCCTTGGCTTGGCCAAAGAAATTCCGACTCAATGTTCTAACTGCCACACCGGGATTGAAGAAATTAATACTCAAATCTTCGGCCTTGATTTTCCCCATAAAAAGCATTTAATAGAACAGAAAATACAATGTAGCACCTGCCATTCTAACGTCAGAAAACACGGAGAATTTGTTGCCTCCAAACACGGCTGTGCTGTCTGTCACCACAAGGACATAGAAAAGGATTGCACTTTCTGCCATCAATTACAGACTACTATTTATGAAGGAGGCCAATTAAACGGCCACCGCATTCCAAAGGATATAATGTTTGAAGCTGAAATAGAATGCATAGGTTGTCACCTCGATTCTCGAGATCAGATCTATCGCCCTGACAAGAACAAATGTGTCGATTGCCATGAAGAAGAATACGGCGACATTTTCTTGGAGTGGCAGAATTCAGTAAAAGACCTCATCCGCTCATTGAAGAATACTTTGACGAAGAGGAAAAAACTAAGCTTGCCTAAAGAACAACAAGTTCTAGTTTTAAATATTGAAAAATCTCTTGAAAAAATTGAGCTCGACGGGAGTTCTGGGATTCATAACTATTCAGCCATAGAAGAGATGTTGACAAATTTTCAAAAAACACTAGAATCAATTGGGAAAAACACATCAGATGAACAGACGAAAATTCATTGATTTATTTTTAGG
>WVZK01000125.1:4388-5090 GCA_011772475.1 Candidatus Aminicenantota bacterium | reverse complement strand
AAGATCTTTAAATTCGGAACTTCCCCTGGCATCCTGATAAACACTCCTGACGGAGAGCTAAGAGCTTTCTCTGCTATATGCACTCACCTCACCTGTACTGTTATCTACGAGAGCGATACGGAAACGATTCTCTGCCCCTGTCATAACGGAAGATTTGATCTCAGTGGAAATGTCGTCTCCGGCCCGCCTCCTGCTCCTTTGGAAGCATATAATGTAGAGATCTCTGGTGAGGATATAGTCATCTCAAGAAAGAGCTAGGATGAAAAACCTTATCCAAAGCATTTATTCTTATCTTGACTCCCGTTTTATGATCTCAGAGCTTGCTAAGTTTGCAAAAAAAAAGAAAGTTCCCGAACACAAACATTCCTTATGGTACTATTTTGGCGGCATCTGCCTTTTTCTGTTTGTTCTTCAGGTCCTGACCGGAATATTGCTCCTCCTCTACTACACGCCTTCTGTTGATTCTGCCCACGAAAGCATTCAATTCATCATGAGCCAAGTCAAGTTTGGCTGGTTGATGCGCTCTGTACACAGCTGGTCCGCAAACATTCTGATCGCTGCTATTTTCATTCATATGTTTAGCTCATTCTTTCTCAAAGCTTACAGGCCTCCCCGGGAACTAACCTGGATAACGGGTTTTTTTCTTCTTCTTATCTTCCTTCTTTTTGGTTTCAGCGGATACCTTCTTCCTTGGAATGAACT
>WVZK01000125.1:2939-4327 GCA_011772475.1 Candidatus Aminicenantota bacterium | reverse complement strand
GCCACTCTGTCTCGCTTTTTCTGGCTCCATATAGGAATCCTCCCGTTATTAACGGTCGTATTTCTAGGAATTCATGTCCTTTTAGTCCAAACACTAGGAATGAGTAAGCCTATAGGCATACCTGAAAAGGAAATCAGAGAGGTCCCCTTTTTCCCTAATTTCATCCTTAAAGATTCCCTGGGCTGGATGATTATCCTGGCTCTAATCGGTGTGCTCTGTGTCTTTTTCCCCTGGGAAGTCGGCGAAAAAGCAGACCCTTTTGCTGCAACTCCAATCGGAATAAAGCCCGAATGGTATTTTACTTTTATGTTCACAACCCTTAAGATTATCCCTTCTCACATTTTTTTCCTTGAAGGAGAAATATTAGCTATTTTTGGCTTTATGATAGGGGGCCTGCTCTGGATGCTTGTTCCCTTCCTGGATCGCAATGCAGCCAAAGAAAGAAAAAGCCAAGTTTTTTCTATTATAGGTTGGATCATTTTTCTTTATATAGTAGTAATGACAGCTCTGACATACCTTCTTCCAGGCTTATAAGAGATGAAAGCATCAAAAATACGGATATTGATTTATTTAACTAGCCTTGTTGTTCTATTGATATCCTTTTTACATCTTTCTCTAGATGCCCAGGAAGACTATTGTATCGAATGTCACAAGGAACTCGAAGGCGAGCTCCTCGCACCTGTAGAGACCTTCGAGATGGATATTCATCAACAATTCGGGTTGAGCTGTGCAGACTGCCATGGAGGCGATCCTACAGAAGAAGATATTGATTTGGCCAAAGATAAAACCTTCAAGGGAATCCCTCAAAGATCCCGTATTCCTGAATTCTGTGCTTCCTGCCATTCTGATTCTAGCTATATGAGACGCTTCAATCCCAGCATAAGAGTTGATCAGCTGAATATGTACTGGACAAGCGAGCACGGCCAGCTATTGAAAAAAGGCGATACAAAAGTCGCTCTCTGCACTGACTGCCATGCCGCCCATGGAATCCAGGCCGCTACTTACCCCAAATCTTGGACTTTTCCCTGGAATATTCCTCAAACTTGCGGCCGATGCCACTCTGATAAAGACTATATGAAAGAATATAAAATCCCAACCAAACAATGGGATGATTACAAAGAAAGTGTCCATGCTCATGCCCTTTTTGAAAAAAAGGACCTCTCTGCTCCTGTTTGTAATGATTGTCATGGGAACCATGGCGCCATTCCGCCGGAAGTAACTTCCATTGCCTTTGTTTGCCGGCAATGTCATCCGAGCGCTGGAGAACTATTCTCTCAAAGTCCTCATAAAAAGGCTTTTGATGAAATGGAGCTATCAGAGTGTGAAGCCTGTCACGGAAACCACAAAATTCTTCCTCCCTCAGATGAAATGCTAGGGACAGGAGAGAA
>WVZK01000125.1:2626-2873 GCA_011772475.1 Candidatus Aminicenantota bacterium | reverse complement strand
GAACCGAAATTCATGTTGACAGAAGCAAACAGCACACTGATTTTTGTTCGAAACTTAACTCATAGCTTCTCTATTGCGGAAATCGAAGAAAAAATCGTAGATGGCGAGAAAGTTGTCGCTGAAGTGACAAGAGCAGGAGAGGCTGCTTTAAGAGAAGCTAAATTTAGAAAGAAAGGGCTTATTATTGCTACCTGTTTCATCTTTCTTTTGTCTATTGCTCTTTTTCTGAAAATAAAACAAATCACCA
>WVZK01000125.1:1864-2540 GCA_011772475.1 Candidatus Aminicenantota bacterium | reverse complement strand
TAGCAGTTAAATGGAAGCTTGCAGTTTAAATATACTCTGTATTTACCAATGAAATTTCAGAAAATTTCATTCTTAATCCTCCTTCTTTGTATTATATTAGCCTCCTCTTTTGCTGCCACGACAAATGAGGATTGTGCGATTTGCCATGATGATCCTGAATTAACTACCAAGAAGCGGGGTCGCACTATTTCTCTTTATGTGGATTTTAAGAAATTTTCAGGTTCTGTTCATAAGGATTTAGATTGCACTTCTTGCCATGTCGATGCAGATGTGGAAGAGTTCCCTCATCCTGAGAGACTTGAGCGGGTGAACTGCGGGATTTGCCATGATAAAGCCGATGAGGAATTTTTTGCAGGAATTCACGGAAGAGCTCTGAGACGTGGAGCTCCCTATGCTCCGACTTGCAATGAATGTCACGGAGAGCATTATATTTTGCGTTCAAGTGATGTTAAATCCCGGACTTATAAGATGAACATTCCAGTTCTTTGCGGAAAATGCCACAGGGAAGGGGCACCTGTGGCCCGGGTTTATAACATCCCAGAAAGAGACATCTTATCCAATTATTCCCAGAGTATTCATGGTGAAGGGTTATTCAAGCAAGGCTTAATCGTTACAGCAACATGCAATGACTGCCACGGCAACCATCTGGTTCTTCCGCACACGAACGGACGCTCGA
>WVZK01000125.1:643-1779 GCA_011772475.1 Candidatus Aminicenantota bacterium | reverse complement strand
CGTGAGTGCCTCCAATGCCACGAAAAAGAAGATGTCTACAAAACGGTCAGCGGACAGCAGGTTTCTATGATAGTCCACAAAGAAAATATACAGAATTCTGTGCACAGGAACATCCCCTGTGTGAAGTGCCATACTGATATCGATCCTAAAAGGCATAGGCCCTGCGAGACTGCAGGCCGCGTTGACTGCTCAAACTGCCATGCTCAGATAGCGGAAGATTACTTTGAGAGTAAACATGGAGAGGCTTACATCCAGAAGCATCCAGATTCTCCTTACTGTACGGATTGTCACGGAAAACACACGGTCTTCTCTCACCGGGATGAACGAGATAAGACCTACCGGTCCAATATCCCCCAGTTATGTGGAGATTGTCATCGTAAGCTAGCTCCTCCAGATACTATCAGAATCGAGCAGAGAAACGTGCTAGTGGACTATTCAAGCAGCGTTCATGGACAGGGTTTGATCAAGAAGGGCTTGTTGCCCAGCGCTGTGTGCACTGACTGCCATAGTACTCACTACATCTTGACGCACGAGGCCGACCAGTCAACCATTCACCCGAAAAACCTTCCGGCAACCTGCGCCACCTGCCATCAAGGAATCTATAAAGAATTTGTTGCCAGCATTCACAGCCCGTCCGAATCGAAAACCACAGAAAAATTACCGAATTGTGAAGACTGCCACTCTGCTCATCAAATCAAACAGATAGAACAGGACCAATTCATGTCAGAAGTCACTCACCAATGCGGCTCCTGCCATGAAGACCTTTCAGAAACATACATAGATACACTCCACGGCAAAGCCTATACTCTCGGTTATTTAAAGGCAGCCAAGTGTTCGGATTGCCACGGAGCACATGACATCAGAAAAGTCGACGACCCTGATTCTCACGTAGGATTCAAGAA
Organism: Candidatus Aminicenantota bacterium; assembly: GCA_011772475.1. GTDB lineage: Bacteria > Acidobacteriota > Aminicenantia > Aminicenantales > Aminicenantaceae > SOIV01. Next base: position 877 of record WVZK01000125.1, on the reverse strand, counting down.
AGTTGTTAAAACATGCCAGGAATGTCATCCTGATGCGAATCGCCGATTCACAGGTTACCTGACTCATGCAACCCATCATGACAAACAAAAATATCCTATCCTTTATTTCACGTTTTGGGCAATGACATCGCTGCTAATTGTTGTCTTCAGCTTTTTTGGCTTGCATACTTTATTATGGATGCCGCGCTCTTTCAAATATCTCAAAGAAAAAAGAAAACACAGAATGATTCATAA
>WVZK01000125.1:372-609 GCA_011772475.1 Candidatus Aminicenantota bacterium | reverse complement strand
CTGGCCCTAACAGGAATGATGCTCAAATTTGCCAGCATGCCCTGGGCGAAATTCCTTGCAGATCTGTTAGGAGGAGTTGAAATTGCGGGGCGCATTCACCGCATATCAGCCATCATTACTTTTGGATACTTTTTCGCTCACTTTTTTTCTATGATTAGAACAAAAATCAAAACTAGGACGCCCTGGAAGCAAATGATCTTTAGTAAGCGCTCGCTCTGGTTTAACAAAAAAGATGCG
>WVZK01000125.1:0-185 GCA_011772475.1 Candidatus Aminicenantota bacterium | reverse complement strand
CATAGCGACGAAGCTCTGTTAGCTGTAGGATTCATCTTTACGATTCATTTCTTTAACACCCACCTTCGGCCCGAATCCTTCCCGCTAGATCCGGTCATTTTTACCGGAACGGTTCTTCTAGACGAATACAAGAAGGATCGTCCTGAAGAGTACAAATATCTTAAAGATTCTGGTGAATTGAAAAA
>WVZK01000041.1 GCA_011772475.1 Candidatus Aminicenantota bacterium | reverse complement strand
CTGCTGGAATAAAGACGCTGTCGCCTTTTGTATATGTTTGCTCGAAGCCATCAACTGTTAAATCAATCTTTCCCGCCAAAACTACACCCCATTGGGCTTCGTGCGAATGCTCAGGCACTTCGACATCCTTGTTAAATTCCATAAAAAGGATTTGGTGATTGTCCGCCTGGGAAAGATATGCGGTTATCCCATCAAACGGTATATCCGCTTGTGGCAAATTTCTTATCGGTTCAGGAAATATTTCTGTCATGATCATAGCTCCTTATACATAAACTCTACAACAAACGGCAGATGGTGGAACTTCCGCGTACCCTTGGAGATAAATCCAAACCTCTTATACCAGCTTTTCAATTCCATATCTTTTGATATAATTCCTATCTCTACTCGAATGGCCCCTGTTTCTTTAACTTGGTCAAAGACATGATTTACTAATGCTGTCCCAAAACCCTTCCTCCTATGCTCCGGCAACACCGCAAGCCTCTCAAGATAAAAAATCTCATCAGATGCTTTCTCAAAAGCCACACAACCACACGTCTGGCCATCGTCTTCCAACATGTAATATTGAAGGCCCCGCACAAAATCATCTTCGATCCGTTGTGCCGTACAGAATGCCAGGTTCTTAGGACAATTCTCAATGGTAAGATTAAACTTTTTTGCTACACCGTCAAACGATTTACGAAGAATATCCAGTAAGATGGAAATATCGGCTTTGCTTGCTTCTTTAATAACCATTTCTTAATACTTGCATTTTCACTCACTACTCACGCCAGCTTCAACTTTGTGAATACCTTACTTTTCGGTCATTATTTTTTCCGAGTAAATTCTACTTTGTCTTCCATTTTATTACCGTTGGGCAGAATATATTTGTGATTATAGGTAAACTTATTGTCGTTGATTTTTTCTATGATGCTTACACTTGTAGCCCCCTGGGCGGTCGCGGACCACACCCACTCCATAATTTCTCTATTTCCTTCCAGCCTGCCTTTGCCTGTGGCTATACAACGCATGCTGTCAAACAGATATCCGAGTCTTTCGCCGGTCTTCGGGTCGATTGTGTGAATTAGCAGCGATTTGAACGGATTACTTTTCAATCTTTCAATATCTTCATCAGAGGCATTCAGAGTATCTTTAAAGTATTTTATTTGATCGGGAGTCATTTCGCCTGTCTCAGCCTCGCTTTTCATAATCAAAAATTGCCCATTCAAACCTAACTCTATTTTAAAGCCGCCCGCCCCTTGCTCATCTAAATCGATTTTACCCACTTTTCCCGACTCGTCGGTAACCGATGATTCGCCCGAAACGACTTTCCACTCGCCAACAAGCCACTTGCTCCAATCGTCATCAAGAGGTTTCGGCTGAAACGAAGCTGATCCACTTTCTTTCGCTGTCTCTTTTTCCTCATTTATCGCACATGAGGACATACCTACCATCGCAACTAACAGTATTATGGATAACCTTTTCATCATTAGACCTTTCATTTTTAATTTATTTTTTAATCTAACGGCTTGATAACAAGCCGGCGTGTCTTTTAGCCGGTCTGGTTGACTAAGAGCCTATGTGTTTCTTAGTTCATGTCTTTCAATAGAAGTTTTTATTAAATTTTCTTTGTCGTAGGTTTCCCAGAAATTGCCATGTGGTCTTTTCTCATTACATTCGAACTCCACCATTCCGGCTAAAGATTTTATATTTGATCTGATCATTTCCTGCATGCACTCAGGTAGATGATTTCCTTTTTCCACATGATTTTGAACACACAAAACACAATTGCCTAGGATAGGGCACTCTCGTTGAGTACAGCGGCATTTTTTGTTTATTGAATATTTATAGTCTTTCATTTCTCTTTATCCTCAAAAAATAATAATTCAGTTTTAATTTATGTTTATTTTAAAAAGTTTCATCTGACTTATTTTAGGAATCATTTCTCAGAGCTGAATCCATCCACTCACGCAGGCTGAGCCCGGCTTTCTCGGCATGTTCGAGTAGCTCCTTGTGACTAACCAGGCCGCCTTGTTCGTTATTAGTCAGATTGTACCACAAACACCCGGCCAGCCATTCTTTCACCGCGCTTCGTTCCTCGCCAAGATAGGCATACACGCGCAGAATCTCGTTCTTTGTATCGAACCCAAGGTCAATATGTCCCAAATCAAGCAGTAAAAACTGCATCGGTATCCCGACCAGCCACTTATCAAGCCCCAGCACATAACCGAACAGAAGATGCCCCATCCTTTCCTTCTCTGTCCTGGCCTTGCGAGTTGGAATGCTTGATTTCCCTGCTCCAATACCATGAATCTGGTTTTCAATGACTCGAAAAGTGTTATGATGGCAATCAGATAAGGTGTAAACCCCTTCGGCTATGGCACCACAGATTCGATACAACTCCTTTTTCTTAGGATTCTTAATACTATCAAGGTTTTCCTGAAACGTTGGATTCCATCGTGGATGAATCTTCGGCAGTCCTGCCTTCTTCGATATCTCTGCATCGAGACAGGCACCACGACCACCTTCGTCGCCAAAAAGATCATTCCCTATGGACTCGATCTCCTTTAGATCCATACTTTTCAGGGAATGGACTTGGGTTACGGTGTCGCCGAACTGGGCAAAGAAATCGATGGTAAGAAACATCCTGTCAAACATCAGCTTCTGGACGTCCGTCAATTTATCCACCGGCCCAAGCCATTCATACGTACGATTGATAAATCCTTCGGCATGTGGAAACTTCCTGATAAAACCCTTTTTGGCTTTGCCTGCAAGATAACCCTTTAATACGGTGTGTATTGTTCTCATACTTTCTGTATGATGCGGCTGGGTTGTTTTCAGTTTCCACCACGTAGCGCACAAACAGCCGTTGCGGAAGGTAGGGGGGTTTATTTTACCTCGGCCGATGGCGTCCAGCAATTCATCTACGAAAACCGGAAATCCGCTGTCGCACGGTATCAGGCCGCCGATGAGAACTCGAATTTTTCGAATATTATCATCAAGAGGCCCCAGTTTGCTCTGCATTTGATGCAGGCACTTGACCGTATCGTCCCATGCATCTTCCTTCCACTGGCCTTCCTTATCCGGAAAGGTCCAGGGAATAGTAGACCACTGGCGTATGAGGTTGCCGTTCTTATCTGAATGGAGTGTAGTAATCATTTCACTCTCCCGGACGGGCTTAGAGGAAGTCTTTCCGGTGTAAAGCGCTTCGAATCCGGGGGATACCTGATCATAGGGCACCAGTGTATTTTTCTTTTTAGCCATAATCGCTCCCTTTATAAATCGTAACCATAAAAAACCGCCGTAGTATATTTATGATCGAACCAGCGGTCGTTCATGCCGCAGACGCGAAAACCGTTATAGACGAGCAACTCAGCCAGGGAACAGTCATGAGGATTAGGCGGGCCGAAGTCCATCATGACCCTGGCCCCGCCCTTTTTGGCGGCCTTGAGCATTCCCTTCAGCAGGGCAGTGCCGTATCCTTTACCTCTTTCGCTCTCATCCACCGTCAAATCCCATATCCACGCCATTTTGTTCCAGGCCCAGAAATTGATGATCCCAATACCAACCACAGTTCCGCTATCATCCTCAAGAACCAGCCACTGGGTGTCATCCTGCTTAAGCAGTTTTTTCAGTTCTTCCGCTGTGCGCACGAAACTTATCTTTGCACAGCGTGCGGCATCACTTGCTTTTGCCCGGCGAATCTTCACATTCCCACTCCCGGTCTTGGAAAATAACCT
>WVZK01000130.1:4021-4450 GCA_011772475.1 Candidatus Aminicenantota bacterium | reverse complement strand
TCGCGACATTAATTATTTCATGCCATTTTTTTCAAGACCAAGATAAACTTGAATTGAAACTCTGGTGTCCATTATCCTATGTCAATAGGCTTAATGGACAATCCTTTCCCGCTTATAGCATTCTCGATTTGTCAACATGTAATAAATGACCTTGATCAGCTGCCGGGATAGGGCATTCATAGCTTGCCAGTGTGTCTTTCCTTCCTTCCTCTTTCGCCAATAATAATTCCGAGACTCGGGATTGAGCCGGATCTGTGATAACGAGATAAAAAAAAGTATCCCTTTCAACCGCCGATTGTATCTCTTTCTTCTCTTGGCCTTAGCTCCTGATGTTCCGCTCTGCCACATCACAGGACTCACCCCGCAGTAAGAGGACAGACAACTTTCTTTCTCAAACCTCTCGACATTCCCGATCTCACTTAATAGGGT
>WVZK01000130.1:3710-3951 GCA_011772475.1 Candidatus Aminicenantota bacterium | reverse complement strand
TTAAACACTCCAGATAGAAGCTCTTGTCCCATTTCCCGGCTTGGCTGAGAAGATTCCACTTCTCTTCTCCTAAAGCGGCTGTGACCTTCTTCTTATGATAAAAGGCGTCATTGATGGTGGGGTATCTTTCGAAATACCCGAGGGCTTTCTGAGAAAAGATCGATCGGAACAGCCTCTTGTAAACGGCTCCATAACTTTCAGTTAATGCCACATGAAGACGGTTGAGGTAACCATTGAGATC
>WVZK01000130.1:297-3597 GCA_011772475.1 Candidatus Aminicenantota bacterium | reverse complement strand
ACTAAGGCCTTGGCGATACTTATGGCATCGAGGCAGTCACTGTGGTCCTCTGTGACAAGATTGGTCAGCTTGTTGGAGATGGAAGGATTCACCTCTCTGACATCGTAACCTTTCTTGAGAAGCTCAAAGACGAATAATTTCCCGTAACTGCCGTAGGATTCGATTCCGATCTGTGTCTTCTCGGGCACTGTTGACTTGGCAATTTCCTCTGTGATAGAAGGTGAGAGAGGGAGTTTTTTAAACTCCTTTTTACCATCTGGGGAGAGGATGGCTAGCTGCAGGAATTCCTTGCAAGGGTCGATTCCCACGGCTGTTCTTTCCCCTTCTCGATATTCNNTTAGAGAGTGCTCGCCAAGAATACAAGAGAATAACATCTCTTACCACAGGCAGGCGGTCTCATGGAGACGTATATGCCAAGAGCTTCTATATACTGGGTAAGATTTACGAACAGCAAGGCGACAAAGCCAAAGCTATCGATAACTACAAGAAAATCTTTGACCTCAGGAAAGACGCTGATCCTGGCCTGCCCGAGGTAGAGGATGCCAAGAAGAGGCTGGCTGGGTTAGAAGGGGAGGAAAGATAACAGANNATGATTCTATCAAAGGGAAGGATCAGATTAACATACGCATATAGTGTCCAATATAGATCTATATTGGGATAAATAGACATAACAGAATCTATAACAGAAACAATGTATGTTTCTGATAAATAAAATAATTACAGCATTTTCAACAATTTAGCTTACCCCCCTAAATCTGATTAAGAGTCCGCTGCTCTACCAGTTGAGCTAACGGGCCGTTTGAATCCTCCCTAGTTTAGAAGAGTCCTTAATTCATGTCAACTTCTCACAGCACTGTCATACCACTTTTAAACTGTCGCAAGCTATAACTGATCTTTAGGGACATCCTGATATCTTTCTTCTCTGACTTTATATCTAGCTATGACTTCTCCTCCACATTCGATAATAAGAGTTGAGCCTTTTAACTTCGTCCATACTGAACGTTTATATATTCCTCCGGAATCCTGTAATAATGGCCTTAATATGTAATGGCTGCCGTCTTCCTCACTCTACGTGGCTCTTCATGAATGAGTATAAATTCCAATTCCTCAGGTGTTAGCATACGCAAAGAAGGTGTAAATAAATCAGCTGGACACTGTATGTTTATCCCTTCATGCTCGTGATTAAAGTTATAATTATCTACCCATTTGGAAAAACCCTCATTGACTTCTTTTATCGAACTTATCTTCACATTTTCCAAAACGAAGTCTCTTTGGATAAACCGGAATAATGCTTCAACCTTTCCCTTACTCTGTGCCTTCAAACCGTAGACAGGCTTTATCCCCAGGTTTTTGGCATATCACTGATAGTTTGCCTCCCCTCCTTTCTTCGAGGATCTGAACACGCTCTCTCGATCAGATAGAATACCTTTAGGTAATCCATACTTAACAAACGACTTATACATGACCTGATAGAGATTTACCCCATACTTTCTATAGAACCACTGACCATAGGGTATGAACCGATTGTGATCATCGATCGAACAGATTAAATAAAGATCGCCTATCAGTGGAAAATTAGTTCTTCCCATTATGTCTATCTGCCAAAGCTCATTCGGCTCTTTGGCCTCAAAGCGTTTGACTCGTTTGACCGGAGGCAGAGTCACTCGGTTTATATGATGGCGAACTAAAACACGCCGGACTGTCTCTTGATGCACTTTAAGCTTTAATTTATCCCGAATAAATCTTGCNNTTTATCCTGTATGTATCTTGCAGATCGATGCTTACCCTCTAATTTGCAACGTACGATCCCTCTCTCATCTTTAATTGTTAATTTCATATTATTTCCACCCCGTCTATCCTTCAATCCCTCTAGGCCTTTATCCAAAAACTTTCTCCTATATCGTTCAACACTTCTGCGGGCACATCCAATTCTCCTAGCCGCATCCTTAACTCCAATCTTTCTCTCTATGAGTTCTTGAATGACGTTTTTTTTAAGCAAAGACGCTAAACTTCTTCATGTGGCCTCCTCCATTTCAATCCTCACTCATGTTAATGAAAATCACACAAACCAAAATAGTTAAAATGATGTGAAATAACCTCAAGAAACACAAAATTAACTTAGCTAAATAACGTAATACCCTTATTTTTCAATTTTTCAGGGGAAAAGGAGTTTCAAAATAATTGACATTTATTATTCCTATATTTATTATATTTTAAGTCGTCCATTTCTTGGAGGAATATGTAACTTTCATTCTTCATTGATACAGCAAGATGAAAGATAAATACGGCCGAGACATTGATCATCTGCGCATCTCTGTAACCCAGATGTGCAATCTTAGTTGCACATACTGTCATCATGAAGGGGAATACAACCCAGGACAAGAACAATCTCCCGTTGAAATTAAAAGATTTGTTGAAGTCTTTACCGAGCTTGGCATTCGAAAAATAAAAATTACAGGCGGGGAGCCGCTGATAAGAGAAGATATTTTAGAGATTATAAGAAGTATATCCAGCATCAAGAATATAGAAGAAATTTCCATGACAACCAACGGCACACTACTGGAAGGATTGGCCGTTGACCTTAAAAGAGTCGGTCTCTCCCGAATTAACATTGGTTGTGACTCCTTAACAAGCATTCTTCCAAAAAACACTGAAACGGTTGGGAAAGGGCTCACTGCAGCACATAATGCAGGATTAAATCCAATCAAGATTAACATGGTTGTCCTCAAAGGCATAAATGATGGCGATATTGAGAGAATGATTGGCTTTGCCAGGGAGAACCAGGTTGTATTACAGCTCATTGAGCTAATCAATGTCGATAGCGATTTTTATAGAAGACATTACTTCTCGCTTGAAAATGTAGAAAAATCATTAGAGAGAAGAGCCTATCATGTCCGAAAAAGGAAGATGCAGGCACGCAGGCAATATCATCTAGATGATGTGATCGTCGAGATTGTCAAGCCGAGCAAAAATGGGTTTTGCTTGAATTGTCTTAAAATAAGGCTGACAAGCGATGGTAGATTGAAACCGTGTCTCATGAAAAAGGATAACCTGATTGTTTCTAAAGATAAGGATTCGATTCTGAAGGCATTCGAAGAGAGGTGTATCTATGCGCATGATTGATATCTCTGAAAAAGATGTGACAAAAAGAGTGTCCGTGGCCCGAGGAAGACTCGTCTTAAAAAAGGAGACTATAGAAAAGATAAAAAGAGATGAAGTCAAAAAAGGGAATCCTATTGAAATTGCCCAGATCGCTGCTATCAACGCAGCCAAACAGACATCCCAGTTGATTCCCTTGTG
>WVZK01000130.1:0-249 GCA_011772475.1 Candidatus Aminicenantota bacterium | reverse complement strand
GTCAATCTGGCACTTCTTACCGTCTGGGACATGGTGAAGTATCTGGAAAAGGACGACAGAGGCCAATATCCGCACACACGAATCTCAGATGTGAAGGTTTTAAAGAAGGAAAAATGAACATCAAAGAAAAGCAAATAAAAAACACAAGTAAGGCACACAAGAAAAATGTGCCTTTATCGGTGAATTTGGCAGTTATCACACTGTCGAATACACGAACGCTTGAAGAAGATGATTCCGGTGCCCTAATAC
>WVZK01000028.1:552-1054 GCA_011772475.1 Candidatus Aminicenantota bacterium | reverse complement strand
CTTCCGTTAATTTTTTCAGGCATCATTATTTGATGCAGCTTTTCCTTTTTCTTCGAGACCGTTGCAAGCATTCTTATGAAAGCTTAAATATGAAGGCATATCTATAAAAAATATGAAGGGTTAAAATCCTTTCTCGGTGTATTCTTTTGGTAGAAGCGGAGGAGAAATTTGTTCGTTCGCACCGAAGCCAAATTGATATTATAGCAGACGTTTTGCGTGAGACTGCTGGGGGTGCAAAAAAGACGCAGATTATGTACGGCTGTAATCTCAGCTTTAGACAACTTCAAACCTACTTGAGTCTTCTCCTTGACCGAGGGCTCCTTAGAAAAGTTTCAGAAGAGGAAAAAGGCAGGGACCCGAGATTCTTCAAAACCACAAACAAAGGAAAGAACCTGCTTCGGGCATACGACCGCCTAAAAGGGCTTATAACCGCTTAAGGCTTTTCTTCGCCTTCGAGTTGTCGGATTTTCTTGAGGAAATCCTGCGTAGATGAGTTTAGTTT
>WVZK01000028.1:341-545 GCA_011772475.1 Candidatus Aminicenantota bacterium | reverse complement strand
GATGAAATTATATTGCGCTAGGAATTTTGTGACACTTGTAATATCTAAGTCTTGAAGTTGAATTCTCTTTCCTATTTCCTTTAGATCATGCCACCTTCCGTTTTCCAGCAACTCTAGAACGTCGTTGACTTCAGGCAAGACCGAAAGACTCCTTGGACAGACCTTCAGTTATAATGCTGAACGCTTAAATAGCTTCTGAGGAAT
>WVZK01000028.1:0-198 GCA_011772475.1 Candidatus Aminicenantota bacterium | reverse complement strand
AGCGCCGTGGATAACGGCTAACTGTAGAAGCTTTCGTCAGAATTAGAAAATGCCCAAGTCTTTTATAATAATTTGAAGATTCTCCCTCTCCGGAGCTCTGCTGAGGAGCTCTTTAACCTTCGGACCCAACTCTTCCGGAGTCCATCGACCTGGTTTCGTGATTTTGTCAAATGAACGCCAACCTTCCAGCAACCACAC
>WVZK01000049.1:50874-59322 GCA_011772475.1 Candidatus Aminicenantota bacterium | reverse complement strand
GGCCGTGAATTTTCCTGCACTTTTTCAGCGGACGGCAAAGAGTTTTATTTCAACCGCGGAATGAACATTATGGTCTCCCGTTGGGAAAAGGATGGATGGACCGCTCCTGAACCTGCTTCCTTCAATGGTGACTTCCGCAACCATGAACCGCACATCACTGCGGACAACAGGATGCTTTATTTCGGGAGCATGCGCCCTAATCCGGAGAGGCCAGAAATGGAAAATCCTTACGGAATCTGGAAGGTGGAAAGGACGGAAAACGGCTGGGGAGAACCCAGCTACGTAGGCTATGGCATGTATGTCACAACCGCCAAAGATGGAACCATATATATCACGGATATCGACTATGAAGATGATAAAAAACATGGAATAGCCCGGACAAAGCTGTTAAACGGCCGCTTCGGACCGTTCGAAAGACAAAAGGGCAGTGTTCTCTCACCAGGGCCGGGACGCAAACCAGGACGCCATCCCTGCATTGCTCCGGATGAAAGCTTCCTTATTTTTGATTCCAATTCCGTTGGTCCCCCAGGCAGCCGTAATGTCCAGCTTTTCATCTGCTTCCGTGAGGGCGACGGGTCATGGGGAAAAGCCATAAACCTCAGTCAGATCTTAGACTCCGATCACAACATAGCCGCCTCTCTTTCCCCGGACGGCAAATATCTGTTTTTTATGGCAGAGTCCGATATCTATTGGGTTAGCACCAAGATTCTCGACCAGCTGAAGAAATAGCTCTCGTTGATAAGCGACTTATTCTAAATTCCTCGTTTGTTGTATTTATACAATTATTTCATCACTATATTTCATGATGTAACCTGCTAAGCCTAATTTCTCCTCTTAAATATTTTCCCTAGGCTTGGAAAAAACATTGGTGTACTTTTTCGATATTCATCATAATCTTGACCCAGCCGTTTCAAGAGTTCAGGCTCCTCAATATTTTTTAGTTCCCAAATATTAGCCAAAATGAAAAGAGGTGTGAATATAACAATAAGAGAGACAGATCCAAGTAAGAAGCCGATGCCAAAAAATAGAGCAAATACACCGGATAGCATCGGATTCCTCGTATAGGCGTACGGACCAGTCGTGACTAATCGAGGTGGAGGGCTGATAGGAACTGGAGTACCCTTTGCTCTAAGAAAGGTTAGAACCGACCATCCTATCAGAATAAAAGCAACAAGAAAGAAAAGTGAGGCTAGAATGAGAGAAAGAGATCTGGGTAAAATTTCGGTAATGCGCAATAACTTATCTACTAGTAACGATATAACGACAATAGAAAATATCGTTAGGGCAAAGATGAGCGCCCCGAGAGGTGTAAAAAAGTTTCCGATTTTTCTACTCCTTGTCGCAAAATTATAAATAGTTTCAATCCATTTAGTTTTTAGAGTCATGGTCCTAATCCTATTTTGATATCTCCAATCCAGTCAAATATAATTTGTCTTGACAATGGAAAATTAGGAAGTTAATCATGAATTTTTTCTTCATTCTTGCTCTAGAAGCAACAATTTCCATGAAACTGTCTCCATCCAGATAAGAACAAAGACTATGCCTAGCCTTTGAAGAATTCCGTCTATTTCAAGAATTATTGAAGCAAAAATAGTTATCCAGAGAATTATGCCGGGGATATTTGCCAGTATCCCTGTCACCAAAGTGGGAAGCGCATATCTTTTCCAGTAATCATCTTTTCTAAATCTTGCGAAAATGAAAAAGGGAGATATTGAAAGGCACATACCCGCAATAAATGCGGAAAGTACATGCATAATACCAATAAAATCCCTTTCTACCATGACATTGGCGCAATTTAAATCACAATGAAAAATTCCTGATAAAATCAAACCAAAGCCTCCAATTGCTAATAAGATTGGACCGATTTTAGAACCTTTTCCATTATTTACGTTCTTATGCAATCCGAAAGAAAATACAATTATTAGAACTCCGATAAGACCTATTCCCAAATTAAAAATCAATCCTCTAATTCCTCCAACACCGCCTAAAACACTCATCATTCTTGTCGCGTGATTGTAACCAGGTTCTAATAAACCAAGAATGATCACGATTCCAAAAAAGAGAATTGGAGCTAAAATTCCAGAAAGAGCGAATAGATTTTTGTCTTTCATTTTGTCATCCCCCTGACGCGAGGCGCTCGATTCACCACGGCTTTGAATAGACTATCCATCAAACTCATGGCTTACCGTCTTTTAATATTATTTCAGTAGACAGATTGATTTATCATAAGATGATTGCTTTATCAATGCATCCTTTAAAGATCACTCTCATGATCTCTTCAGAGTCGGGCCTCTTCCCGGGATGAACTTTCCTAAATAATAACGCTGACGGATAAGTTTTGCTTCTTCCTCGGCCCATTTTTCAACTCCAACAGCTTTCATCCGGCACAAAACTTAGCGATATTTGTTTCAAGAAGGATGCCCTGAGGGATTTGAAGGCCAATATTACCTAAAACTTAAAATCTTGACAAGGTGAATATAAGCGAATTAACAAATATGAACACTCTAGCATGCGACGGATCTGGAGTCCGACTATCTATCCGCTGAGCTACGGGCGCTCATCTCGTCTTGATTCTATGTTTTTGTTATAGGCAAGCAGTAGAACAAAATAAAGGAAAAGTTAAGATCGGATGTTAGTAAGAAAGCTTAATCAGCTTAATCTCTTTGCTTAAAACAGGGCTGCTATCAGATGCTGGAATCTCGACTTTCAAGGTGTGGCCGCCACTAATGATATTTTTCAGGTTGAGATGAAAAAGCCCACTCCAGACTTTTAGTTTCTTATTCCAGTTTCCCGCGAGCATTTCTCCTTGAATCTGTTGAGCCGCACCTTCATTTATTACGGCCAAAAATTGAGGGTGAACCTCCATTTTTCCTTTGGGGAGGTAGATTTGAAGAAAAACCGCAGTATCCTGTGAACGCTGGACTCTGTTTGTAACTAACGGGAAAAATTTAAATTTACCGTATTCCAGACTTCCGTCTTCCTTAGAAAGAGAGAAAGATTTTTTCTTTACTTTTGGACTTTGGGCAACAATACCCAAAACACAATTGAGCACGTCTCCTCTATTCTTTTCTTTTAAATCAGGAAGAGAGAGAGTCGCTTCCCACGTCCCCACTTCATTCGTCTGTTCATCATGAAGAGCGTAGATAACATGATTTTTCTCATGTTTGAGGCGTGTTTCCGAACCTAAAAAGTGATAAAGAATATAATCTGCATGCCTTGCCGCGTCTAAGAAATTTGGGTCGATGTTAAACTGAATTGGAATTTGTCCACCCAAAGTGCGCTCTCCCCTTTTCGCGTCTTTGATCCATATGTGAAGGTCTAACTTCATCGGCCCGAACCCAATGTTTCTTTGGNNATAACTTGTTTGCGGGAAGGGCTACACAAATCCAGGGCTCGAATTTACCCGATTTCAGGTAAACGGGAATAAGGGCACCCTCAAAAGGAAGCTCTTTGAAAAGAGAGGGATTATAATAAGTCGAAACAAGAGACATTTTCTCGCTTCCTTCTTCAGAGTAATCTGTATAACCCTTTCGAGAGCGCACATCAACTCCTCCTTTTTTTACTTTGACCTTAATCTTATGGTATTTGTCATCTGGATTCTCCCTGCGGGGATAGTAGCTGAGTAGATAATAATGATTTAAATCTTCTCCCATGACTTGCTTGAACTTTTCATATTTGTCGGTACCTCTTAAGGTAATTCCGCCTGTATCCTCTGAAATCCATACAAGATTGTAAAGCTTGAGCTTTTTTTCTTGTTCTATAAAATCTTGTGAGGGCTTCATATCAGAATAAAAGGCAAACTCGGTCGAAACTTGCGTGAGATGATTCATAAAATTCTCAGGATATAAGGAATAAAAAGATATATTATTGGCATTGGCAAAGCGAATCAATTCCTGTAAAACCTCCTCTCCTAACCTAAACTTCTCTTTCCCGAGGATGTTAAAGGGATCGAAAACCTTAGCCTCACTCACTTCTCTCTTCCTAAATGCAGGTGTTCTGATCCCGCTTGATATTTCCCTAAATGAAGTCTCATCATCTTTTTCCGTATATTCGACCGCTGGAGCAGAAGCAAAGGGAATACCATCGCTGATTAAAAGAATGGATTTTTTTCCTGGCAAATCCTTTATAGTATTTGTAAGGGCTAAGATTTCACCCAGTGTTTTCTCGAATTTTATTCTCTCACGAACGACGTATTCTTGCTTTATGTACGCTCTGGACATTTCCAATTGCCCGGAATCTGGAGGTTGTGGAACTCCAGCGTCGTCAGTCACCACAACTTCAAGCCCTGCGTCTCTATACATCCTCATAGCCTCAATAGAGCTATCAAACCAGATACGCCCTGAGGCCTTGACAAGCGCCTTTCTTATGAGTCCAGCATCAGTTGTGAAAGGCTGCAGAATTGTTAACGGCCTGTCTTCACTAATCTGAACCACCATGACCTCATTCCCCAGTTTAGCCAATGACTCGAGCTCATCAACGATCTGCTTTCCTCCCTTTTTGAGGTTTCTCAGCCAGGAATTAACTGCATCGAACACAACCACAAGTCGTTTTTTCTCGATGGCTGGAGGGATTTCTTCAGGTTCTGCTTCCTCGGTTCTCATCTCCATCTTTTCGAAGCTTATCAATTCGCAAGAATTAATCGGGACTTTTTTCCCGTCTTCGAGTATTTCAAAATCATCGATCGTCAAGTCTGTAACAAATTTCCCATCCTTGGTCACGATGACATCTACCAAAACTAATCTGACCTCGACCTCATGTTCTTCTACCTGGCCTGGGCTCTTTTGTTTCTGATACCCGAAAACTAAGCAGAAAAACATTGATAGTAAAACCAGAAATGATAGAATGGTCTTTTTCATGATTTCTCCTCCTGGATTCCTAAGATGCAACGGGGAAATTTAACCCTTTATCTCCGAATTCATCATTTTGCAATTCCCCTAAACGCTGTAATACTAATGTGATTTATTTTGACTGTCAATCAAACTCACATTTTTTTCGTGGGGATATTATCTTAATCAGAGTGACTGGGAAGCAGGGATTCGAAAACTGATAATCCTTAAGAGCACCTATAAAATTTTCTCCTCCTACTCAATCCGCGTTCCCGTGACAATCATGTTCTCCCAGAAGAATTTTATCTTTCCTAAAGATTTATATGATTTTGTTAGGAGGCCATCCTCAGTTTTTTCCACGCTTTGGTCAGAATGAAAGTCCAGGCGGCCGCTGCTATAGTCAGCATACTTGCTGTGGTGTGCTCGCCATAAATCCAGTATCCTGTGGCGAAGAGCGCACTATAAACGGCAAAGCAGCCCACAACCATACACAATATGCCAGTAGGAACATCCCAGGCTTGCTTAGCTTCTTCAAGGACTTCGCCTTCCTGTCTTGCCTTCTCTATCACTTTTTTCCATCCGGGTCCGCCGGGTTGAACCAAGCGGTAGAAAGAGCGTAATGTCTTTGATTCCGTTGGCCTGGTCAGGAGAGTCACTGTGATCCAGCAGATTGAGGTGATGCCAACTCCAACAACCAACCGAACAGGAGTAGAAATCTCTGGTAAACCTGTCCTCGGGTGAATCAGCTGCAAATAGACGGCTACGACAAACGAAACAACCATGGCGGTAATTTCGCTGTAGGGATTGATACGCCACCAGAACCAACGCAGGATAAAAAGCAATCCAGTGCCAGCTCCGATCTGGAGCAAAATATGAAAAGCTTCTAAGGCACTACTCAGCACCAGGGCTATGACACCGGCCAGGATCATCAAGCCGAAAGTGGATATGCGGCCTACAAGGACGAGCGTTTTTTCACTCGCTTCCGTGTCGATGAAGCGCTTATAAAAATCGTTGACCACATAGGAAGAACCCCAGTTCAAATGAGTAGATATTGTGGACATGAAAGCAGCGATCAGAGAGGCGACAACAAGTCCCAGAAGGCCGTGAGGGAGAAAAGTCAACATGGCAGGATAGGCAAGGTCATGTCTCAACACACTTGGATCAATATGCGGAAAAGCGGCTCGCAAGGAATCCAGGGTGGGAAAGACAAGCAGCGAACACAAGGCCACGATAATCCACGGCCAGGGACGGAGAGCATAGTGTGCTGCATTAAAAAGCAAAGTTGCACCAACAGCATGTTTTTCTGACTTTGCAGACAGCATGCGCTGGGCAATGTAACCGCCGCCACCCGGCTCTGCTCCTGGATACCAAACGCTCCACCACTGCACTGCCAGGGGAAGAACAAGGATTACTAAAAATGCGTCTGTGTTAGAAAAGTCAGGAAAAAGATTTAATTTTGAAACTACATTCTCGTTTGCTAATAAGGCACCAAATCCTCCGACCTGGGGCAGCCTGAGGGCAATGATAGCAGCTCCAATCGAGCCGATCATAGCAATCGTAAACTGGAAGAAGTCCGTGATTAAAACACCCCGCAATCCCCCAAGGGCACTGTAGATAACTGTAACCAACGAAGCAATCAGAAGAGTTTGAATCGGCGTCAACTTAAGCATGACGCCACCGATTTTTATTATAGCCAGGGAAACAGTGGCCATGATCAAGACGTTAAAAAACACACCTAGATAGAGAGCTCTGAAACCACGCAGGAAGGCAGCAGCTTTTCCGCTGTAGCGGAGCTCATAGAATTCGACGTCGGTCAGAACCTTTGATCGCCGCCAGAGCTTTGCATAGACGAAGACAGTCAGCATGCCGGTCAGGAGAAATGCCCACCAAACCCAATTCCCGGCAACGCCATTCTGCCTGACTATATCTGTTACCAAATTTGGGGTGTCGCTGGAAAATGTAGTGGCGACCATAGAGATCCCCAATAGCCACCAGGGCATATTCCTGCCTGAGAGAAAGAACTCTGAAGAACTCCTCCCCGCTTTTTTGGTAACAGTCAGCCCTATGGCCAGAGACAAGATAAAGAATCCGACTACAAATCCCCAGTCAATTGCCTGCAATATCATATTCTTTTGCTTACAACTACCTTATGGAGATTAAAATGTTAATTGAATCTCTGATGCTCTAGCTGATTTATTTTGAGTGCAAATTTTAATATTCAAAAACCAAGGCTCCCACACTGTAGCCGCCGCCAACTGCAGTCAGGCCAACCTTGCTGCCCGGATTTATCTTGGTATCTCCTGCTTTTCCCCGGATTGCCATATCAAGCCCGATGGCAACGGTCGCTCCCGAAGTATTGCCTATGGCATCAATAACTTGACAGACTTTTTTGGAAGGAACCTTCAATTTTTCAATCAATCCCTGAGTGATCCTTTGATTTGCCTGATGGGGAATGATCACATCCAAATCTTTAAGTTTATAAGGACTTTGGTCTAAAGCTTTCATCAAAGCATCGGCCATGGCGTTTACTGCTCTTCTGAGGACCCGGGGACCGCCCATCATGTGAAGTGAATGCCTGGGGATGAACTCCCTGCCCTGCTTCTTTATTCTCAGCGATGGATTCAGGCAATCTACATTTTTCAGGTCAAAGTGTTCAGTAAAGTCAGAACTCATATGGGGTGGACTACAAATGCCGCCTTTTTCACCAGCCTGCAAAATGGCAGCGCCAGCACCATCAGAAAAGAGAACCGCTGTGCCGGGATCGTCGTAATCCGTAACTCTCGAGAGAGCTTCTGTGGATGCTACAAGTATGTTCTTATATATGTCAGACTTGATAAGTGAATAGGCCAGCGCAAGGGCATAGACAAAGCCCGCACAGGCTGTGTTTAAAGGAAAGGCTCCGGCCTTTCTGGTTCCTATTAAGTGCCCAAGTGTGCAGGCTATATTAGGAACGTCTCTTGCCGGAGTGAGCGTGGAAACAATGATAAAATCTATATCGCTCGCTTCCATCTCTGCTGCTTCCAGCGCCAAAAGTGAAGCTTTGGCAGCCATCGTTTCTGCATCCTCGTCTTTCACAAAGTATCTTGTCTTTATGCCGGTTAGCTTCTCTACCCATTTAACAAACGGCATTCCCGCTCTCTGAGGATCAAAGTTGCGTACCATGTTCTCAATTTCTTGGTTGGTAACTTTTTGCTTAGGGAGGTATGAGCCTGTGCCCACGATTCTCGCACACTTAGCCATGTTTTCTTACTCCATTCTTAATGATAATGTCTAAATTACAGGTTCGAAAATGTATTTGTCAATTAATTTTTAGTTCATATCCTTAGGGTTTGATGAATCAAACCCCTGCTAAAACAAGAAAATGGAAGAAAATGGGGCCAGGCCCCATTTCTAATCTCTTCTGTAGGGGCTTGATTCATCAAGCCCACCGATTTAATTATATGAAAAATTTGTGTTAGATGGATTAAGCCCCTGCAACTCATTTGCAGAAGAAATTCTTTTTTTATACCATAGGAGCGAACCTTAACCTGAAAGAGCTCAGAAGATATCAGTATAAATCATGGCGAAAAAGCTTGCCCCAGATTTTTACGACGTCCAGCGTAAGCAACGGAGAAAAAGCCTC
>WVZK01000049.1:30021-50860 GCA_011772475.1 Candidatus Aminicenantota bacterium | reverse complement strand
GCGGGAAGCTTTCTCTACCGACTTCTTCTGTTTAATTCAGGTTTCTCCACTCTTATTGCTTCGCTTCACTTTTATGAAGCAAGAAGGTTTGGAGCAAAATTCATCCTCAAGCGCCTTATGGCTCGTCCTCCAGACCTCTCTGACCGTTACCACAAACAATTCGTTAACACCGTAGAAGGGATAAGGATTGCAAGCGGTGTACCAAGAGTAATCCCTCGCGTCATTCCCCAATCTGCGATTAATGCTTTGGCTCTGGTCTCAGCAGACGGGACACCGAATATTATCGCCACCGAAGGCATGCTTTCAGAACTTACCAGAGATGAGCTAGAGGCTGTTGTTTCACACGAGATGGCTCATATTATCCGTGGAGATGCTTTCTACATCACTCTCGTCTGCTCGCTGACCAACTTATTCGAGCGAATCAGGCTGGCGTTGGAGCCGGAAGATCAGACTCAAAGAGGAAGTGCTCTACCCGGTCCTGCTTATCTTCTCGTATCAATATCAGTAATAATCATGCGTCTTTTAAGCATGCTCATAAGCAGGGAAAGAGAAATTCTTGCTGATGCCGCTGCTGTGGAGCTGTGCCGAAATCCAAAAGCTCTTGCCCGCGCTCTGTATAAAACACATTTGAAAAATTCTTTCGTCGGAGATTTCTCTCTGACCTATAGTCCTTTGTACATCATCCCTCCAAAGTTTGAAGGGAAATCCGAGGGATTCTTTTCCCGTCTGTTTAACTCTCATCCCCCTGTAATGAAAAGGATAAGACTTCTTGCAGACATGGCAAGTACAAAGCCGCATAAAATAATCGAAGAAGTATATGAAATCCAGAAAAGGCGGAAGGAGGCGCAAATTCTTTTGCCTTCACGGGAAGAGGTCGAGCTGGAAATGAACGCTCCTGCGGCTGAAGAAGATAAGGTTGTCCCCATGGAAGGGAAAGTGTGGTCAATACTTGACTCTAAAGGAGATTGGCAGGGTCCTTATGCACTCAGCGAACTGCTTTTTATCCGGTTTTTTACACCCATGATACGAATAAAGAATCTACAGGAAGGGATTGAGGCCCAAGCCAGGGAGTTCGTTCAGATACGAGACGCCCTTCGCAAACTGGGAAAGAAAAAGCCGCTGGACGAAGGCAAGAAGAACCGATGTCCCCGCTGTCATCTCATCCTCAGGGAAGATTACTATGAGGGCACGCCTATAAAAGTATGCACACAATGCAGCGGAAAGCTAGTGGATTCTTCTTTCAAGTGGCGCATCCTTTCCCGGAGAGAAGTTACTTTTTCTGAAAACTTGATAAAAAAAGCTCATGATTTCAAGGAACAATTCCTGGATAATCCATTTTATATACGAAAAATAAGGGAACAAAAATCTAAGAAAATCTCCTGCCCGCATTGTGGCTCTCGAATGCTCGCCAGGCCGTTCAGCTACCAGTATGTTATCCCCGTGGACAAATGCTTTTACTGTTATAAAATCTGGTTCGATGCTGACGAGTTAGAAATACTCCAAATCCTCACCGAAAAAAGCTGAGTCATTCTTGGCATTCCAGTAAATCATCCTTAGGACTAGATCTTGTTTCTTGCCTTTTATTTTATAAGTCACTTAACGCGAATCCCCGCTCGTCCCCAGACTTTACAAAAATTACTCCTACTTCTGATAGGGGCGGAAACCTGGAAATATTGGTAGAAGTAAGTTATATTATGTCATCAATATATGATGTCTTTAGGCTAGCTAATAAATACAAAAAATTAAGGCATAAACCCAATCATTGATAATAAAAAAAAGGTGATAGTAATCATGCTCCGAAAAATAGGTTTTAGTCTGAGTATGATTTTCTTAATATTTCTCATCGTCCTATCCGGCTGTCATAAAAAAGAAGCTCCTAATAATGAAACTCCGGATGAACCCGAATTCAATAGCTTGGCGGAAGAAATCGATTATCTTGCAAGCAAGCATGTTAGAGTAGGCGCAATGATCGGAGTAATAAATAAACAGCAGGAAAAGCTCATTTTTTCCTACGGGACAAAATCTATCGATACTACTGAGCCGCCTGATTCAGATACTGTTTTTGACATCGGCTCTATTACAAAAACGTTCACGGCAACATTACTTTCTGATATTGTTTTAAAAGGTGTTATTTATTTAAGCAATACAGTTGGCAACTATTTGCCAGCTGATCAAGTGATTATGCCCTCTTCCGAAGGTGTCGAAATCACTTTTGAGCACCTGGCAACTCATATGTCGGGTATTCCCAGATCACCTCATCAAGAGGGATCAACTTACCCGCTCCCTGAAGGGTATGATCCTCTTGATCCATATGCAGCTTATACAACCGAACATATTTACGATTATCTGACAAATTATTGCATATTGGAGTTTACACCCGGTACCTATTGGGGATATTCCAACACCGGAATGGGATTGTTGGGACACACATTGGGTTTAATTGACGGAACATCTTATGAAAACATATTGACCCGTGACGTTTTTAATGTGCTAGAAATGCAAAACAGCTCATTATTCTTAACAGAGCAACAGATGAATAATCAAGCTCTTGGGCACGATCGCTATAGAAATATTGTGCCTTTTTACACTGCAAATGACATTTTTCAAGGATGCGGAATGATCAAGTCCACGCTAAATGATATGTTCAAATATCTGGAAGCAAATATGGGTTTAATAGAGACTCCATTGAAGGCTGCAATGGAAAGAGCACATCAAATTACGCCGGGCGTTTGGACTGGATCGTTAGG
Source organism: Candidatus Aminicenantota bacterium (assembly GCA_011772475.1). GTDB lineage: Bacteria > Acidobacteriota > Aminicenantia > Aminicenantales > Aminicenantaceae > SOIV01. Next base: position 48,113 of record WVZK01000049.1, on the reverse strand, counting down.
ATACATTGGTTTGGCATGGTACATTCTTGAGTTGGATGACGGTCAGGAGGTTACATATAGCGGTGGAGATACAAATGGACATTCAGCATACATAGGTTTCAATAAGTCAGAATCAACAGGAGTCATTGTTTTATTAAATAGTTCTGTGCATGACGGGACCAATCTATATTTGGGTGCTACTATTATGAAAGCGATAAATAAATATTAGATGATTTTAATATATGTCCTTTTAATAGACTGTATCGTTATTCATTAAAAAAATTCATTTAAATACATAGTTTGTATCATAAATGCCTTCACTCATGGGTATTTTTCAGTTAACATCTATAAGCGAACTTGAGAAGCAAATTTCCTTCAAGAGTTGATCAATTTCAATGCATCAGCGGCTTTTTTTAGGATTTCTAAATAATCTTCGACTCCAGCCTCTCTCGGGTTTGAGGGATTTGAATTATTCTCGAAAGATTTTTGGGCGATTTCAGGGAACTGACTTTCTTTTATGCCCAAATCCTTAAAGGAAGGAATATTCATAGAGCTGGACAGGAATTTTATCATCTGGATTAATTCCCGTGCTGCAGCCTCGCTATCTTTCACCTCGACTCCAGCGATCTTAGCTATTTCTGCATAGCGGTCTTTGGCGACCGGAAGGTTGAATTCCATTATGAACGGAAGAAAGATCGAGTTGGCCACGCCGTGGGGAGTATCAAAAAGGGAGCCGACAGCCTCGGCCACACAGTGAACGGCCCCGACATCGCTGTTACAGAAAGCTGGTCCGGCAATCGTGCTGCCCAGCATTATTTTCTCCCTCGCTTCTTTATCGCCCTTTATATTTCCGTAAGCCCTTTCGAGCGATTCGAATATTAGCTTCAGGGATTCACGAGCAAAAAAATCCGTGAGAAATGTCGCAGGTTTTACAGTATAGGCCTCTATTGCATGAGTAAGGGCATCCAACCCGGTTGAAGCGATAAGTTGAGGCGGAAGAGTAACAAGAAGGTCAGGATCGACAAGGGCCAAGGCAGGAAACATGTGGGGACCCTTTATGCTCATCTTGAACATTCTTTCAGTGTGGGTGATAACAGAGACCCAGGTCACCTCGCTTGCTGTGCCGCAGGTTGTAGGAATAGCCAGGACAGGAAGAGGAGGTGATTTATATTTTCCCTTTCCTTCATAATCTTCTATTTTGCCCGGGTTGGTTGCCAGTAAAGCTATGGCTTTGGCAGCATCCAGGGAACTTCCTCCTCCTAACCCGATAACCAGGTCTGCCTCAATCTTACGAACTGCATCCCCTGCCCTGTCTATCGTTGTGTGTTTCGGGTTTTGCTCAACCTCATCGAACACAGGAATCCCCGGAAAACGGCTCAGAACTTTATCGGCAATGCCAGCTTCTATAATCCCTTTATCAGTAACCAGAAAAAGACTCGCTTCCTTAAAGTCCTCCTCGACTATTTCCTTAATCCGAGAAATCATCCCAGAGCCGAAAAAGATCCTGGTTGGAAAATGAAATCTCATTTTAGCTTCCGCTCACTTTCTGAAATCAAGCAAATTCTGATTGGCCATATCAAGCGTAGCTATAAACAGAAGTTGAGCCAGATCTTCCAAAATTTCAGGTGTTATGGTGTCTATATCATCTTTGGTTATATGGTAGTAAGAGCGAGAACCGCGAGCACCGAAAGATATGGTAGGAACGTCTTTCCACATGAAGCGGGCTGCATCGAGTCTTGGCCGAGCGATGTTGGCGAAGTAACGTGGACTTACGACACGATGGACATATTTTTGGTTTGCTTTGTCGATAAACTTCCAGAACTTGGGGTAATTCTTTGCGGCTAAAGCCCTTAACTTATCCCCGCAACCTACACCATCCATGTTAATTAAGCCGACAGTTTTCTCCAGAGGAAAGACTGGATGCTCGAGGTAATACTCGGACCCAACAACACCCTGTTCTTCGGCACCAAAGCAAAGGAAGATCACGGAGCGGCGAGGCTTGATGGGGCATTTAGACATAGCCTCTGCAATTCCCATTATGACTGCGACTGCCGATGCGTTATCATTAGCCCCAGGCATGATCTCATAGCAGCGACCAAGATGGTCAAGATGCCCGCCCAGTATAATAACCTCATCTTTGAGATCAGGATCAGATCCCTCAAGAATGCCGATGACGTTATAGCCAACTCCATCAGGGTAGTGCTCGGTAATATTCTTTATGGTGAAGGTCTTTCCTGTCGCAAAGGACTGAGGCTTTAAAGTCTTTTTAATTTTATCGACAACATCCTTATGTTTTCGCCCTGTGCCCGAAAAAACGTCAGAGACAACCGCACTTCCCACATGGCTGTATATGAAGCCTTTGTCGTAGGAATTATTCGGATTGGAGATGGGGCCATAGTTATAAAGCATCCCTTTTGCGCCGTGCGCCACGGCGTTCTCCAGTTTATACTGATGGAAGGAATAAGGGCGCCATTTTTTGAAAAGCTCCGGGTCCTTATCAGGAGAAACAGGGACCTCCCTTTCCATCAAAATTATCTTCCCTTTAACATCCACTCCTTTATAATCGTCGTAACCAAGCTCTGGAGCAGTAGCTCCGTAGCCGACATAAATGACCTCAGCAGTCACTTCGCCCGAGCCAGAAGTCGAGCCCGGGATGAACTCACTTTCATACTGATAGTACTTTCTTATTACAGAACCTTTGCTGGGGAGGTGAAGGTAAACCTCGCAGCCTTTAAAAACCAAAGTATAAGGAATAGGAAATGCCTGGAAGTAAGAGTTCTGGCTTAAAGCAGGAGCAATCCCCCATTTTTTAAAATGCGAAACCACCCATTCAGCACTGGCATTGTATTCTTCTGTCCCAGTCAGCCGGCCTCCATACTTATCAGAAGCCAGCTCTTTCACATAATCAAAGAGCTGGTGGCTGGAAATAGAATGCATACTCTGCAGAAGTTTCTCCTCTTCTTTCTCTTCTGCAGGGAGGCTCTGGACAGAAAGAAAAAATGAAACCAGAAAATAACCAAGGCCCAATAGCAATAAAAAAGAAAAATGTTTTTTGCTCTTCATCTCGACCTCCTCTCCATTTTTCTCTATTTATGTTATGATAAATCTTATAAAAGTAAAGGAAAATAAAATTGCAATTGAAAAGAATCGCTGTTTCTTTGATTCTTTTCTTTTTATTGGCCTCTCTTTGCACAAAAAATATTTCAGCTCTTGACCAGGAAAAAGAGCCCCCTCTTCAAAAAAAAGATGTCCCCACAATCGAGATGGATCTTTTTAACATGGTTAACATAGAAAGGGAAAAGCTTGGGCTCGCAACTGTCAGGTTCTCTCCTCCTTTGAGTTTTCTTGCCCGCAAACACAGCCAGGACATGGCTCAACGCGAAGATATATCTCATCTTTCGACCACGGGCGAAACCTACAGTGACCGACTTGTAGAAGGAGGATTCTATTTTACAAAAAATGGAGAGAACGTGGCTTACAGTCAAACGTTTATACCCGAGTTCATACACAAAGGTTTCATGGATAGTCCTGGGCACAGAGCAAATGTTTTGGACCCTGACTTTGATGAATTAGGAGTTGGAGTGGTTTTCAAAGAGGATAAGGGATATTACGTTACTCAGGACTTCGTCCGAGCCCTGGCACCCAAGGAAAGAATAGAGGCCGAAGCGGAGATCGAAGAGAATATAAACAAGATAAGACGCGTGTATTCTCTTCCTCCCATTTCGTTCTTAGCAGAAGCCAATAGGTTTGCTCGACAATGCTCGATAAATAAAGCTAAAGGTAGGCCCCTCCCCTCGCTGCCAGCTCATTTTGGAGAAACTAACATTATTTATATAAGATCTGCTTCCTTTGAATATGTCTATTCTAAATACAAAGATAAACTTTTAAATGCAAATTATGAGACAGGAGGTTTAGGGATTGAGTTTAGCCGAAATAAAGAGTCCCCTGGTGGCACTTATTACATTACCCTGCTCCTCTTTCCTGAAAACAGGTATAAGTCAAGGAGTAAAGAAGACCTTAGGGAGATTGTCCTCAGCACTATAAATGATACAAGAGAAAGCAAAGGGCTTGCTTCTTTGATTGCGGATAAAGAACTTGATGTCCGGGCAGAGAAGTCAATAAAAATGATCTACTCCACAACGAATGATGAATCGATAACCATACCAAGACTGGGTAGTGCAACAATAGTCTCCTATATAACAAAAGATCCTACTCTCTTACCAGAGGGACTAAAAGCAAAAATACAAAACAATCTTGTAGATTTTACAAGAATAGGGATAGGAATTCTTTTTGAAAAAAATCCTAACTTTCCAAGAGGTGCCTTCTGGGTAGCTATTCTTCTTGAGGAGTGAAAAATGTCGAAAATATCAAGAAGAAATTTTCTATTCATTTCAGGAATAGGTTCTACTTCTCTTTTTACTCATGCCTTAGATAGGCGGGGAACTCTTCTAAGATCCGGGGAGAAATCCACGGAGCAACAAGGCTATGATCCGTGGATTGAACTAAACCTTGAAAACATGACCTGGAATCTCAACCAAATAAGAAAGCTAACCAAAGTGCCTGTAATGGCTGTTATAAAAGCTAATGGTTACGGCCATGGCTTAGTTGAGATAGGAAAACACCTGGAAAAGGTCGGCATTGATTTTCTTATGGTGGGTAAACTCCAAGAAGCCCTTTTGTTGAGGAAAAAGGGTGTCTCTACTCCTATCCTAAATTTTGGTCCTTTCAGCAGCAAGGATGCTGAGTTGATCATCAAGAACAATATCTCTCAATCTGTGTTTGACAAAAAGGTATCGAGCCTCAGCGAAGCTGCCCTAAAGCTCGGAAAGCGGGCCAAAGTTCATATCCATGTGGATACAGGAATGTCAAGAATGGGAATATCCTACCGAAATGCTCTTCCTTATATAAAAACTGTCTCTTCGCTAAAGGAAATTCTGGTGGAAGGAATCTCGACAGCCTTGACCGAAGATGACGAATTTGACAAAGAACAGCTCAACCGATTCCTGAACGTTTGTCAACAAGCAGAAAAAGAAGGGATTTCTCTAGGCCTGAGACATGCTGCAAGCAGTGACGGGGCACTGGATTTACCTTCTTCCCATCTCGATATGGTAAGGCCAGGGATAGCTCTTTATGGATACTACCCTTCTGAAAAATCTCAGAAGGAAGACAGGCTCGGCCTTAAGCCAGTTCTTCAACTAAAATGTCGAGTTGTGGACGTAAAAATTCTACAACCTGGAGATTCTGTATCCTACCACCGAAGATACTCTGCCAAAAAAATGGAGAAAATCGCCATTATTCCTATAGGGTATTCAGACGGTTATCCTCACAATGTTATCAATAAGGGTTCTGTTTTAATCAAAGGGAAAAAATACCCTCTGATTGCTGCTGTCACTGCCAACCACTGTGCTGCCCTTCTGGAAGAAAACTCTTCAGTTTCACCAGGAGATGAAGTTGTTCTCCTCGGCACTCAGGGAAAAGAGAAAATTACAGCAGAGGACATAGCTGGTTGGGCGGAAATTTCATCTTACAAAACATTGATCTGCCTCAGCCCCTTCCTGCCAAGAATAACAACATAATATTGTAGGGGCTTTATTCTTCTGTAGGGGTTTGATTCATCAAGCCCACCCTTAAATTATTTATATTGATTGGATTTATTTTGTAGGGGTTTGATTCATCAAACCCACCTTTCAAAATACAATCAATGACTTATATCAGATGTATGAATCTGATTTATAGTAGGGGCTTGATCTATCATGCCCACCTTATGATTCTGTTTGAAATAGATTCATAAAATAAAAATTGATTTTAGGGGATTGATGCATCATATACATAATGATTGCGGGAATTTGATTCTTATGTAGGGGCTTGATTTATCAAGCCCGCGCATCATTCTTTTTCAAAAAGCTCTGTGCCCAGCTTCCATCCTTGCTCTGTTAATTCAAAACCAGTTTCTGTAGATTTAATCAATCTCTGTTCAATCGCATTGTTAAGAATTTCTGCGAATCCTTCAGGACCTAACGAGTACGTGACAGGGTAATCTTTTCGCGCTTCCAAAAAAACTCTATCGCCAGACTGGGCAGATTTCTTTCTTATGTAAAAGATCAGATTCTTTAGCTTATCATCAATAGTCTTGTGCTCATATTCGGTAATTATTCCTGTTAGGTAACCTGCGTCTTCCAGCTGAGGGGGTTCCCTTCTATGCTCAAAACAATCCCTTGTATAACATGATATCATTGTTCTTTTTTCTCTAGGCAAAGTCGCATAACTGCTCTCAAATATCTCCGGTGAAGCCAAAAAGTATTCTCCGCATGCATCACATTTTATGAAATATCCCACCTTATCTGGAATATGTGCTTTTTCTGCGAATTTTTCACATAAAACGCATATTGCCTGTTCGTTCATTTTTCCACCTCGCCAGCCCAAGTTTATTTAATTATATGAATAATTATATATAAAAGGGAATGACAACTCAAGGACACACATTATGTATGGAGCTTTCGACTATATTCCTTTTCTAATAAAAAAGTAGCCTGTCCCCTTTTTTTATGATATCTTGATTTAGCCATTTCTGAAAAACATCATTAAGGAGGATTTCATGTTGAAAAAGCTTTTTCTGATCATTCCAATAATGGGGGTGCTCATGGCCTTTGCAACAACAGCCCAGGCTGATAATGCCAATCCAAAAGTTTTCATGAAAACAAGCATGGGAGACATAACCATCGAACTTTATCCTGATAAAGCACCCATAACTGTCAAGAATTTTTTCTCCTACGTGGATGAGAAATTCTATGATGGAACAATATTTCACAGGGTGATGAAAGGATTCATGATTCAGGGTGGCGGACTGACCGCGGATTTTAAATCAAAACCGGCCAAGCCTGCCATAAAGAACGAAGCTACGAACAAGATAAAAAACAAAAGAGGAACGATTGCCATGGCCCGCATGCCTGATCCAGACAGTGCCACCTGCCAGTTTTTTATAAATCATGTTGATAATCCTAGCCTTGATCACAGAGACAATACTCCTGAGGAGTATGGGTATGCTGTCTTCGGAAAAGTTTTAAAAGGTATGGACGTCGTTGATGCTATAGCGAACGTTAAAATAATGACAAGAAGCGGCCGGGCGAATGTTCCGAGGGAAACCATAACCATTATCTCGGTGCGCCGGGTAGAGAGCGATTAGCCTTTTGGCTGATAATTCTTTCATCTTCGGAGCCTCAACCTGCTCTTGACTGCGATGTTCGATTGGATATTTGCATTCTTTCACCTTTTTGCTCTCCTCGCCATTCTTGTTTATGCTGTCTATTCTCTGTTTCAAGGAAACGTTTCCAGATTCATCATACTTATTGTCCTGCTGGGCTTTTGGTACATTTTCATGCTTCATCCTGCAGTTAAAAAGGAGATCCAAAGAAAAAGGAAGAAAAAAAAGACTTGAAAGGAAACTAAACCTCGATGCCAGTTTTTTTTGCTTTCTCTGATGAGTCAGGAAAATATAAAAAGGAAAGAACAGATAAGTTTATTTTAAAAAATCCATTTTACTGCCGTTCAGTTGTTCTTCTTGAGGCAGGCGACTGGCTAAAACTCAAAGATAAATTTTATAGTCTAAAAAGGGATTTTCTGGATATCGGCCACCGACAAGAAGTGAAATGGTCTTACATTTGGTCTCTGTTCAAGCACTCCCAAAAGGGAGAAGGAGTCCCAAAAAACAAACCTTATTTTTATCTTAGAAATCATTCCCTGGATTTACTCGTAGATTTCATAAGAAAAGTTCTTCAGCTCCTCAGCGAATGCAGAAGCTGCCGTATAATGCTCACTCTGACTTTTAATGACAGGGAAAAAACAAAACCTCTAGAAATGAAAAAGATAGCAAAGTACCATATAGGTCATGCCTGGGATTTAGCTGAGAGAGAAATGAGAAAAATTCCTGAAAGTGTCTGCGTTTTTTTCTTTAACAGGGAAGAACCAGCCGTGGAGAGGAGTCTTAAAGAAGTTTTTTTTGATATTTATCGAGAAAGCCCCCCAGAAAAATATTCCCGTATAAAAGACAGCCTCAACTTTGAATATTTCCCTCAAAGCTTTGGGGGCCAGCTTGCAGACTACTGCGCAGGAGTTTTTAACGGCTGCTGCCGGCTATATCCTCAGAGTATAGACCTGCTCTGTAACCAGATCTGGTCAAAAATACTGAAAGAGGGTAATGAAGCGTTGGGATACGGAATAACAGAAATCCCCAAAAATTCAAAAAATAGAGCTTATCTTAGAGGAATCTTAGAGGAAATTTTTGCTGCAAAGGAAAAGGATTACCGTATCAGCCTGGACGAAAAGTTGAAATAGGAAAAAGAGAGATGGACTTATTTGATAACGCAATCCGCTTCCTGGGCAAAATAGTCTGGGGACCTCAGACGCTCATCCTCCTCTTCGGAGTAGGATTTTTTCTAACCATCCGCCTGCGTTTTGTTCAGATTCGCCGTCTGGGACTTTCTATCCGCTTTGGTCTTGGGAAGAAAGATTTTGGGGAAACAGAGAAGGAACGCAAAGGCGACATTACCCCTTTCCAAGCCTTAACCACCTCTTTAGCCTGTACGATTGGAAACGGAAATATTGCTGGTGTCTGCACAGCGATCGCCATGGGAGGTCCCGGATCAGTTTTTTGGATGTGGCTTCTGGCCTTTTTAGGCATGGCCACAAAGCTTGTTGAAGCCGTGCTGGGGCAGAAATTTAGAACGATCGCTCCCGAAGGCTCTGTGGCAAGTGGCCCCATGTATTACATAAGAGATGGATTGAAACTCCCCTGGCTGGCAGGCATATACGCTTTCTTTATGGGCTGTAAACCTCTTTTTGCCACCACTTCCATTCAATCCAACTCAATAGCCCTTGTTCTAAAGACACAATTGGGATTCGAACCGTGGATTTCCGGCCTTGGCTTGGCTTTTTTGACCTGGCTGGTTATCATCGGAGGAATTAAATCCATAGCCAAGGTGACAGAATTCTTATCCCCTTTTATGGTGTTTCTGTACCTTTTTGGCGCCTTTTTTACCTTAATAGCCTTCGCTCCTCAAATCCCCCGCGCTTTCTACCTTATTTTCGTAGGGGCTTTCAATCCCTCAGCTATCACCGGAGGAGTTGCAGGTATGACAGTAGCACGGGCTATCCGCTATGGCTTTGCCAGAGGCGCTTATTCCAACGAAGCTGGAACAGGAACAGCAGCTGTCTTTCATGCCTCCGCCCAAACAAGCGAGCCTGTACGGCAGGGATTAATCGCTTCTTTAGACGTTTTTATTGATACCATCATTATCTGTTCCCTTACGGGCTTTGCGGTTCTAGTTACCGGAGTCTGGAACACAGGAATCACCAGCACAGCGATGACCGCTGCTGCCTTTAACGCCGCTTTACCGAAATACGGAGGCTTAATCGTGGCCGCAAGTTCTCTTCTTTTCGGATATTCTAGTTTGATTGCGGTTCCCTACTATGGAGAAATTTCCTTTAAGTATCTGTTGGGCTCCTGGACAAAGCATCCGTTCCGCTGGATCTTTTGCATCGTCATTTTCGTTGGAGCTGTTATGAAAGTTGAGGAGGCCTGGTCTATCGGTGATGTATTCAATGGTATGATGGCTTTTACCAACCTAATTGGCCTGGTAGGTCTGTCTGGGGTAGCGGTAGTGCTGGTGAAAAGCTATTTGAAAAAATTGGACACCCATAAAAATAAAATCTATTGATATAGCTTATCCCTTCAAAAATATTTGTCACTGCGTATGCCGCGCTGAAATCTCGTAGAAGATATCATTGCAAGGACCGCAGCAACGTGGCAATCTCAACCTTTTTTTATGAGATTGCCACGCTTCCTTCAATCGCTCGCAATGAAAATGGATCGTGCAGCTTTAGGGCAAGTCTTTTATTTGATTACTTTGCCTGAGAGAATTAGTATTAAGGCTCTGTTTCCACCGTCAAGTTTAGAGACTCCCACAACAGTCCTCTCTCCACTTTTCACTGTTAGGGTTGTGCCTATAAGAACTATCTCTCTTTCTTTTCTTTCAATTCGCTCAGTTTTAATACCAATAAAATGCTGGATTAAGCGCAATTCTAACCGAAAGGTATCCCCTTTATCTTCTTTAACATAGTGAGGCTCTAATCTCAGTCTTAAGTCTAAGTCGTGACCACCAAGTTTCACTTCAGAATAACTGTCGTCTTGAATTCTTAGGAAGGAAGAATCAATTTTATAGTACTGGGAGTATCCTAAAATATTTTTTAATTCTTTTATTATCGGATCAGACTCTAATGTCTTCTTCGATTGCTTTCCTTCTAAAAGATCAGGTATTTCCACTGAATCCATCGATCCTAAAATCAGGTCCAAAGTAATAAGAATATCAACTGGCTTGACGTCGATCTCTTTGATTAAAGAGAGCATCTTGTCAACAATCTCAGGAGTGTCCTGTACGGTAATAATATTTAGGTCGTCGTTGGAAGTTATGCGGCCGTATTGACTCTGGAAGCTACGCAAAACTTTGTGCACCTCATCCGCCTCAACATACTTGAGCTTTACAAACTCCTTCTTAAGCTCGGGTTTCCTCTCTTCTTCTAAAGCATAAAGACTAAAAGTTATTCCAATCAAAAGGAAAAAAACGCACAAAATTCCGATAGATTTTTTCATTCTTTGACCTCCAGTTCAAAATTTTTATTTAAAAACCAGACGATTTTCAGCCCGGTCTCTTTAGAAACGAGCGTCATGGAAACCACATCCTGTTCAGATTCTTCCGGCGAGCTCCGGAAAAGCTGGGCCTGCTCTTCTGTGAATTTTTCTGATCCCAACCCCATCTTTTTCTGCATTATTGACGGCCTTATTATTAATAATAAGGTAAGAGCGACAACAAGCACCCCTATAATAGAATAAGCCCAGGCTTTCTTAAAAGGCCAGGAGACAAGAGCTGTAACTTCAGGTTTTTTATCCTTTATGGCACTCTGGAGAGCCTGCTGCCATTCGTATTCTTCCCAGTCTATCCTGTCTTTTGCCAGCCATTCCTTAGTTTGCTCGAGAGATAAATTATAAGAGTCGTATTCCTGCCGGCATTTCGGACATTCCTCAAGATGGGCTTTCAAGGACAAAATTTTAGATTGAGGAATCTCGGAGCCAACCATCAGCGGAAGTAAACGTCGAACCTTTTTGCAGTTCACCTTCTCACCTCTTTTGTATCGGCAAAATTTATTTTTTCAAACTGTTCCCGGATTTTTTTTCTTGCCCGGGACAGGTGTGTCCTGATGCTGATCGACGAGCATTTAAGAATCTCTGAAGCTTCCTGGATGGAGAAGCCCTCTCCATCCCTGAGAAGAAACGTTGCCTTTTCTTTGGGGCTTAAACCCTGAAGGCAAGTTTCGATTTTAGCCTTTATTTCTGTATTCAGGAGTTGCTTTTCAGGATCGTGGCCGGCACTTAGCCCTACTTTTTTCTGACTCTCCAGCAAATCTTCATATTTCTTTTTCTTTCTCATAGAATCATAGGCAGAATTTACTGTAATTTTGTAAATCCAGCTCTTAAAGCTTCTTCCTTTTTTGAATCTACTGAGATGCCTGTAAACCTTGATCAAAGCATCTTGGCAGACTTCTTTTGCTTCTTCCAAATTTCCGGTCATACGATAGGCCATGCTTAATAATCCTTGTCGATAAGGCTGGAGAAGAAGTTCAAATGAACGATGATCCCCGCTAAGGACTTCCTCGACCAATTCATCTTCACTCTTCATCTCCATTTAATATACTTATCTTTCTATGAAAATGTTAAGAAATAAATCGAACAATCTCAAAAAAAAGTCATTGCGAGGAGCGAAGTTATATTGTCATTTTCGAGCCCCGGAGGGGCGAAACAACCTCATAGAAGGGAAGAGATTGCCGCGCTTCGATCGCAACGGAGGACAGCCACATCGCTACAACAGGCGCTTATTTGACAGCTGACACTATGCCTAGCGCAATTCGGGCTATCCGCGATGTTGACTAAAGGGACGAAATAAACTATTTTTCCTATTTAGGGCCTCCTCCAAAATAATAATGCTTCATGCAAGTCAAGATTAAGACATATAGGAAAAAAAGAAAAAAAACTCGGCGCATAAATCTTTTATTGTTTATATCCCTCTCTTTCTCGCTATTCCTTATACTGACCTTCCTTCATAAGGAAAAACCTGTGTTCGAAGAGGAAAAAGAGGCTCCTCAACAAGAGGTTTCTTTTGTCCTCCCACCTCTTGAAGAAAAAAAAGAAGTCATCCGCAGAGGAATGACCCTGACAGATATTTTAAAGCCCTACAATCTCTCCGGCACTGAAATACATGAAATGATAAAAGATGTAAAGCCAGTCTATGACCTGGCCAGAATAAGAGCTGGACAAGAGCTAAGAATTTTTTCCTCTCCACAGGGAGAGCTCTTTTCCTTAGAGTACGATATCGATGAGGAAAATTTTCTTCATATCCAGAAAAAAGAAGACTCATATGGAGCCGAAATAAAAAAAATCCCCTATGATATTAGGATCAAGACGATCTGGGGGAGTATCGAAGAGAATCTCATCTTTTCCGTAAGAGATGAAAACGAGGGAGTGATCCTGGCTCTTAACCTTGCTGATCTTTTTGCCTGGGATATCGATTTTTATGCTGACCTCCGCCGTGGCGACTCGTTTAAAATCATATTCGAGAAGAAATATCTTAACGGCGAATTTATCGGCTACGAAAATATCTTAGCTGCAGAATTTGTCAATCAAGGCAAGAAATTCCAGGCTTTCCGCTACACCTATCCTGACACGAAATATTCTGATTATTTCGACCTTAAGGGGGGGTCTTTAAGGAAACAGTTCCTGAAGTCTCCGATTAGGTACAGCCGAATCACCTCCCGCTTCAGCCGCAGGAGGCTGCACCCGATTCGCAAGGTCTACCGGCCCCATTACGGAGTGGATTATGCAGCCAGCGTCGGAACCCCGGTCCAGGTGACTGCGGACGGAACAGTCACTTTTGCCGGAAGGCGGGGAGCTTCAGGCCGTATGATCACCGTCCGTCATAAAAACAGGTATGAAACCACTTACCTCCATCTTAGAGGTTATGCACGAGGGATAAAAAAGGGGAAAAAAGTCGTAGGAGGGCAGGAGATCGGGTACGTGGGTTCATCAGGTGAGTCGACCGGCCCCCATCTTGACTACAGAATCAAGAAGGACGGAAGATACATAAACCCCCTTCTTTTTAATCCTGAATCAGTAAAACCCTTGAGAGCAGAATTTCTGGATGATTTCAAGAAAAAAGCCGAGAGTTACTGTCTTTGTTTTGAGGCTCCTCTGGTCATACTGTCAGGTTTCAGTAATTCCTTTCCCCTCTAACTCAAAATCTAAAAAAATCTAAATGGGGTCAGGTCTTGTTTTTTGCTTTTTTTGTTTTTTGTTTTTTGCCTGCGCCTGTACTCGTTCAAAGAAAAGCAAAAAACAAGACCTGACTCTCTCTTAATGTTGACTTTTAACAGTTAAAAAATTAGAATGATTTTTTCCAAAAAATATACACCTTGGAGGAGGTTTGAATGAAAATCACCCTTAGTGTCTTAAAAGCAGATATAGGCAGTATCGGAGGCCATATTACACCAAGCAAGGCGCTTTTTGATGAAGTCAAGAACTTTGTTAAGGAGAACGGCAAGAATCTGATTATTGATTTTTACACAAGCCATACAGGAGATGATATAGCCATCTTGTGCACTCATGAGAGAGGGGTGTTGGACGAAAAAATNNGACGCCTTCAGCGGAAACATAAAAGGAATGGGCCCTGCTGTTGCCGAGATAGAATTTGAAGAACGGCCCAACGAGCCCTTCATCTTTTTTGCCGCTGACAAAACTGACCCTGGTGCCTACAACCTTCCTTTCTACCTGGCCTTTGTCGACCCCATGTACTGCGCAGGCCTGATATTAAGCCCTAAAATGAGCGAGGGATTCAAGTTCCGTATTATCGATGTTGAACATACTGAGAAGGATAAGATTGTTGAACTCAACGCTCCTGAAGAAATTTATGATATCGCAGCTTTACTCCGGGACAATGAACGATATGTCGTCGAGAGCATCTACTCCAGAAGCACTGGAAATCAAGCTGCGGCTGTCTCCACAACACGTCTTCACAGTATTGCCGGAAAATATACTGGAAAAGATGATCCGGTGGCTTTATGCCGTGTTCAGGGAGAATTCCCTGCAACTGGAGAGATACTGGCTCCTTTTCAAATCGGCCATTATGTAGCCGGCTATATGAGAGGAAGTCATATCGGACCTCTCATGCCCTGTAAGCAGAATGCTACAATCTCCTTTTTTGACGGACCTCCGGTCGTCACAGGAGCAGCTTTTTGTGTCAACAATGGGAAGCTTACCGAACCTGCTGATGTCTTCGACCATCCTTACTGGGATTATGTGAGAGATCAGGTATCTGAAAAAGCAACTGCCATAAGACGGCAGGGTTTCTCCGGAGCAGCCATGCTTCCTTACAGCNNACAGCGAGCTTGAATACGGAGGAATTGTCGAGAAGTTAGAAAAGCTGGAAAAGAAATTCAAGATCGAAGATTAAAAAGCTCTGAAACTGTAATTCGTTGCAAACAGCCATATTTCTCAAAGGGTCCGCAGCAATCTAACTCTAACAGAATCATCATGAAAAAATACGAACATCCAATCCCCACAGTGGATATAATCATCGAGATCGAAAAAGAGAACGGACAGGAAGGAATCATTCTTATAAAAAGGAAAAATCCCCCTTATGGTTGGGCCCTGCCCGGAGGATTTGTTGACTACGGTGAATCCCTTGAAGAAGCAGCTGTTCGAGAAGCAAAGGAAGAAACATCGCTCGATATCAAACTAAAAAGCCAGTTCCACACATATTCAGACCCGAAGCGAGATCCCCGGAAGCATACGATTTCTACAGTGTATGTGGCCACGGCCCAGGGAAAGCCAAAAGCTCAGGATGATGCCCGGGAAAGCGGGATATTCACCAAAGAGGAAATCAATTTTCCTCTTGCCTTCGACCATCAAAAGATCCTAGCTGATTATTTCAAACAAAAGAATAATAATATTTAAAACGTTAACATCTAAAATGGACGAAAATAATAAAAAAGAAAAAAAATCAGAAGAAGAATCAGAGCTCAAGGAGGTTCATAAAGTCTGGGGGCCAGTGGAAGCTGATGTGATTAAGAGTTTTCTCCAAAGCCATGGCATTTCCTGCCTTCTTAGAGGAAAAGTGGTTCAATCTGTGCATCCCTTCTCCGCAGATGGCCTGGGGGAGATAAAAATTTTCGTCCCTAAAAAGGATTACGCCCTTGCTAAGAAGCTCCTCAAGGATAAACGGGGGGATAACTCAAGCAATCAATAAATTATTATATTTTAGCTGTATTTTTTAAACTTCTTTAGCAACCAACCTCCAAAAACTGCAGCAATAGAAAGGATAATAGAATTAATTAATATAAAATATAAAACTTCCCATGCCCTGTGGAAAATTGGTACTGACCAGTGACTGCCAAAAGATAAGAGAAGCCCCACTAATACCACTTGCTTTAGATTAAACCCATAGTTTCTCACTATTGACCACCCAGCAAAAGCAACAAAAAAGACTCCACCAAAAGTAAGAAGATATTGAATAATAGACGGGAACTTAGAGAATAGCCTCAACAAAACAATTATCACCGCTATTACAAATATTGTGGCCAAGAATCTCCAGGAAGCTATAAAATACTCGTTTAAGGTTTTGCCCATTACCTTCAACTTATCCTCCTTATTCTTTGACGTGTTTGAAGACGATGTCGGAGACACACTCCTGTAAAGGTATGGAAAGGTTATCGACAGTGCCCTCATTGCTAAGGTGAAAGCTTACACTAATCGCCGGGAGCCAAAAGTCAGAGGTCGTACCCTTGAAAACATCAAAGTGGAAGTGTTTCAGCTCAGAGGTTAATCCTGATTGGAAATATGCAGTCAATTTTTCATTGTCTACTGCCACCTCAACAAGGCCAAAGGCTGGGTGCACGTAGACTCCTGCATAATCAGCCAGCGGCAAGGAAGGACTTGTTCCAGGTCTAGGTTCTTCTTTTGCCCCTCCAGATACACCAAACATTTCCATGATTTCTCCAAACACCTTCTTGTAATGCGAGTTCCAGTCTCGTTCTTCCAGACCAAGAAGGCGATCGTAAATATCTCGAACTATGACATAGAACATGATATTCAATGAGTTAGTAAGGACAACGACTCCGGCTTTTTCTTTCGGTAGGAAGCTGACCACGGCTGAAAAGCCATCAATGTTACCCCCATGTTCCATTAGGCGGTGCCCTCGATAATCTGATATGTACCACCCTTGCCCATACATCGAAGACTGCGCAATCTTTGCGCACCCAGGATTTCTGATTGTCATATGAGGCAGAAACATCTCAGCTAGGCTCGTTTCAGAGATGAGCTGCCTGTCACCGACTTTTCCATTATCGATGTGCAGCATCACCCATTCCATCAAATCTTCGATGCATGAATTTACAGAGCCAGCAGGGCCAGTTGTGTCAATATTCCGAAAAGGAACCTTTTCCGTCTTTCCTGAGAATGTTACGTATGGCTTGGCATAGTCATTAGCCTTCTGTGAGTCGATGACGCTAAAATTGCTACGCTCCATGCCTAGAGGCTTGAAAATACGCTCAACGACAAACTCCTCCCAGGAGCCGCCGCTTAGACGGCCAACCAATATTCCAGCGACCATATACATTAAATTATTGTATTGGAAAATATCTCGGAAACCATGGTTTGGCTCTAGATATCGGAGGCGACGGTAAAATTCATCACGGCTCCCATGTGATAAGAACCAAAGGGAATCGTAGCTCGGCATCCCGGTTCGGTGGCAGAGAAGGTCACGTGGAGTAGTATGAAGAGTAGCGTAATCTTCGAAGAGGCGAAAATCGGGCAAATACTCAATTACCGGTGTATCCAGGTCGAGCTTACCGTCATCTACGAGCATCCCAACTGCCATAGCGGTAAATGCCTTAGTGCTTGAGCCGATGGCGAACAAAGTTCTGGGAGTCACAGGAAGCTGCTTTTCCACATCTCTGTAGCCGAAGCCTCTCATGTAAACGATTTCACCGTCCTTGATTACTCCCACGGCCATACCTGGCACCCGCCATTCAGCCATAACTTTCTCGGCAAACTCTTCGAAACCTTTTAATGGAATATCTTCTTCTTTTACCTTTGAGAATGCCATCGACACCGGAAACAGAAAACAGGCAATCAACATTAAAAATCCAATGGAATGATTCATCTTTACACCTCCGGATAATTTAAAAAAATGTTTTACACCCTATCTAAGCTCATAAAATCTTTATAAATGACGCTTATTCTCCTTTCTCTTCCTGGTTGAGAATCGCCCGTTAAGAATTGCTTCGAATACTGAGGAGAACTCATCTATGTTGACCTTCAGGTCTATGAAAATCATAATATTCAAACCCCAGAACTGAACCATGAGTACCTGCGCTATGGCTTCACTATTCAGATCGCCATTAAGCAGCCCCTTTTCCTGTTCTGATTTTACAAATTCGGCCAGTTTTCTGATTGAAGCATTAATATTCTCCCTTAGTCCCCTTGCAATTTGTGGATTAACGCTACTCTCTGCAAAGAGTTCAAGACTCAATCCGGTGGACCGAATGCAGGCCGGATCTTTTGCCATTGAGAAAAATACTTTTGCTACCCCCCAGAGAGGGTTGTCGTCCTCAGCGGCTGAAGAGATTATTTCCACGTTCTGCTCCTGAGATACTTGGGCGATCGCCTCAATAATTTTATCCTTGCTGGTAAAGTAGTTATAAACGGCGCCCGGACTCAGCTTGGCAGCACGGCAGATATCTCTCATAGAGGTCTTTTTAAATCCCTTCTCGATAAAACATTCCGCAGCCGCTTCAATAATCTGTCTTCGTCGAGCTTCGAGATGCTCTTCGGTAACTTTTGGCATGTAAGCCTCCTTATAAATCGAACGTTCGTTTTTAATATAGAACAAATGTTCTATATTGTCAAGTACTTTTTTAAAAAAATTTGGAGGGACGTCGGTGATTAATAACCGATTAACTCAAAAATGGCATTCTCCCGGGGGTGGTCTCTCAGATACTAAATCATGCACCTA
>WVZK01000049.1:0-30010 GCA_011772475.1 Candidatus Aminicenantota bacterium | reverse complement strand
AGCTTGATGAATCAAGCCCCTACATAAGAATCCATTCAAATAAATAAATCAGTCTATACATATGAAATGTGTATGAAATGGGGCCTGGCCCCATTTACCTTGATAAATCAAGCCGCTACAAAAAATACAATTCTCTATATAGTAGCCGTTCAGAAATTCACACAATATGTAGAAAACAAAAAAAATAAATGCTTTTTTTTTGAATTTTTTCCTTGACAACGGAAATTATCTCCCCTATATTTACCAAAATGGGACAAAACGGGACAAAATGGGAAATTTTCTGCTAGGAAGCTACTCAGTAAGGCTCGATAAAGGCGGCCGAATTAAGATACCGGAAAAATTCCGCATTGCCCTGGAAGAAGACCATGGAAAAGAATTATTCATAACTTCTCTCACTGATGAATCCGTACAGGTTTACCCCCTCTCAGTCTGGGAAGAATTGTCTGGCGTTTCCGGAGAAGGAGCTCTTCATCTCCAACCCACGGTGAGAAAATTCATGCTCCGAGTTAACCGAAAAGGAAGCCAAGTTCGTATTGACTCAAAAGGACGAATCTTGATCAACCAGACTTTAAGAGAGAAAGCGAAACTTGAAGATGAGGTGGAAGTTATCGGTCTCTCCAATCATTTAGAAATCTGGAATAAAAATAAGCTCGATGGGACACTCGAGGAGAGACCTCTAACTAACGAAGATTTTGAAAAAATCGCAGAACTCATGCCACGGGGAAAACCTAAATGAACGGAAACGGCCACCTTCCAGTTCTTTTAGAAGAAGTTCTGGATTACTTGGATATCAAGAGAGAAGGGATTTATGTGGACTGCACGCTTGGCCTGGGCGGGCACGCACTCGAAATAGTCAAGAGAAATCCTAAAGCTTCTCTCCTCGGGTTTGATATCGATGAAATGTCCCTTCTTAAGGCAAAAGAGAAGCTTGGCCAGTATGCAGATAGGGTAAAACTTTATCACTCAGACTTCAGGTATATCCCTGATCTTAAAATCGAATTCTTCAAAATTAGGGGAATTTTGCTTGATTTAGGAGTTTCTTCATTCCAGCTTGATTCTCCAGAAAGGGGATTCAGTTTTAACCAGGAGGGACCTCTCGATATGAGGATGGACCTCCGGAACAAAATAACAGCTTACAAAATAATTAATAAGTGTCCAGAACACAAACTCGCTCAAATCTTTCGAGAATACGGCGAGCTCAGACAGGCAAGAAGACTCGCCAAAGAAATTGCCTCGATAAGAAAATCCGAAAAAATCGAAACAACGACTCAGCTTCGACGCATTATCGAGGGCATCTGTGGCTGGAGGCCCCAGCCAGGAAAGATCCATCCAGCAGCCAAGGTCTTTCAGGCAATACGCATTGAAGTCAACCAGGAGTTAAAGAGCCTTTCAGGCTTCTTGGAAAGAATTACTCAACTAATTCCCAAAAAAGCCCACATCACAGCAATTTCCTTTCATTCCTTGGAAGACAGAATAATCAAGCATACTTTTGCCGACCTTGCTACCTCAGAAAATTCCCATTCTTTCCTTAAAATTCTGACCAAAAAACCGGTCATTCCCTCCCAAGAGGAGATTGCCATCAATTCAAGATCAAGGTCAGCTAAACTTAGAGCGGCCGAGAGAATTTAGATGGTAAGAAAAAAATACACGACAAAAGAGATAATGCTTTTTATATTCTGCACAATTATCATTATTTTTATTCTGACTTTCTATATCTGGCATCAGATGGAATCCATCAGAATTGGATACGAAATAGGCGCGCTCGAAGAGAAAGTTCTTACTCTGCAGAGAGACGTTGATGAACTCGAAACAGAAAAATCTGACCTTCTGTCTCTTGACAGAGTTGAAAAGATTGCTAAAGAAGAACTGAATCTGGTCGAGCCAAAAAAAGAGCAGCTCGTCTACGATGATTTTATTCCCTAAAATAAGAAAAAGAATTTATGAGTACTGTATTTCAAAACAGAGCACGAATAAGAATTATCATACTGGGCTTTTTCTTTATGATCTGGTTAGTCGGGCTCACGATTCGCCTTATTCAGCTCCAGGTTTTTGAACACCCGCGCCTGAAAACAGAGGTTCTAGAGCAAAACCAAAACAGGAATACTATCGATCCCAAAAGGGGAACCATTTATGACTGCATGGGAAATATTCTGGCCCGTAGCCTCCCGATCCAGTCCGTCTTTTTTTCTCCTTTCAAAGGCGAGCCCTCTCATCTTCAAATCGAAAAAGTAAAGAAGCTCAAGAATACATTAGACCTATCCGAGAACGAACTTCAGAGAATATATAAGAGAATAGAAAAAAATTCATCTTTTATCTGGATAAAAAGAAAAATTAGCCCCGAAAAAGAAGATAAAGTGAAAAAACTCTCCCTGAGTGGGGTTTATTTCTTAGAAGAAAACAAAAGATTCTACCCTCACGGAAAGCTCGCAGCCCATCTCCTGGGAAGAGTAAACATTGACGACGTTGGCGCCAGCGGGATTGAGTACAAATACAATTCGGTATTAGAAGGAAAAAAGGGGGAACATCTTATCCAGAGAGACGCCAAAAAGAGAGAGTACCGCTTTGAGATATTAAAGCTACCAGAAGCCGGCAAAGATCTAATCCTGACAATAGACGAAACCATCCAGTATTACGCAGAAAAAGAACTGGAAAGAGCTATGCGCAAAACTGAAGCGAGTTGGGGAACGGTTATTATTTCTCGACCTGCAACAGGAGAAATCCTGGCAATGGCGAATTATCCAACATGTGACCTGAACAATCCTCCTCCTATGCCGCTCTCTCTCGATAGAAATAAAGCCATACACCATAATTTCGAACCCGGCTCCACTTTTAAGATCGTCACAGCCGCAGCAGCCCTGGAAGCAAGAAAAGTAAATCTCACGGATTCCTTTGACTGCAGTAGAGGATTCATCCGGGTTGCAGGAAAGACCATCCGCGATCATGAACTATTTGGAGTACTTTCTTTTCCCGAGGTCATCATCCACTCTTCCAATGTTGGGACAATTCAATTCGGCCAATCCATAGGCGAAGAAATTTTCTTTGAGACAATAGAGGCCTTTGGTTTTGGCAAAAAGACAGGAATTGACCTTCCTGCTGAAGAAAAAGGGATTTTTGGGCCGCTCGAAAGCTGGACTCAAATTTCCGCCGCCTCGCTTTCCATCGGCTACGAAATCTCAGTAACAGCAACCCAACTGCTCCAGGCGATAAACGTTATTGCCAACAAAGGTTTTATCATCAGTCCAAGGGTAGTCAAAAAAATCCTTGAATCCGCTGATGAGGTGATGGAAAAACCTTATAGGCGACAAAGGATAATATCAGAAAAAACAGCCTTAATATTAACCTCTATTCTTCAGCATGCTGTCCGAAGAGGCACGGGGATAACCGCCAGAATTAATGGTTATAAAGTTGCCGGGAAGACCGGAACAGCCCAGAAATTCGATCCTTCCATCGGCGGATATTCCTCTAAGGTTCATACCTCCTCATTTGCCGGTTTTGTCCCTGCCGACAATCCCGCTCTCTCCATGATTGTGGTTATTGATGAGCCCAAAGGTCCGTATACTGGTGGGGAGGTCGCCGCTCCTCTCTTCCGGGATATCGCCACCCTTGTCCTCCGCTATCTTAGCATTCCCAAACAAGAAGAGCGTCGAAACACTATTATAGCCCAAAACCGCTCGAGGCAGGTCGAAAGATGAAACTCAAAGACCTGCTCGAAGGAGTTCCACGGGTGCAATATAACGGAAACGAGGAACAAGAAATTCAAGGAATCGCCTACTCTTCAAAGGATGTCGAGTCCGACTTTCTGTTTGCCGCTTTAAAGGGAGAGAAAAAAGACGGCTTTGAATTTATCCAAGAGGCTCTCCTCAAAGGTGCCGTGGCCTTTCTTTCAGAAAAGCCGAAGCCGGAAAATTTCGAGAAAACCTGGCTTCACGCCTCTGACGCTCGCGAAGCACTCGCGTTGTGCTCAGCTAATTTTTATTCTCATCCCTCGCAAAAAATGAAAGTTGTCGGCATAACAGGAACAAAAGGAAAAACCACAATCACCTACTTGCTCGAGGAAATACTGAAAAAATCTCATTTCCTTCCGTCGGTAATCGGGACAATCTCCTACCGAGGACCTAGTATAAGTATCTCTGCCGAAAGAACCACTCCTGAAGCCCCTGATTTGCAGAGAATAATGGCAGAAATGCTTGCCGAGGGAGTAACACACTGCTTGATCGAAGTCTCCTCTCATGCCTTGGACCTGCGGAGGGTCCTGGGCATAGGATTTGATATTACCCTTTTCTCAAACTTAAGCGGCGACCATCTTGACTACCACCACACAATGGAAAATTATTTCGAAGCCAAAAAAAAGCTTTTCTTCCTCAACCATAAAAAAAGAACGGCAGTGATCAACTCCGATGACCCGTGGGGAAAAAAACTGATATCTGAGCTTTCCTCAGGAGTCGTCACCTACGGCCTCGAGCCGGACGCGCAAGTAAGATGCGAAAATTTCAAGCTCACCGAAAAGGGAATAGAGTTTTCAGCTAAACATCAAGCAGGAACAATCTCTGTTTCCTCGCCTCTTATGGGCAAGCCTAACCTCTACAACATCCTGGCTTCGATTGCTGTGGCTCTAACCTTGGATATACCTGTATCAGCGATAAAAGAAGGCATAGCCTCGCTTATAGAGGTACCAGGAAGGTTTGAGAAAATAAAAAATTCCCTCGGACTCCATATCTTTGTCGACTATGCCCATACCGATGATGCTCTCAAGAATCTACTGGAAACCGTCCGCGAGCTAAATCCGCAGCGCATCATCTTAATCTTTGGCGCGGGCGGAGACCGGGACAAAACAAAAAGACCGAGGATGGGAGAAGTTGCCGGAAACCTTTCTGACTGGACAATTCTCACTTCTGATAATCCTCGTTCAGAGGATCCCCTGGCTATAATCTCGGATATAGAAAAAGGCATCAAAAAAACCGGGACAAAGAATTATGAAATTCTGCCGGATAGAAAAGAAGCCATCGAACATGCTCTCTCCATCGGAGAAAAAGGAGATTATATCCTTGTTGCCGGCAAAGGACACGAAGACTATCAAGTAATCAAGGATAAAGTCATTCCTTTCAAGGATGCCGATGTCATAAGAAGCGTTCTTAAAATAAAGGAGTTGGCCTGAAATTGGTTAATCTCCGTTTGAGCGAAACAGCAGAAAAAATGGGGGGGAAGATCCTTCAGGGATCGCACTCTCTTTCCTTTCATAAATTTAATATAGATTCTCGTCTAACAGAGCCTGGAGAACTCTTTTTTGCCTTGGTTGCCGAGCGGAACGGCCACGATTTTATCCAGGAGGCAGTCAAAAAAGGAGCTTCAGGTGCTGTTATTTCCCATAAGATTACCATTCCGGACAAGGACATAGCTCTGATTCAGGTCAATGACACTCTTGAAGCTCTCCATAAGCTTGCTGGACAGGTTCTCATCGACCACCCTGTCAAGGTAATCGGGATTACAGGTAGCATAGGAAAAACAACAGCCAAAGAGTTCACCTGGCGGCTCCTTTCTCGAAATCTGAACGTCCTCAAGTCTGAGGGAAACTTTAACAACCAGTTGGGAGTACCTCTCTCCCTTCTTAAACTGACGGATAAGCATGAGGTGGCGGTTTTGGAGATGGCCATGTCCGCTCCTGGGGAAATAAGAACTCTGACCAGGATTGCTCCTCCAGACATAGCTGTCATAACCAACATCCAACCTGTTCACCTCCAGTTTTTCAACTCGATTGATGAGATCGCTCTAGCCAAAAAAGAGATTCTCGAAGGGGCTAAAGATGATGGGATAGCGGTCCTCAACGGAGATGACTCCCTGGTTAGAAAAATTGCAGAAGATTGGAAGGGCAGGAAGGTTTTATTCGGCCTTTCTGAGGAATGTGAAGTTCGCGCCCAGAACATCCAAAAAGCTGGCTGGGAAGGGATGGCTTTCGAGCTAAGATACGGAGATAGAGAGGAAAAAATAAGCCTCCCTTTCTTTTATGAAAGCCACCTCTACAATTTCCTGGCTGCTGCGGCCGCAGCAAAGGCTTTATCCGTACCCTTCGATGATATCCTCCCTCAAATAATAACACTCAAGCTCATGCCTAATAGAGGCACCTTAGTTCGCTTAGCAAAAAACATCAGGCTAATAGATGATTCTTACAACTCAAACCCGGCAGCACTCGAATCTGCCTTGAAGGCGTTGACCCCTCTCCCTTCGAAGAGAAAAATAGCGGTCCTGGGCGATATGCTCGAGCTTGGAGAAAAAGAGGTTGAATACCATATTCAAGCCGGAAGACAAGTTGCAGAATCGGGGTGGGATGTGCTGGTTACAGTAGGTGCCCTGAGCCAACATATGGCTGAAGGAGCTCTTTCTTCAGGAATGAAAGCAGACCAGATTTTCTCTTTTAAAAATTCAGAGGAGGCTGCAGAGGAAATATTAATCCTCCTCCAAGAAGGGGATCTTGTTCTGGTCAAGAGTTCAAGAAAAATAGAGATAGAAAAAATTGTCGAAAAATTAAAAAAGGAAAGGCAATAACGTGCTTTATTATCTACTGGTTCCGCTGAGAGAATACTTCATATTCTTCAACGTGTTCCGCTACATCACAGTAAGGACTGCCCTGGCCGGAATAACGGCCTTTCTTATTTGCCTCATTTTCGGCCCATGGGTTATCAAGATGCTGAATAAATACCAGTTGGGGGAGGAAATAAGCCCGGACGGACCAGATTCTCACTTAGAAAAAAGAGGGACTCCCTCGATGGGAGGAATTCTTATCATCGGCTCGACTATAATCCCTGCGTTTCTCTGGGGAGACCTGAGTAATACCTATGTTCGATTGACAATGAGCACCATGCTTTTATTTGGCCTGCTCGGGTTCTGGGATGACTTCCTGAAAATCAAAAGGACAAAATCCAAGGGACTCATCATACGCCACAAGCTTTTTTTCCAAATTGGCATATCCGCAATCATCGGACTTATTCTTATATATCTTGGTCTTACAGGAGAGTTCAGCCTTCATTTGAGCTTTCCTTTCTTTAAGAAATGGGTTCCTTATTTAGGTTGGTTTTACCTCCCCTGGATTATGCTTATTTTGGTGGCATCAACAAATTCGGTTAACCTTGCTGATGGACTTGACGGACTGGCCATCGGCCTTACCTTCATCAGTTCCAGTGCCTTTATAGTTCTGTGCTATGTCGTGGGTCGAGCCGACTGGTCTGAATTCCTGAATATAGTCCGGGTGCCTCCTGCAGCCGAACTCACGGTGTTTGCGGGAGCCATGGCCGGAGCCTGTTTAGGCTTTCTCTGGTTTAACTGTCACCCGGCTCAAATTTTTATGGGAGATGCGGGAGCATTATCGTTGGGGGGAACCATCGGTCTCATCGCTATACTGATAAAGCAGGAATTTCTTCTTTTCATGGTCGCTGGAGTTTTCATCCTGGAAGCACTTTCAGTTCTTCTTCAAGTCTTCTACTTCAAGCTGACCGGAGGAAAAAGAATATTCAAGATGGCTCCCCTCCATCATCACTTCGAGCTTATAGGATGGTCTGAGGAGAAGATCGTCATTCGGTTCTGGATCGCTGGCATAGTCTTTGCCCTCTTCAGCCTCACCGCCCTGAAACTGAGGTAATATGAATCTGGGAGGAAAAAGCGTTCTGGTCGTAGGCCTAGGCAGTACTGGCGAAGCTCTCTGCAGTTTTCTTCTGAATCACGGAGCACAGGTGAAAGTCAGTGAAAAGAAGGCGCCAGAAGAAATGAGTCAAAAAATCTCGTCCTGGGAACAAAAGGGCGTTACAGTAGAAGCCGGGACGCATGATAAAAAATCCTTCTTAGAAGCTGATTTAATCGTGCCCAGCCCGGGGGTTCCCTGGCTTCCAGAGCTTGAAGCCGCCAGAGCGAACGGAGTAAAGATCATCTCCGAGATAGAGCTGGCCTATAGACACTTAAAAGGAAAAATTATAGGCATAACCGGGTCGAACGGGAAGTCCACAACAGCTACGTTAACCCAAAAAATTCTTGAAGAAGGGGGACTCAAAACTTACCTTGCCGGTAATATAGGAACACCTTTAATAAGTTTTGTCGATAAAAGCGAAGACGATCACGTTTATGTAACGGAAATCTCGAGCTTCCAACTCGAGCATATAGAAGAGTTCAGGGTCTCTGTCTCAGTTCTTCTCAACATCTCTCCAGATCACCTGGACTGGCATCCTTCCTTCGAAGACTATTACAACGCAAAAAAGAAGCTCATTATTACCCAGAGAGAGAACGACGTGGCTATTCTTAATCGAGATGATCCGCTGGTCTGGGCGTTAAAGGAGGAAGGGAAATTCCAGGTTTTCTCCTTTAGCCGAAACGGTAAGGTTTCCCCAGGATGTTTTCTTAACGGAGAGTGGATCGTTCTCTCTAACAAAGAGGAGAAGAAACTCATAAGAACTTCTGTTATTCCTCTTCTTGGGATTCATAACCAGGAGAACATAATGGCCAGTGCTTTGGTAGGTCACGTCCTGGGTATCCCGCCTTCCAGAATAAAAGAACCGATAAAAAGCTTTCGAGGTCTGGAGCACAGACTGGAAAAAGTGACATCCATACGAGAAGTTGATTTTTATGATGATTCCAAAGCAACGAACGTTGACGCTACTTCAAAATCCATCCAGAGCTTTGACCGCGGTATCATTCTCATCTTGGGAGGAAGGGATAAGGGAGGTGATTTTAAAAAATTAAGAAAGCCTGTCAAAGAAAAAGTAAAAAGGATCATCCTCCTTGGCGAGGCTAAGGAAAAAATAAAAACTGCCCTCGAAGGAATAGTTCCGATGGAGGCTGTCTCCTCTATCGAAGAGGCGGTAAGACTAGGTTATTCACATGCAAAAGCTCAAGAAGTGGTGCTACTAGCGCCGGCCTGCACAAGCTTTGACATGTTTCAAAACTTTGAAGAAAGGGGCGAGGCTTTCAAGCGCGAAGTTCTATCCCTTGAAAAGGAGCTCGGGAAAGAGGGGTCATAAGAATTATGGAAATATTCAGACCTTACGGCTTTGACAAGCCTCTTTTCTTCGCCACTCTCATCATGATCGCCGTAGGGCTAATCATGGTTTACAGTTCTTCAGCTATTTTAGCCAGTGAAAAACATGAGAACTCTTTCCATTTTTTTATAAATCAAAGCATTGCAGCCGGCATTGGTCTTATCCTTATTTTTCTGATGATGCCCATAAGAAAGCCATTTTTCCAAAATTTTATCTTTGTCCATGGACTTCTTATCCTCTCTGTTGTTCTTTTGGTTCTCTGTTTGCTCATGCCAGCTTTGGCTAAAACAAACCGCTGGATCCAGTTCTTCGGCTTAAGGTTCCAACCATCGGAACTTGCAAAAATCAGCCTGATCCTGTTCTTTGCCTCCTATTTTAACCGCAAGAAAGAAAAGCTAAATGAATTTCAAACCCTTATTTTCCCCCTGATAGTTCTCTTTCTGTTTATCATCTTAATAATAAAGGAGCCTGATTACGGAACCGCCCTTCTCATCTTTATCATCTGCTCGATTATGCTCTTCATCGGGGGAGTGAAGTTCAAACACTTGTTTTACCTGGCAGTCCTTTTTTTAGGTCTTTTTGCCTTTTATCTTTTCCAGGCGTCGTACAGATTAGACAGAGTCTTCACTTTTTTATCACCGACAAAAGATCCTCAGGGCGCAGGTTTCCAGAGTATCCAATCAAAACTGGCGGTTGGCTCAGGAGGCTTTTTCGGAGTAAGTATCGGAGAAAGCATCCAAAAACTTTTCTTTCTTCCCTGCGCTCACACAGACTACATATATGCCATCCTGGGGGAAGAGATAGGCTTCATAGGTGCCATATGCACACTGCTTCTCTTCTTTGTTTTTTTCTGGAGAGGACTGGTGATTTCTCAAAGAGCGCCCAATTTCTTCTCGCAAATTGTAGCCGCAGGACTAACGATGGCCATCTTTTCTCAAGCCCTGCTAAACATAAGCATTGTCCTGGGTCTGGGTCCGCCTACCGGCATCCCTCTTCCCTTGATCAGCTTCGGGAGGTCTTCCCTCATATGCACGCTTTTAAGTATAGGCATTATTCTCAACATTTCCCAGAGAAGGAGTACCAGTCGAATAAGAAGGAGTGGGTTTGATAAATCAAACACCTACAAATAAAAAAATGCAAACCTTAATGAAAAATGCAGATCCTAATAAAAGAGGTGGGTTTGATAAATCAAACACCTACAAATAATGAAAATGAAGGAGAGAAAAATAATCATTAGCGGCGGAGGAACTGCAGGCCATCTTTACCCGGCCTTAGCTGTGGGAGATAAACTAAAAGAAAAAGATCCTGCTCTTCGTTTGACTTTTATCGGGAGCAGGAGGGAAGTTGAAAAAAACATAATAAAGCAATATCAAGTGAATTTTGTCGCTTTGCCTATCGAGGGAATCAAGGGAAGAGGCCTTAAGGCCGTAAAATCTCTTCTTCTCCTTCCTCTATCTTTCCTCAAATCTTTTGTTATGCTCCTCCGCATGCGGCCCGGGCTGGTCATAGGAGCAGGAGGTTACAGCTCAGGACCCGTAGTGCTTCTTGCCTCCTTGATGAAAATCCCAACGATTATTCTTGAACAGAATCTTTATCCTGGCTTCACAAACCGGCTGCTTATTCCCTGGGTGCGGCAAGCAGTAGTATCTTTTAAGAGCTCTCTCCGCTCTTTCAAGGGAAAAGGAGTATTTCTAGGAAACCCTGTGAGAGAGGAATTCTACAATCTTCCTCCCAAGGAAAAGTCGGAAAAACTCACAATCCTCATCTTCGGAGGAAGCCAGGGATCTCATTTCCTGAACAAGGCAATGATAGCCTCTCTTCCTCTTCTCAAAAAAGAAATGAAGAACTTAAGAATCTTCCACCAGACTGGAAAAAAAGACCACGAATGGGTCAAAAAAAATTATGCTCAAAATGGGTTTAAGGAAGTATTCGTCGCACCCTATTTTTTTGAAATGGCCAGTTATTTTCAAAAATCAGATTTAATCATAAGCCGAGCAGGTGCGACCACCATTGCCGAGCTTATCGCTTCCCAAAAGGCTTCTATTTTGATTCCATTTTCCCAAGCAACGGACAATCACCAGTATTTTAATGCCAAAGAATTGGAAAAAATAAGAGGCGCTGAGATCATTCTTGAAAAGGAATTCACGCCCGAAATCTTTACCGATAAAATTTTTTCTTTCCTGCAAGACAAGGAAAAGATAGCCCTGATGGAAAAAAACTTGGCTCCGCTAAAAACAGAAAAAGTGTCTGAGAAAATCTCGAATCTCTGTTTTAAACTAATGGAGGCGTAACTAAAGGAGTGAACCAGTGGTAAAGCGCGTTTACAAAAAGCTCAACAACATCCACATGGTCGGCATCGGGGGCACGGGCATGAGCGGTATCGCAGAAGTGCTCTTGAACCTGGGTTACAACATCTCAGGAACGGATATTGAGAAGAGCGAAGTGACTCAGCGCCTCGCTCGCTTCGGAGCAAAGATATTTATCGGTCATAAAGCAGAAAAGGTAGTTGGGGCTGATGTTGTCGTTGTCTCTTCTGCCATAAAGAAGAGTAATGTCGAAGTCGAAGAAGCAAGGCGCCGCAAAATACCTGTTATTCCCAGGGCGGAAATGCTGGCAGAGTTGATGCGGATGAAATACGGAATAGCTGTAGCCGGATCCCACGGCAAAACATCCACAACCTCCATGATTGCTCAGGTCCTCGAATCTGGCGGGTTTGACCCGACTATTATCGTCGGCGGCCGCCTCAGCACAGTCGGCGGCCACGGAAAACTGGGAGACGGAGATTTTATCGTGGCCGAAGCGGATGAAAGCGACCGGTCATTCCTGTATTTGTCTCCTTTTATCGCTGTGCTCACCAACCTGGATGATGAACACCTGGATCAATACACGACAGTGGATGAAGTCAAAAAAGCATTCATCAATTTTGCCAACAAAGTCCCGTTTTATTGCCCTATAGTCCTCTGCCTTGACGACACAAATCTCAAAGATTTAATCCCACTATTAGACAGGAGAATAATTAACTATGGATTCTCTCCTTACTCCGATGTTTTTGCCAGATACAGGCACTTTGATGAATTTTCGACCTCTTCGACACTCTACTGGAAGGGCAAGGAATTGGGGAAACTTAAGCTCAACGTCCCCGGCAACCACAATATTTACAATGCCATGGCCGCAGTGGCCATTGGAATGGATTTAGATATCCCCCCGCGCCTTATCCTGCAGTCTTTGGAAAGCTATAAAGGCGCGGGCCGCCGTTTTGAATTAAAGAAAAAAGTTAGGGATATCATGATCATAGACGACTATGCACATCACCCTACAGAAGTAATGGCAACTTTAGAGGCGGCGAAGAGAGGCTGGAAACGAAGGCGAGTTGTAGTCTTCCAGCCCCACCGCTTCAGCCGCCTCTCTCTTCTCATAAAAAGCTTTGCCGCATGCTTCACCGATGCCGATGTTCTTATCACCACAGAAATATATGCGGCAGGAGAAAAGCCTATCGGCGGCGTCTCTGGCATAGCACTTTATCATGAAATCAAGAAGTCCGGGCATAAAAATGTTTATTTTGAACAATATATGAGAAATATCCCCCCGCTCATAGGCGAGGTTGCTCGGGAAGGGGATTTAATTCTTATCCTGGGAGCAGGAAACATCTACCAGATCATTCCTAATATCATAAAAATCCTGGAGGAAAAAAGATAACGATGGCTTCTCGCATTAATCCGGCCTTAAAGATAAAAGGAGAGCCTTTCTATTCCCAGCATATGCAGTTCCAAAGAGCAAAAGGAAAAACAAAGACAAAAAAAGCCAAGAGAAGAGCGAAGCTTAAATTCAGGCATATCTTTTTCTATCTTCTTCTTATAGGTGGAATTTTCTATTCTGTCCAGAAATCTTATCTTTTCCTGATTTCATGGGATAAGCTGGAAATAAAAGATATGACAGTCGTTTGCCGCAACCCCGAGGTAAAACAGGAAATTCAGCAAAATTTAGAAAATATAAAAGCGGGAAATATACTCCTTTTCGATATCGGGCATCTTCAGGAGGAGTTGGCAGCTCACAGATGGGTTAAAGAAGTCCGTATTAGGAAAATTTTCCCCTCTACTTTAAGGATAGAAATAAAAGACAGAACGCCCCTCGCTCTGTTAAAAAGAGAAAATTTTTATCTTATTGACGAGGAGGGTATTCATCTCGAGAGAATCCAGTCAAGAGAGGAATTAGATCTTCCCCTTCTCGTCGATTCGAATAATTTTAAAAAAGACTATAAGGAAAAACTAGAATTAGCCTGGGAATGTCTCCGCAGCCTATCTCCATCGGAACAAGAGCAGCTTGATGTTCTGGACCTGAGTGAATACGAAAATATAATTGTTCAACTTAAAAAAAGAAAGACATGGCTCATTCTTGGCAATGATCGGTTTTCCCAGAAGATTAAAGAGTTCCAAAAATACAGCGCAAGATTAGGACGGTTCGGGAACCTTGAATATGCTGACCTCCGCTTCCCTGATCGGTTCATCATCAAACCCAAGAAAAATCCGCACAAATCAGCCATTCCCAAGTCTAAGAGGGAGGCAAACTAATGCCTAAAAATAACTATATTGTCGGACTTGACATAGGGACAAAAAAAACTGCGGCTATTATCGGTGAGATCACAGAGGATAAAAAAATCGAGATTATAGGCATAGGTACAACCGACTCCAGAGGGCTAAGAAAAGGAGTTGTGGTCAACCTGGAATCCACGGTGAATGCGATCAAAATGGCCCAGGAAGAGGCAGAGCTTATGGCAGGAGTTGAGATAGATTCGGCCTTTGTTGGAATATCTGGCGCACATATAAAAAGCTTCAACAGCAGAGGAGTTATCGCCGTCTCGGGTAAAAACAAGGAGATCACCCCGGAAGACATCGAGCGCGTTATCGACCAATCCAAGGCAGTTTCCATCCCCCCTGACAGAGAAATCATCCATATTATTCCTCAAGAGTTCGTGGTTGATGAGCAAGACGGGATAAAGGACCCACTCGGAATGAGCGGAATCAAACTCGAGGTCAATGTTCACATCGTCACCAGCGCAACGACTTCTGTTCAAAACCTGAAAACATGCATCGAAAGAGCGGGGATTGAAATCGAGCGAGTTGTTTTAAACCAGATCGCGTCCAGCAACTCTACCCTTACCCATGATGAGATGGAGCTTGGGGTGGGCATGATCGACATGGGAGGAGGAACAACAGAAGTAGCCATTTTTGAGCGAGGAAGCCTCTGGTACACATCCGTAATCCCGATCGGAGGAGATAATTTCACCAACGACATCGCTGTCGGGCTTCGGACACCAATCCCCGAAGCAGAGAGGATAAAGAAGAAATTTGGCTGTGTATCCAGTCCCATGCTGGACGAGCAGGACACAATTGAAGTCCCCTCAGTGGGCAGAGGGAAAAAGCCTCGTATACTTTCCAGGCAGTTATTAGCTGATATCATTCAGCCCCGAGCAGAGGAGATCTTCCGCTTGGTCGATAATGATATTAAGAGGATGGGATACGAGAAATCTTTAAATTCGGGAATTGTCCTCACGGGCGGAACAGCGCTGCTCGAAGGACTGGAAGAAGTCGCAGAGGAAATTTTTGATTTGCCTGTGCGACGCGGCGATCCAAGCGGCATAGGAGGGCTGGCAGAGAGAGTCAACACGCCAGATTATGCCGCATCGGTTGGTCTTATCCTATTCGGGTATGACCAATGGAAAGAAAAAACCCTATCCAAGGATAGAAAAAGAAGTCTTTGGGTCAAATTCAAAGATTGGCTCAAGGAGGCATAGGAGGTAAGAATGAGTGAAGGAATGAAAGGTAAATTAAAATTTCGTTTAGTAGAAGAAAGCTACGGGGCCAAGATAAAAGTTGTTGGGATCGGTGGAGGCGGTGGAAATGCCATAAACAGGATGATCGAAGCAGGAATCGAAGGAGTGAAATTTATAACGGTCAATACAGACCTTCAAGCTCTCAACAGCACCAAGGCAAGGACTAAAGTGCAGATTGGAGAACAGCTTACAAAAGGCTTGGGTTCTGGTGGAAGGCCGGATATCGGAAAACAAGCAGCCATGGAAGATACGGAAAAATTGGTCGGTGTCCTTGAAGATTCAGATATGGTCTTTCTGACCGCTGGCTTGGGAGGAGGCACGGGAACAGGAGCGACTCCAATCCTGGCAAACCTTGCCTCAGAAATGGACATCCTGGCGATTGCCATAGTGACCCTTCCCTTTCAGTTTGAGGGAAAGATCAGAGCTAATCAAGCAGAAGAAGGCTTGGCCGAGTTAAAAACCGCTGTTGACACGGTTATTTCCATTCCGAATGAGAGGCTGCTCGAGACCGTTACCCTGGATACGTCTATCCAGGATGCCTTTAAAATGGCTGACGACATCTTGCGGCAGGCAGCTCAGGGAATTTCTGACCTCATCACTAAGCCAGGACTGATCAATCTGGACTTTGCTGATGTCAAATCGATCATGAAAGGCATGGGCATGGCCTTCATGGGTACAGGATTAGCATCCGGAGAAAACAGAGCCGTGGATGCAGCCCAGAAGGCAATATCAAGTCCTCTTCTTGTTGATACCTCGATCGAGGGAGCTCAAGGAGTTCTGATCAATATAACCGGAGGCAGAGACCTCACCCTTCACGAAGTCTCCAAAGCCTCGCAGCTTATCCACAGCCAAGCTCATCCAGAGGCCAATATCATTTTCGGCACGGTGATCGATGAAAGCATGAAAGAAATGGCTAAAGTTACTGTAATTGCCACAGGTTTTGGGCTGGCACCGCGGAGGGAGATTGCCCCTCAACCGGACCTCGCTTCGGTTGCCCAAGAGGCTCCTCTCCCGAAAGCGCAGAGTGATACACCTCCTTATTTATTCGAGCCAAAGGGAAGCGAGGTTCTCTGGAACAGACCGGCTTGGGAAAAGCAATGGGAACCTTACGAGACGCCCTCTTTCATCAGAAAAAACAAACAAACACCGATGAGGAAGATAGCTCGTGAAGTCAGCTGACTTTGCAGTTGTAAACTGTGAGCAACTGCTTACATGTAGGGGACAGATACCTAAGAGAGGTGTAGCCCTGCAAGATGTTGGGCTTCTGGAGAAAGCCTGCATCGCATCTTATAAAGGAAAGATTATTTTTTTGGGAGAGGAGAAAAAATTCAAAGAAGAAGTTCGATTGGAAGAAGATGGCACATGTATCGATGGAACTGGTCTGGTCGCACTTCCTGGCTTTGTTGACTCTCACACACACCTCCCCTTTGCTGGGACAAGGGAGGAGGAATTTGTTCTCCGTCTTAAAGGCTACTCGTACCAAGAGTTGGCAGAACAAGGTTTAGGGATTCAGACTACTGTGAAAGCAACCCGTCAAGCTTCCAAGAAGGATCTCCTCTCCCTCTCTCTTAATCGCCTCGATAGTATGCTTCTTTTGGGAACAACGACTGCCGAAGCCAAAAGCGGCTACGGCTTGAACCTTAAAGACGAGATAAAGCAGCTTGAAACGCTCGAAGAGCTGAACAGAGTCCATCCTATCGATATCGTCCCGACTTTTATGGGTGCCCATGAAATCCCAGAAGAATACAAATCCAGGAAAAACGATTACATCGAGCTTCTCATCGATAAAATTCTACCCGAAGTCAAAGAAAAAAATCTGGCGGAGTTCTTTGATGTCTTCTGTGAGGAAGGAGTTTTCTCAATAGAGGAGACAAGAAAATTGGTTAGAGCCGCTAAAGCGGCCGGATTAAAGATCAAAATCCACGCTGATGAATTCTCTCCCCTAGGCGGAGCAAAACTTGCCGCGGAAGAGAAAGCCACATCTGCTGACCATCTCCTCAACATCACCGAGGAAGGAATCAAGGAACTCGCCAAGAGCCAGACAGTCGCTACCCTGCTTCCCGCAGTTTCTGTCTTCCTCATGTACGAGAAAAAAGCGCCCGTGCGAAAACTCATCGAAGAAGGCGCTATCGTCGCACTGGCTACAGACTTTAATCCAGGAAGTTCGATGACAGAATCAATGCTCTTTATCCTCCAGCTTGCTGTTCTATCCCTGAAGATGAGCATTGAAGAGGCAATAAATGCCGCCACGGCAAACGCAGCCTATGCCCTGGCAAAGCATAACGAGGTGGGAAGTATTGAAATCGGGAAAAAAATGGATGTTGTTTTATGGGATGTTCCCAATTATCCCACCCTTGTCTATCACTTGGGCATCAATCCCCTGAAACATGTGATAAAGAACGGGAAGATTGTGGCCAGGGATGGGGCCATCGTGGCCCAAGAGGAAAAAGTTTGAAAAAAGAATTGAACCTCCTTCTCCTCAACCTCCTTCATATAAGTAGTTGGGGTCAGGCCTTGCTAACGGAGAGAAAAACTTTTAGCCATCGACTTTTCAACCTTCATTTTGATAAGGTCTGACCCCACTATCCTCTATTTCCTTCTTTTTTTCCCCACAGCCTCATCTTCGTATGCTTATAATCAAGGAAAGTAGAAAAGTCCCTTCCAATCGGGGCTATCTTGACTTTGGCCGCAACTGCTTCTGAAATAAACGCAAGTGCAGTAATCAATAACGAAGAAAAACAACAAAAACTCGCAATAACATCAAACCTTCTAAGACCAAAATTTTCAATACTTGATCCAACATATACGATGACTGTGCCCTGAGCACATACAGCAGCTGGGATTGTTGATATAATGAGCCACGTTTTTGAACAATACTTCGATACTACAAAAGGAGCATACACGCAGGATCGGTTAGCTGAAGGCATCTTAAAGACGTGCATAAAGTATGGACCGATTGTTTTAGAAAACCCAAATGATTATGAAGCAAGAGCAAACATAATGTGGGCGGGAAGTCTTGCCTTAAGCGGCCTTTTATCATTCGGCAAAAAAGGAGACTTCGCAACGCACAAAATTGAACATGAAGTCAGTGCAATATATGACTTAACTCATGGTATTGGTATGGCAATATTATTTCCCAATTGGATGAAATATGTAATGCATGAAAACATTGATAAATTTATAGAATTTGCTCATAACGTATGGAACATCCCTTATAAAGAGGAAGAAACAGATATTGCTAACTTAGGGATACAAAAAACAGAGGATTTTTTAAGCTCTTTAGAGATGCCCAAAACATTTTCTCAAGTGAACATTAACGATGAAAAGTTTGAAGAAATGGCAGCAAAGGCAGTTTATTTTGGCGAAATTGGCAACTTTAAGAAACTAAAAAAGGATGATGTCTTAGAAATATTAAAACTATCCTCTTAAATTATGCGAATCCCTCACACCAGCCACATCTTATAGACCGTGCCTCTTTGTGGCTTCTTCCAAGATCCGCATAGCCAGATACTCGGCTGGCTTGCCCATTTCACTGGCCATCTTGGCCATTGGGCTAAATTTCGGATAAATCCCCGGGAGTGTATTTACCTCGAGAATCCAGGGGATCCCGCGTTTATCCAGGCGGATGTCCACTCGTGCATAGTCAGTGCACCCTATCGAACGATAGGCCCTTGTCGCTGCCTTCTTCACAGCTGCCTCCTCATCCGCTTTCATTTCAGGTACTGTTACGTTATATTGCCAGTGGGTGGATTTCTTCTTCATCTTTTCTGTAAAGATTCGAGGTGCTCCTCGCTTAGTGTCGAAATGTTTCTCCAGGATTGGTAGGATTTGTAATTTTTTGTTGCCGATGATGCCGACGGTTATCTCACGGCCAGGTACGTACTTAGTTATCACTGCTTCCTTGTCAACTGCAAGAGCAGCATCTATTGCTGCCGGCAGTTCTTCGGCCGACTCGACAAAAGACTCTTCTGATACTCCTTCGCTCGCCCCTAAAGAGCAGGGCTTTACCAGGATTGGAAATTCTACCCGCCGAGATAGCTCTCGTTGTTTTCGATTAACCAAGGCGAATGGCGGCACAGGCAACTTGTCATATCGAAGGACTTTACTCGCCAGTCCCTTATGCATTGCCAGAGCATGGCACAAAGCACTGCAACCAGTGTAAGGCATTCCCATCTTTTCCAAGAGCGCTGGTACGTATGACTGGACTCTGCCAGATATTGAGTACCAATTGAAGACTATATCCGGCTTGGCTCTCCTGATCTTAGTAAACAGGTTTCCGCGTCCATCAATAGTCACAACCCTGTGATAAGCGCGCTCGAATGCCTTGCGCACGCGGGTAAGAGTGGGGTATAAGAGTTTACGGCGTGATCCGTGGATTTTATCTTCAGTGGCACGCATTTTCGTCGGATTGTAAACTATTGCGACTCTCATTATTATCTTGCTGCCTTTATAATTTCATAGGCTTAATCGCCCCATGATTTTTGCGGGGAGGCTTTGAACTCTTCATACCTTCAACATCGGCGAATCTCCTGCGCAGCTGGAAGCCCAGGTTATGTTTGGCCTTGCTACAATCAATAAGACCCTCTTTGCTAGAAAGATGTCTTCTGATTTGCGTTTGAGGAAAATAAGTAGCCACCAGATTCGGGATATCCGGATTCGAAAGGCAAACATCTTCAGCTGCAATATGGAATACATCATAACCTTTCAGGTCGGACATAAGAGCGCATTCAATAGCACAAACCGCATCTTCCACATGTACCCAAGCCCACAAGGACTTACGCCTCGCAGATGGATCTTTGGCATCAGCCAAATATTTCTGCTCGTCCCCAGGACAGAAAATGTTCGAAAACCGCAGAGCAACAATGTCTATATCATATTCTTCCGTAAAGCAGCGGCACATCTCCTCTCCGAGCGTTTTACTGATTCCGTAAGGATCTTGCGGCTTTAAGGGATGTTTCTCGTCTATCGGCACGTATTCGGGAGAAAACTCGTTAACACTCTGTGCTATCCCAAGAACTGCGTCGCTGCTAGAGAATAACAACTTCTCTACTCCTTCGGTCCTTGCTGCCTCGAGGACGCAGAAAGTTCCCAAAATGTTTGTTGCCATCACGTTCATCGGCTGGTAGTTGTATCGGGACCGCAGAGCTGCTAGATGTATCACCCCGTCTGCATCTTGAAAAGCCTTTCTAAGTTTAACAATATCTGTGATTTCACCCTTCATATATGGGAACTGGTTCTGCTGTGAGTGCTGTTTATCATAGAGCAAAATCTCATGATCGCGCACAAGCACGGGTGTGAGGTATCTGGCCAATTTTCCGCTGCCGCCCGTGATAACCAGTTTCATTCTTTTCACTTATGCTTGTTGCAATTAATATTGAAGATAATATTCTCTTACTCGAGCTATAAAATAACAATATCTATAGTTTCTTTCAAATCATTCATGGAATTCTGTATTCTCCTTTCGAGGTCTCCTCCTGGATCGTCTTCGATTTTTTCCAGTTCCTGAAGATCCAATCTTAGCAAATCCCGCATAACCTTTACTCTTTCAATTTGCTTATAATAATCGATTCCGTCCTCTAAATTTACTCTCTCAGCTTTGGCATTTAATTGATAAATTTTGGCACTTGCCTTTTTTAGTTGGGCTTTAATCTTTTCCTTATAAATTTCTTTCTTATCCATAATTGAGCTCATTAACAAAAAATACAACACAAATAAAACTCAACAGAAACCTGGATTTTGTGCTTGATTAGAAGAATTTAAAACTCATTTTTATTAATTATTACATATTCTGAATAAAGATTCAAACTCTAGAAGAAAATCTCTATCTGCATGTCAAGAATCTAAAAAAGAGGGCAAAGTTTGACATTCATTGATACCTGATGTATAAGTCCTAAACGTGTCAGGGGCAAAAATCCAAGCAAAAAACAAAAAGATTTGTTTCAACTCATTGCAGCCAAAAAAGCAAATTCCTGTAAACACGCAAAATATTGATTGGATTACATCCCCTTCTCCTAATAATGCTTGTTTAGAAAGGAGAAAGACTCATGGCCAACTTTAAAATATCCAGGAGAACCTTTATGGGAAGCCTCGCGGCCGGAGTTGCAGTCCTCCCTCTCAGCAATTATCCATGGGCTTATCCGGCAAAAACAGCCCTTCCCCCTGAAGGAAAGATTGATTGGGGCTATCCTGAGGGAGCTGTTCGGCTGAATGCAAACGAAAACCCGTATGGCCCTTCACCAAACGCCATAAAGGCCATGGAAAAAGGCCTCGCTGAAGGTCACCGATACACCCGCGCCACCCAGCTCACAAAAGAGTTGGCCTCCTACCATGGAGTCTCAACAGATATGATACTCGCGGGCTGTGGCTCAACAGAATTTTTAAGAATCGCTCCCTGGGCATTCCTCCGCGATGGCGGTGAACTGGTAACAGCCCTGCAAACATTTAAAATCTTACCAAGGGAAGCAAAGAAGCTAGCGGCAAAGGTCAAAGAGATTCCCCTCGACAAGAATTTCTACTTTGACCTCCAATCCTTAAAAAAAGCTCTGACTCCGAAGACAAAGATGATCTACCTGGTCAACCCGAACAACCCTACTGGGACTCGCCACGAGTTCGAGGATATAAAAAAATTCTGTGCATCCCTTCCCAAGACAATAATTGTCTTCATCGACGAGGCCTATTCCCACTTCCTCGAAGATAAGCAGGGAAGAGACGGGATAACCCTGATCAAACAGGGATACAAAGTGATTGTCAGCCGAACCTTTTCCAAGGTTTATGGGCTGGCAGGGATGAGACTGGGTTATGCCATCGCCGATCCATCGATCATCAAAGAACTAAAGGCATTCGGCTTCAGAAACTTGGGAATTAACCAGGCAGTGTTTGCCGGGGGCCTTGCCTCACTCGAAGATGAAAAACACGTCCAGCAATACAAGCAGCTTATCAAGGAGGGCAAAGAATATTTCTACGATCAGTTTGATTCCTTGGGATTAAAGTACATTCCCAGCACAACTCCCTTCATGATGGTTAAGGTGAATATGGCTTCAAGAGTAGCTGTAAAAAAGCTGGCTTCCAAAAATGTGTTTGTTCGCAAAGGTGAGGATTGGCAGATGCCTGAATATCTGCGCATAACCATGGGCTTCCCCGAAGAAAACAAAGCCTGCATCGCCGCGCTTAAAAGTATCGTAGGGGCTTGATTCATCAATCTAATTGCTAATTGCTAATTGGGGTCAGGTCTTGTTTTTTGCTTTTTTTGCGATTCTAGATACATGAGCATAATGTAATCCTACAAAATCACCTACTTCTTTTAATGTATAGCCCCATTGGTTAATGGCGATTGCAATACCTTCGTCCCGATCTTTTCGAGCAAATATGTCTCTCAGATTCGGTCTACTAACATGCCTTTCCCTTTTAGTAATTTCTTCACTATCTGTATTTTTGTCTTTTTCCATTACATCTTTAACAAATTTTTCTCCGCCTAAAATGAATCCTCCATGCGCATCTTTAAATGGATTTTCCTTCCCTATCCCTTCTTCAACAAATTTTTTAAATCCTTTTTTGGCACTGCACCAAGAATTGGAAAAAAACGATAGTATTAAGTCCGGATATAAATATTTGTATTGCTTTCTATCTCCAATAGTCTTTCTATATGAAGAATATGCCCATTCAAGAGGATTATGAACTATCCCAGCGCGAACTGGATTGAGAACAATATAGCGACAAACTTCTAAAAGATAGCTCTCTTTTTCTATTAAATAAGCTTTGAATCTTCCTTGAAAGAGGTGTCCGATTCTCCTGTGTTTCTCATTGAAAATTTGAGTATAAACACCATTTAACTGCCTCATCCCAGCTGATAAGTTTCCTAAAGGCGTCTCAATAACCAGATGATAATGATTACTCATCAAACAATAAGCGTGCACAATCCATCTATATTTTTCTACTACAGATTCTAAGGTCTTAATAAACTTATTTCTATCATCTTCATTTGTAAATATATCTTTCTTTTCATTACCCCTTGCGGTTATATGATAAAATGCTCCCTCATATTGAATTCTTAAAGGTCTTGCCATTTTAAGATATCAAGAGCTTTGAACTAGAACAGATTCTATTATCTATGATAATGACGAGGTTTATAACGAAAATGGCTCAAATCTTCAGTAATCTCTGCTGGAAACAAAATTGGCTCTAAACCAGTATTTGAAAAAAGCAAAAAACAAGACCTGACCCCCTTAATGTTAAGATGTTACTTTATAGATTATTGCTTCTCGATATCCGGTTATAACCCTAAAGTAATCATTTAACAGTTGATCAGTTGCCCCATCCCCTGTATCGACCAGTAAGGGACGACCTAACAATGAATTTATTTTATGCTTTGTGGCTACTATGATTATATTGTCTTTTCCAACATGTTTAATGACCTCCGGGCTTAGCTGTTGGTTTCCTCTCCCGAATAGATAGCCCTGGCCGCCGATCGGTGTAATTATTAGCTTAGTTTTTTCCCCTTTTATTTCTTTGAGCAAATCCTCCTCATTCAGATCATTTCCGACAAGCTTTTTCTTATGAATAAGGTCTATTCCTAATAAGGTATCCTCCAAATTGAGCTTTTTCATAATTGCCCTGGTTGTAGTTCCAGGTCCGACAATATAATAATACTCGTCAGACATATTCTCTGTGATCTCATGAGCGATTGCTTCCTGCGAATATTGTTCGCTAACAGGACTCCCAGCTTTTACTCTCTGAAGATATCTTCTTTCAAAAGGTATTTTTAAATACCCGTATAATTTAGCCCGTAATCTTCCTTTTCTATAATCTTCTTCGTCAATGTCCATCACTTCCGCTTCAAGGATATTTTTTGCCTTTTCCTCCAGGAATAAAAGAGCCAACTCCCCTGCCCTCTTCGGATTACAGGCATACACAGCAGAATGAATCTTAACACCTGCAGGTATGCCTAGTACTGTCATTGAATCGCCAACAGCGTTGTATATATCTCTTGCTGTTCCGTCTCCGCCGGCAAAAAGCAGCAAATCTACTCCTGAATCCAGCATTTCTTTGGCCGCTCTTTTTGTGTCTGAAGCAGTAGTCGTTTGGCCCGTAATTGCCCCAATGACATCAGGAGAAAAGCAGCAGCTATTGGCTGCTTCTTCGCCCATTTTATCATGATAGGTTATTAATTTTATCTCACCTTTGAGTGGCTCGAGTTCCTTGAGGGCCTCAATCGTACGGTTCTGAGATTGAGGTTTTGCTCCAAGCTTTATAGCCTTTTCAAGAATATCTATACCGTCTGTTCCCTTCAGACCGACTCGCCCACCCATTCCTGCGATAGGATTTACAATCAGCCCTAATTTTTTCAAATGTGACAAGCCTCTCTTATTTTTTCTTGTGTTTTTTCAGGTAAGCCCTCCAGGTTATAGCCCACTTTTCAGGGTCATCTAAGGTGCTGTGGTCAATCTTATGGACAACGCTGTTGTAGGGAGCGTTTTTCACCCTATCAGGATCTTCGTATGCTTCGCCGACGATTTTCTCCAGACCGGCAAGATATTCATCAATCTCGTCCTTCGAGTAAGACTCAGTCGGCTCGATCGTGAACGGTTCTGGGACTATAAACGGATGATGGCTCGACCATAAATGGAAGCCAAAATCAGCCATCCTGTAGGTCACATCTTCTGTGGTTATTCCTGTCTCTTCTTTTAGTGTCTCCCAACTGTACCTTACTTGTTCGATCCGATGTCTTCCTTTGGCATATGGCGCACTGGCGCCTCTTATCTTCTTTATTTTCTCCAATATATAATTATTGTTTAACACGGCTACGCTTGCAGCTTCTTTGAGCCCTTCAGCTCCCAAGCTCATTATCCATGAATATGCTCTTAAAACTGCGGGGAAAACTCCGTAGAATGCTCTTACTTTGCCAATAGTGTTAAGAAGATTATAGCTTAAATAGTACCTGTCACCACCAAACTCCACTATCGGGACTGGCAAATAGGTTATAAGCTCTTCTGTTACCCCGAGCGCTCCTGTTGCAGGTCCACCGCAGCCATGGGGAGAAGAAAAGGTTTTGTGCAGGTTAAAGAAACAAAGATCAAAACCAGCCTCATTTGCTCTTGTGATGCCCAATATTCCGTTCGCGTTGGCCTGGTCATACCCGCATAATCCTCCTGCCTCATGAACCACGTCAACAAACTCTGCTATTTTAGGGTTGAAAATCCCGGTATCCTCTGGATTCGTTATCAATAATCCTGCGGTCCGCTCAGAAACTGCCTTTTTCAGAGCCTCAACATCAGGTAGCCCGTCTTCGTCTTGATAGAGGGTAATCACTTTATATCCTTTTACAGCGGCCGCTGCAGCATCCGAAGGATGAGAAAATATAGTGGTGATTATCTCGTCTCGCTTATCTGCTTCTCCCCGGGATTCATGATAAGCATATATAATGGAAGCCATAGCCAGAATTGCCGAAGAACCTCCTCCAGGCTGCATGGTAAACTTTTTCATCCCAGAAATCTCTTGAAGGAACGTATCCAACTTATACATTATTTCCAGCGCGCCTTGGGCAGTATCCACATCTTGGAGAGGATGAACTTCTGCGACTTTAGGAGAACGGGCTAAAACCTCGTTAATCTTTGGGCTGTATTTCATCGTGCAGGTTCCCTGCCCTACGTCAATGTTCAGATCTGTCCCCAAGGCAGTGTTGCGATAAGCGAATGAAATGTTTTAAAACTCTCATTTGAGATATTTCAGGAAGCGCGGGAGCTTTTTTTCTCGTCATGTTTTCTGGCAGTTTGGATATCCCATCACCGACAGTGCCTTCGATTTCTTTTTCTACCTCAGGGATTACGATTCCCCTTTCTCCTTCTGTGTGCAATTCAAAGATTATTGGCTCATCCCATTTGGCTTGATGAAAATTTCTTACTCTTGTTTTTTTATCTTTACTCATGGCCAATCCCTTCCTTTTCAATGATATCCAATCTTATGATATCCAAAGTTTCCAATCCCTATTTCAAGCAATCTTCCAGGGCCTGAACC
Organism: Candidatus Aminicenantota bacterium; assembly: GCA_011772475.1. Classification (GTDB taxonomy): domain Bacteria; phylum Acidobacteriota; class Aminicenantia; order Aminicenantales; family Aminicenantaceae; genus SOIV01. The sequence continues at coordinate 4,153 of WVZK01000049.1, read as the reverse complement.
AGACGATCAATGTCGTCCTTTGTGTGAACCTCGGTCACGCAATAAAGCGCGCAATTTCCAAGTTCAGGAAATTCCGTTGAAAGGCTTTTGCCTCCGAAGATGCCCTGCTCAAGCAGCGATTTATTAATGTCTTCGACTCTCTTTCTTGTATCTTTAAAACTAACTACAAACTCTTTAAAATGGGGTGAATCGAATAAGGGCGCTTTGACTCCTTTTATTTCTGACAGTTTCTTCATTGCATACTGCGATCTCTGCATGATTGTCTTTCCTAATTCCTGCATTCCTTTGGGACCCATGAGGGATAAATACACAGCAGCCGTAATGCCCCATAATGCTGCATGAGTTCCGACAAATTCTTTGCCCTCTTCCCTGACCGCGAAGGATGTTCTTTCATAAGCTACATCGCCAAACCCGTATTCACCTTCAACAGAAGTCTTTGTAATCCCGAAGAGACGAGACGGGTATTCCATAACAAATCTTTCTTCATCGCGGGTAGCTATGAATCCTCCTTGGCCACCGCCATAGTTCATATGAACTCCAAGTCCTTGAATATCTCCACAAACAATATCCGCGCCATAATTAGAAGGGGGAATAATGACTCCTAACGAAACCGGATCAACACCGACTACGCTTAAAGCTCCGTTTTTATGGACGATATCAGAAATACTCTTGCCTTGATGCTCGATAAATCCCAGATAGGATGGATTCTCAAAATATATGCCAGCTATATCTGGAGTCATCTTCGCTCTCAAATCATCGAGGTCCACGAGCCCAGTATCAGGGCAATGCTTTACCATTTGAACGGCAAGGACGGGCACACAGTAGTTTCTTATGGTCAAAAGCCTCTCTCGAGATATCGTATCTGATATGAGTACTTCACTGCGCCCGGTAATTCTCGCTGCCATCCTTAGAGCGGTACTCGAAGCCTGGCACCAATCATATGTCGGCACGTTAACCACGTCCATGTCTAAGAGCTCTGCCATCAAACTCTCGTATTCAAAAAGAGCCTGAAATCTTCCGTGGTCTTCATACGGCTCTCCGGCATAGGCTGTTAAAAATTCTGAGCGCTGATTTATTTCATCGCATATAGCTGGGACATAGTGCTGCCAGCATCCTCCCCCTAAAAAGCTGATGTTATCCTGACACGTCTGGTTCTTAGAAAGAATTTTTTCTACATGCCGCTTTAACGCATACTCAGAGGGTAACGCTTGAGGCAAATCCATCTCCCTTTTTAATCTTAAATTCTGGGGAATATCCTCATAGAGCTCATCAACATCCTTTACCCCTATCTCCTCGAGCATTTTTGCCTTCACTTTCGGTGCAGAATTGGGGATATAGGGGTGCACCATTTTTTCACTTTTTTTCATGATAAGCCTCCGATGATTATCACTTATGCTAAAAACGCTTTTTTCTGATTCTTAACCGTCAATTCTTATATTCAGGCCAATCCGCCGCCGTCAACGACTAAAACCGAACCTGTTACCCAGCTTGACATATCGCTGGCAAAATAAAGAACGGCATTGGCAATATCTTCGGGAAGACCTACACGATTCAAAGGACGGTCTGCCGCTGCTTTCATAAATTCAGCATCGTCCACTCCTAATTGAGCAGCCTCATCATGTAGGAGTTCGGTATCTGTGTCCCCAGGACAAACGCAATTGACTCGAATGCCCTGTCTTCCATGGTCAATAGCCATTGCCCGAGTTAAGTTCACTGTTCCACCTTTGGCCGCACAATAAGCCGCAGCGTTTGGACCTCCTTTAAGTCCCCAGCCCGAGCCGGTGTTTATTATGCTTCCTCCCCCGTCCTTAACCATAAACGGAATGACATGGCGAGAAAATAAATATATGGACTTTAAGTTCACGTTTAAAACTAAATCCCACTCTTCTTCGCCTAATTCAACAATAGTCTTGCGCTTTGTCACTCCGGCATTATTAAACAAAATGTCTATCCTACCAAACACTTGATAAACTTCCTCGGTCGTTTTTTTACAGTCAGAGTCTGAAGTAACATCGCACCGGAAAAACACCGCTTTCTGCCCGAGGCTTTTAATCTCTTCTGCGACCTTCTCTCCTTTAGTTTCATTTATGTCAACCAAGGCGACATTGGCGCCCATTTCTGCTAAGCGTTTTGCTGTCGCTAGACCTATCCCTGAGGCTGCTCCTGTAATCACAGCAACTTTCCCATCCAATGAAAATAGCTCTGTAGCTTTAGATTCTATGTTCATGGCTAAAACCTCCACATATCATAATGCTGGATTCTTTTTCGTAATCTATTCATCTAAATCTTTTAGGAGCTTTCCCGCCGTCTCACCGCCGTCGATTGGTATCGCCTGTCCGGTAATAAATGAGGCTTCTTTTGACGCTAAGAACGCAAAAAATCCAGCAACTTCTTCTGGCGTTGCCTGACGATTCAAAGGAATCTCTTCGTTTAAAGCATCAAGCATCTCCTCGGTGTATTCAGCTTTCTGCATCGGGGTAAGAACATATCCCGGACAAACAGCGTTTACTCTAAGCCATGGAGCAAACTCCAAGGCCAGCGTTTTTGCCAGCAATATGACTCCTGCTTTTGAGACATTATAAGCAGCATAAAGAGGGTGCGCCTCCATCCCGTTCGTGGAAGCTGTGAATAAAACTACACCTGACTTTTGTTTCTTCATCCTCTTTATGGCTTCCTGAGCGCAGAGGAACATTCCGTCCAAGTTGACTTTAAGTATCTTTGACCATTCTTCGTACTCAATATCTAAGAATGGTTTACGCAGGCTTATTCCAGCGTTGGAGACGAGTATATCTATTCCCCCAAGGATTTCATCTGTCTCGAAGAACGCTTTCTTCACATCATCTGGTTTGCTAACATCGCAACATGCGCTTCCAAGCAATTTTGGATTCTCAGCCGTTGCTTTATCCAGCGCCTTTTTATCCCAATCAAGTATAAAAACGCTGGCTCCTTCAGCGATAAATCTTTTTGCGGTTGCCAAACCTATGCCGCTTGCCGCACCAGTTACGACTGCCCTTTTACCTTCAAGATCTTTGTAAATCCCCATCGCAATCTCCTTTTTGAAATCGAGAATTTTTCAAGTGTACATTTATGCTCCAAGGCTGTCAATGTATCATTGGGGTCAGGCCTTTAAAACTTTACAAGTTTAGACTTTTGTTTGCATATTTCTTGAGGGACTAAACTTTTTATCTAATTTAGCCGCCATATTAAAATAATAAAAGTTTGAAAGGTCTGACCCCATTGCATTTAAATTCGTTTTATATAAAATTTGGTTTTAAGGAGAAAAGGTTATCCCATGAGAAGGAGAAAAAGCTATCCCCAGAGAAGGAAAGCATGAAAAAAATCATTTTAATCGTAATTTTGATCTTTGGTGCCCTAAATATTTCAGTGGCCTATATAGGCAGCACAAAAGAGCCTCTGGAACAAAAAGTAAAGGAAAATGAAGTCAAAGACTGGGAAAATCCGGCGATGATCGGAAGGAACAAAGAACCGGCTCACTGCACTTATATTCCCTATGCTGATATTGAGACAGCCTTAAAGAACAATTCTGCTCAATCACCCTACTATCTTTCTCTAAACGGCACCTGGAAATTCAACTGGGTTAAAAAGCCTTCCGAGCGGCCCGTCAATTTCTATAAAGATAATTTTAATGTCAGCAAGTGGAATGATATTGTCGTGCCCGGCAATTGGGAACTGCAGGGCTTTGGCATCCCGATGTACACAAATACCGATTATCTTTTTCCAGCCAATCCACCTCATATCCCCTACGACTTTAATCCAGTAGGCTCCTACAGAAGAGACTTTACCATCCCAGAAGGTTGGGACAACCGCCAGGTTTTCCTCCACTTCGGCGGCGTAAAATCTGCGATGTATGCTTGGGTGAACGGAAAAGAGGTGGGCTACAGCCAGGGAAGCAAAACTCCCGCTGAATTTAACATTACCAAATATCTGCGCCAAGGAAAAAATTCGCTGGCAGTGGAAGTCTACCGATTCAGTGACGGAAGTTATCTTGAAGATCAAGATTACTGGAAAATAAGCGGCATTGAGCGCGATGTATTCCTCTTTTCCGTACCGAATGTTTGTATTCGCGACTTTTTTGCTCTTGCAGACCTGGACGAGGACTACAAGGATGGGCGCCTGAAGGTTACGGTCAAGG
>WVZK01000075.1:2949-22927 GCA_011772475.1 Candidatus Aminicenantota bacterium | reverse complement strand
AAAATGAGAGTCGACCTTCTTGCCGGAGGTTCGGGACTTCTCGAGCCCATCGAGCTCGGATTACTTGAAGGAATAAGCCAAGAAGAAGGAACCTTGGTTATCCTAAGCAAGGAAAAAAATCTCTCTCCCCTCAATGACTTGCTCGAAGGGCAGACAAGAATCGGGCTGCAGAGCATAAGTGAAGTTAAAAAAGGAAGAGAGATCTGTATTTTTAACTCTCATAAGGGAGAGGTAAAGTCTATTTCTCAAGTGGATAAAAAAAGCATAGTCCTTTCCTCCCCTTTAAAATATTCCTTCCTAAAGGAAAAAACCCAAGTTCTCCTTCTTAAAAAAATATCTCTCTTTCTTGACAAGGATAAACAAATCCTCAGAAGAAAAGCCAACTCCAGCCCTGCCCAACCTCTTTTAGAAGATACAATCTTATTTACTTTTAGCTATGAAAAAGCCACTAACCTGGCGAGCCTGCATCTTGCGCTCGAGTCAAATAAGGAGAAAAAATATGAAATTTCGGTGTTTCCCAAGAATGCAGCCCTGGCATACAGACGCTGATAGGAGCGCTGGCCTGAACGTTAACCTGTATGCTAATGGGTACGACGACCTGAACACTGGCTGGCAGGCAAACAAGAGCAATAACCTGAACGCTGGCCAGAAACAGGAAGGGCAGCAGTGCATTGACCAAAAGAGAAACACAAGGAAAGGCAGCGTGACTCTGGTCTCTGTATTTCTTTTTTTCATATTTTCAGCTCTGGGGTTGAGCATGCTTTATTTTTCTCAAATTTATCTAAAATTAAGCACTTATAAAAAAAACTCGACTCTCCTTGATTATGCTTCTGAGAACGGAATAAAGCTCGGCTTAGATCATCTTCTCAATTTGCTTTCGCAGACAGTTTCTCCTTCGCTTCTTTCCCAACAAGGATCGAACGAGCTCCGAGAAGATACAGTAAACAAAGGCTATGAAATAGTAGAAAAGCTCCTCGGAGCGCGCCTTCCGCTTAATAATTCGCAGTCATGGGAGAGCGTTGGATGGCAAAGCAGCACAAATTTTTACTTCGAAAGAATAGAGGAAAAAGAGGATTATTTCCATGCTTTCTACAAAGCAGAAATCTCATCAGAAGGAAGAATTAAGAATTTTAAAGAGGCCAGAGAATCCAGCCTCGAGGCGAGGTTGGGAGTTCTCGCCGGTAACCTCCCTCTTTCCTATATTCCTTTGCTCATAGATAAAAAACTTGATGCAGGCCAGAAAAATAATTTTACAAAAAATAATAAAATAGACTTCCTTCCTTCAGAGAAAAACCTCATCTCCCCTCAGATAAGCTTCGCTGAAGGAGATCTGATTCCCAAAGACGCAAATTCCCAGGTGCAAAAGGCCCTGAAAATAAAATTCTTTTACCCGCAGAATCTTTCCAACCGCCGCCTTCGAACCATCCTGGGCCTGGAAGAGACAAACGAGCCCGTGCCTGACGGAGTTTATTTAATTAAGGACGACTTGGGCCTTGGAGGGATTTATGTCCAGGGAGATCTGGAGGAGATGGTCACAGCCATCGAGGAGGACTTCCAGGTAGTAGCATTTCTTACAGAACAGGGCTGCTGGATTCTCAAGTTCAGCCCTCAGAAGAGCAAAACAATTTTTTCCACACCCGTGGAAGTCCTTCATTACGATCTTATCCCTCTGGGCATCATCATCGTCAACGGTAAGATCAATTCACTCGGCGGTGGGGTGATGGACCCATCCGGCCAAGCCTTCCTGGTCACAGAAGAAGAAATCCCCTCAATTATTAACGGCGTGAATTTAACGATTATCTCCTCGGATAAAATCACTATTTCCTCCCATCTCATCCACCAGGGAGTTAAATGGATAGATAAAGTGCCCTATGTGAAGGACAGAAATTCCCAGCTGAATATTTTTGTCACGGGAAACGATTTTCTGGAAAACACAAAGAGAGAGGGAAAAATAATCGTCGACAAAGACTCTCCCCAGGAGATAAAAATTCAAGCATCTCTTACTGCTGCGGATAAGGGATTTTCCGTAGAAGGAAAGGGAAAAACCGTCCACATTCTGGGAAGCCTCCACGCCTCGGATTATTCATCTAATGGAAACAAACTAAACCTCGCATTTGACGAGCGGCTTTTGGAAGAGAGTGACTTAATCCAGAATGCACCGAAGACAGCCAAACCCGTTCTTTGCCTTTCTTTTTTTAAACCTATGGAGTGGAAGGAATTCTGAATGAATGATAAAAAGATATTTTCTTCTGAGATTAACCAAAAAGGGTTTTCACTTGTGGAGGTGCTTATCGCCACTTTCATGATTGCCATCATTCTGGGCCTTGCTTCAACTTCATTCCTGAACCTTGCCCCTAAATATAAGCTTAAAAGCGCTGTTAGGGAAATAAACTCCCGCCTGAATTATGCCAGGTATAAATCCATATTCGAGGGAGTAAAAGTCAGGATCAAATTTGCCCATCATAGCTATGCCATCGAAACCTATGATGAGGAGAAGAAGGAATGGAAGCGAGAGCGAGAATACTTTCTCGATGGTGTGACTCTTCAAGCGAACAACAGTCCGACTTTCCATCCGGTGGGAACAGTGTCCAATTTAGCTTCTATCTACATCTCTAATTCATGGGGAAAATATAAAATAACACTCGCTATCTCGGGAAGGATAAAAATTATCCAGCTTTAAACTTTAGAAAATTACTGGCTTTTGAGGGCAGCTAGTCGCTTCTTGGCATCATCGACTTCGGGAATGCCGGGGTCGGCGTCTTTCCAGAGATTGAGGAATTTCTCGTAATGCTCGATGGCTTTGCCTTTGTTATCTTGCTTTTCGTAAATCTTACCCAGCATATAGAAGCTCTTGACATAGATATCTCCATAGCCTGATCTACCCGTTGTTAGTTTCGTTATTCTTTCGTATTCTGCTCGAGCTTTCTCTAAATCTCCTGCTTTGTAATAAGCCAAGGCTAAGGGATCAACAAAGAATGCGTCCTCATCCCAAGTCTCATATTGGTATGGCAATAAAGATACAGCCTTCTTGATACTTTCTATGGCTTTGGAAAAATTCTCTCTTTTTAGCTCGATCATACCTTCGAGCAAATAATAATACCTGATTGCTTTCTTGTTCAGTCCTTCCTGGATCAGGTCCTTAAGCTCATTTGCTACTTTCCGGGCTTCCTCAATTGATCCTATCTCAAGATAGGTGATTCCCTTCCAGGTTAAAGCGAATCTTTGATTCGGTAGATTCTCTAACTCGATATAAACTTTCATGGCTTTTTCAATTAATTCCAAAGTCTTCTCAGGATTTCCGGTTTTCAGATAAATATAGCCCATGTACGATTGGGTATTCGCTTTCCCTTGTACTGCACCAAGCTCCTCTGCCAGCGATATCGCCTGCCTTAACTGATGCTTTGATTTTTCAAATCTTCCCTGCGATAGATATAATGCTGCTAGCCTGAATCTGAGGCCTAAATGAGTTGATTTATCCCCGGTTTCTATGGACCTGAGGTATTCCTTTTCGGCTCCGAGAAAATCCCCGCTAAGATGGTAAATATCACCTTTCGTACGGAAATTACGAAAATCCGACGGATCAAGTAAAAAAGCCTTATCTGCCTCTTCAAGAGCAAGATCATATTTCCCTTGATAAATGTAATTATAGGCTAAGCCACCGTGGGCTTGAGCAATATCTTTAACATTCTCTATATAATCCTCATAAACCTTCGCGGCTTTCTCATAAAGTCCCATGGCCTCATAAGCCCAGGCTAGATTTCCCCAGTTTAAGATGTCCTTCTGAATTTGAGCAGCTATCTCCAATCTTTTTTTGGCTTTATCAGATTCTTCTAAATATCCGTATATTAATCCCAAGTAGCTATTTGCCCATGCATAATCTGGATAAAGTTCTAATAATTTCTCGAACGCTTCAATGGCTTTATCGTAAGTTTTTTCTGATTGAAAGTAAAAATTTCCTAGGATTTGATAGCGCTCCCTATCCGATACGCGATCATTCAACTCCATAGCCTTCTGGATGTTCTCCTTTTCTTTTAATTGGTATCCTATATTACTATAAGCCGCTGCCATGCCTCTGTAAGCCATGGCAAACTTAGGATCTATCGCCACTGCTTTTTCGTATAATTTTATAGCCTCACGATTATCCCATCCAAGGTGATATTTTCTCGCCTCGCTGTAATACCTGTAGGCCTCAGGAGAGCTTGTGGTAATCTGCCCCACCTCCCTATCAATATCACTGGCTATCTCCTCTGAAGAAAGCTTAAAATTCGCCTTGATTCTTCTCGTCAAATCATCCACCATTGTGTGGAAACTCTCTTCTCCTTTTCCCTCCACCATGTCAGAACCTATAATCTCCAGTGTGCCTGAATCTTGAAGGGTAGCATTGATTCTGAAGTTCTCACCTGCCTTGGTCAGGATTCCTTGCAAGATATGTGAAGCTCCTCCCCTAGTAGCTACTTCTTTCAAATTCTCAGAAGAATATCTTTTCGCATCCAAAAGGTTTAGTTGGTTCAGGATCCCGAATAATCTATCCTTAGGTAATACTCTTATGTATTTCGATTGTGAAAGATCAGAAATCAATAGATCAGAAAGAGCACTTCTCCAAATATTTAAGCTCTCATCCCCAGTATTGTTTTCAAAGTACATGACAGCAAGCGAAGGCTTATCTGAAGGGATTATGGGCACTGCCTCTCTTTTGGGAAGAAGCTGCCAGATGACTACTGCGGCGATTATAAGTGCGATAACGACTAATGCAGGGATGAAAAGCTTTTTAAGGCCGAAAGTTACTGTTATCTCTCTTGAAGTGAGGGGCTTTTTCTTGGGAATCTCTATTTCGGTCGTGGGAATGCCTTTTTCTATCCTGGTGAGCTCTGCTCGAACTTCGCCTGCACTCTGGTATCTTTTTTCCCTATCTTTTTCCAGGCAGCGAAGGATGACGAGTTTGAGATCTTCTGGAAGCTGAGTGTTGAACTCCTTAGGATCTTTCGGTTCCTCGCTCTTGTGCTTCACACCAATAGTAAAAGGAGTATCTCCTTCAAAAGGAACCCTTCCTGTAACCATCTCATAGAGAATGACTCCCAATGAATAAATGTCAGAACGCTGGTCGACCTCCTTCCCCTCTACCTGCTCAGGGGACATGTACTCAGGTGTGCCGATCATCACTCCAGTGGCTGTTATCCCCTTTGTCTTAAGCGAACGGGCTATCCCGAAATCCATGATCCTCGCATTCCCATCTTCATCAACCATCACGTTCTGAGGTTTTAAATCCCGATGCACTACTCCTAACCGGTGAGCCTCTGCCAATCCCTCACAAACCTGCTTGGCTATAAAAATCGTTTTCCCCGAACTTAACTGCCCCATCATCCTGATCATACTCTTCAAATCTTTCCCGTCCACATATTCCATGGTGATGTAGTGCGAACCTTCCTCTTTATTCAGGTCATACATCTGGCAGACATTCTTGTGCCTTATCTTCCGGGCAAATTTCAGCTCGTTCCGGAAGCGTTCGATCGTCTTTTTGTCTGCAGCTATCTCCGGTTTTAGGAGCTTGATGGCTACCTTCTCTTTAAGGTCAGTATCCTGAGCCTTGTAGACTTTGCCCATGCCTCCTTTGCCCAGCTCCTCGATTATCTGGTATCTCCCGGCAAAGGTTGAGCCTGTGGTCAGTTCTTCTTTAGGAGTTTCGAGAGTCTCGGTTGGAGGAGCGGAGATTTCTTCTGAAGGATGGAGCGGTGCAGCGCACTCGCCGCAAAATTTTGTATCGGCGGGATTTTCGAAGTTACATTTAGGACATTTCATTCCCATATCTCCTATTGCTTATGCGGCAAAAGAATATCAATTAAAGAAAAAAGAGTCAATGCCTCAATCGTGAATGGGTTTGATGAATCAAACCCCTACAATAAAACACGTCACCATAAGGAATCATTTACCGGATACAAAATCGGGCTTGATGAATCAAGCCCCTACAAAATATAAACCGAATCAATACAGAGAATCATTTACAAAACAAAAAGGTGGGCTTAATAAATTAAGCCCCTACAATAAGCCTCTACAGGGAATCATTTACCGGATACAAAACCGGGTTTGATGAATCAAGCCCCTGCATAAGCACTATTTTTTTTCGAAGATGATTTTGCCGTCGATGATGGTGTAGACGACTTCTGTTTCCAGGATTTCATCCTCTGGAATTTTAAGTAAATTGCGGTCAAAAACAGTGATGTCGGCAATCTTTCCTGCCTCTAAAGAACCCCGAATATCAGCCTCAAAGGTGGCATAGGCGTTATTAATCGTGTAGGCCTTGAGGGCTTCCTCGACGGATATACGCTGCTCAGGAAACCATCCTCCCTTCGGAGTACCCTTCACTGTTTTCCTCGCCACAGCAGCATATATCAGATATTTAGGATGCATATGGTAGAGAGCTGCGCTTGTTCCAGGCCAATCAGAGCCGAAGCTGAGTATGGCTCCGTTTTCAAGAAGCGACTTAAAGGCATAGGCTCCCTTGCATCGTTCATGCCCGATTCTTTCTTCCATCCAGCGCATATCATCAGAGATATGGTAAGGATTAACCTCAGCGATGACGTTCAGAGCCTCGAACCTTGGAAAATCCTGAGGTCTTATCACCTGGGCATGGATAACCCTGAAGCCTTTTAAATCAATTCCTTCGTTCTTCAGCCTCTCGTAAAGGTCGAGCATCTCAGCAACACCCCTTGTCCCGATAGCATGGACATTGGGAACAAAACCAGCGTCCAAACCAACCTTGATGAGATTGTACATTTTCTCCATGTTTCGAGTCTTGTACTCAGTATCATCCGAGGTATGACGCCTCCAATGCCCGTAATTATCGGGCTGGTCATCGTACGGCTCGAAGAAAAGTGCGCCATGAGTCCCCATGATGCCGTCTATGTAGCCTTTAAGCGCGCCGTACCGCAGCCACGCATCCTTCTTTTTTGTCTTGGGATGAAGACCCATGGTTATACCTTTATCTTTAAGCTCGGCACCTCTCGAAAGGTCAGGTCTCAGCCAAACGCGGCAGGTAAGCTCTCCGTTTTCCTGGAGCTCGATGAAGCGCTCAGTTTGATCCGGCCTTGCGATATCATGAATCTCAACAATCCCCGCTTCCCTCAAAGTCTTGAGAGCAGCCCGGTTCTCATCCAAAAGCCTCTTTTGGGATTTCGGCTTCCTGGCTTTAACCATCCTATCAAAGGCAGGGGAAGGCCGGAAAATTATTCCAGTCGGTTCGTCATCTTCACCTAATTCCATCCCTGCGACAATCTCTTTATCCAGGCCTGCCGCCTTAAGGGCTGCTGTGTTAGCCAGCCACACTTTAAGATCATAGCGGCAGAGAAAACAGGGATTATCAGGCGTCAGATCATCTATCATGCCCCGGTTTGGACGCCATAATACCTTTTTTTCCGATTTTTCTTCTCCGGTATCGGCTAAAGCCCACTTTTCATAGGCGCCCCAGAGTCCCCGGGTAATCCATTCACCGTCATCCAGGATCTCAACAACTCTGCTGACCTCCTTCCTTAGTCCTTCCTCATCAGAAACGGTCATTAAGTTCGCATCGATTATCAGCGCTCCAGCCCCGTTAAAATGGACATGGGCGTCGATAATTCCCGGCGTAACAAATTTTCCCGCTAAATCAATAGACCTGGTCTTGTCCCCGATGTATTTCCCTACATCTTTGTTTTGTTCACAAACAGCCGTAATCTCGTTTCCGGTGATGACCAGAGCGCAGGCTTCAGGATTAGCAGGATTAGCAGTAAATACGACTCCGTTGAATAAAACGAGGTCAGCCGGTGGATAGAACTTTTCAGGAGAGGTCTTTCGAGCGACCGCAGGAATAGTCTTTGGGACAGGCGGAGCAAAGATATCTTTGCAGTCTGAGAATATTAGCAGAAAAGCTATCATAACTAAAACTACTATGGGAAAAGTCACAATAGAAGAAAATTGAGTTTTAAAAGTTCTCATAATTCCTCCTCAAAAATTACTTTAAATCTTAATCCTGAGTTTGCGCGAAAAAAGAATGATTATAATCATCAAAAGCAGGTCTGTCAAAAAAGATGTTAGGATGATTTGAAGCGAAGAGAAGCCGCAGAAATCCTTACTGGACGCCTTGAGTTATAAAGTAATCGGCTACGTTGATATCGTATTCATAGGGGTCCAGAGTTTTTACGATGGACTTTTTAAACTTATCTGTTGCAGGGTCCTTCTCTGTCAAATCGAAAATTTTGCCGTCAATTTTATTACCAATCGAATCAGCAATAATTTTTACTTTGGGCCTTGTCATATATGCCATATCCGGGTTTACTTCGGTCACAATGCCCCACTCAGCGGTGTCGAGGACCACAAGGGAACCAATAGGGTAAACTCCTATCATGTTGGCAAAAACCTTGAGCAGGAGTGAGTCGAATTCTATCCCAGTTTTCTCCAGCAGCCAACTTACCGCCTCTTCTCTGGTTGCGGTCTTCTTTCTGTAGGGCCTTTGGGTTGTTACAGCGTCAAAAAAATCGCAAATTTTTGTAATTCTGCTGAATAAGTCTGTATAGTTCTTTTTCCAGTATTTAGGGTATCCAGCTCCCTCCAGGTTAGACCAGATGTGGTGTTCCATGGCTACATTAATGGCACTCACCGGAAGAATGCTCAACTCTTTGAGGGTAGCAAGTTTCTGAGCACCATGCCACGGATGAGTCTTCATTATTTTAAATTCATCGTCGGTTAATTTACCCGGCTTATCCAAAATTTCTTTTGAAATTGCCAATTTTCCGATATCATGGAAAAAAGCGCTAACTCCTAAATCCACCAATTCTCTTTTTTCAAAACCCAATCTTCTTCCAAAACAAACTGCCAGAACGCAAACATTGGTCGAGTGATTGAGGGTGTATTCATCATAATTCTTTATATTGGTTAAGCCCACCATGAAAGATTCATTCTGGCTTATGAGATTGACTATGGATTGCATCAATCTTCGTGTCGTTTTTAGCTGGACCCTTTTTTTCTGTTTCTCTCTCTCAACGACCTCTTTCAGGTGGGTGATGCTCTTGAAAAAGACTTTTATAGCGGACTGCATGAATTCTTCTTCTTCTTTGCCTCCGACTGTTTCAGATGGATGAACCTTCTCTAAAAATATGTGCTTAATTCCCTTTTCCTTGACTTTCGCCTCAAAGTTTTCATAAGGATTCTCTTCCGCTGCCTCTCCGTCAACAAAAAGAGTAACAAACTCTGTCAGCTCCGTTTGACTCAAGCCGGGTTCGAAGCCAAGCGTTCCTATTTCTTTGTCTTTAAATATATCAGCCAAAAATTTAAAGTTGTGGTAGCTGAGAAAATCGAATTTGACCCTGACCGTGTTAAAAAATAAGGTGTTTGCTCGGAACTGAAAATGAGCTTTCCCTTCATTCTTCAGGATAGTCTGAACCAAGTTGAAGAGAAGATTAACCTGCCTTATGAAGGTAAGGTTATTGGGCTCATAGATCTGAGCGGTTCTCAATGCAGAGGAAAAACGTATGAATAGATCCTCTATTATTTTAGCTAGAGTCTTTTTCTCTGACTCTGTGTAATCTCTTTTCTCTTTTTGTTTTTCTTCTTCCATAGAATTAATCCTCTTTCTCGTCTTTAGCCACTTCTTTAGCTCTCTGCTTTCGGGTTATATTCCTCAGCGCAAGCCTGCAAGCCTTACGGATGGTTCTATTTCGCAGCTTTGCCCCTTCGTTAAGAACATTCACAGCCTCAGGAGTCGCCATTGATTCCAAGGCAGAGATAGCACAGAGCCGAGTCTCATTGTGCTTATATTTTGCGAAAAAGCGCTTTTTTTTCATCGTCGTGCGAAGGAGGATAACAACTTCTTCGGTTTCCGTGCTCGCCAAAAAATTTAGAATCGCTTTTTTCTCCAGCTTGGTTCTATCTCTGAAATCCTTCTCTTGGGCCAATCGCAGGGCGTATTCAAACGGAGCTTTATCTCCAAGATATTTGAGGTTCATGAACGCCCTAGCGCGGACTTCTACATCCTCATCTGAAAGAAACTTCACAAGAATCTTATTGGCAGCTTCATCCTCATATTTTCCCAGAATTTGGATAACCTCAACCCTTATTTCTTTACTTGGATTATTAACAAATTCTTCAAGGTGGGATATATCTTTTTTTTCGCTGGCCGCCACTATAGTTATGATTTCCCTTGCAAGAGACGGTGATTGACCTTTGGCAAGATTGAGAAGCACTTCCGTATCCTTTTTCCCTATTTCTTTTAGATAATTTGAAACCTTTGTGCGGGAAAAAGGAAATTTTGCTTGCTCCCAAATCTTTGCTACAACAGGAAAAGCGCTTGTGCCAAGATGTTCCAGATATTCGAAGAAAGTATCAAAATCTTCCACGTGCCCATCTGAGTATAATTTAATCAAGCGAGTGATGAACATTTGCTCTTTAGCAGAATCGGGAATTCTATCCAACAATTTCGCCAGGTCTTCAGATTTTGGAGAGATAACTTTCTTCAACTCCTGAGCCTGGCTTAAGATAGAAAGTGCAGAGGAAAAGTCGGCTCCATCCAAGACATTTTGATAGCACCTTTCAAGAACATTAACAACATCCGAGAATTCCTGTTTTCTTTCTTCATAAAAGAGGAGCTCGAAAAGCAATGCTATAAGCTCATCCAGAGGAGAAGTTTTTCGACTCTCGATAAGCATGGACTCGATTTCGGGCATTTCTTCCTTTTTTATAGCTTGTACTCTGGTAGCAACAGTCATTTCATCTGCGGATGCTTCCTCCCCTTCAAATTCTCCCTCTCCTTTTTCCTTGCCGTCTTGAATCCCTAAACCAAGGCCTTTCTTATAGTTTTCTTGATCTTCGGGAGTTAACCTTAGCTCTCCCTTCGAAAGCCCCAATTTATCGACAAGGCTTATCTCTTCTGTCGGCTCTCCAATATCTTGGTCAAGAAACTCGTCAATGGAAAAGTACCTTATATGAACAAAATCCTTTTCCCAAATAGAGTTAACGATATCAGCATCTTCGGGGGGAAGGTCGGAGACTTGCCTTATGGTCTCCAAAAAATCTTGAAGCTCTTCTCTATCCAAATCCTTAAGAAAAGATAGCTCCCTCACTCCGTCTCTGTAAAAAAGAAAAGGAAGGCTTTTTCTTTTTTCAATATCTTGGAAAACTGGTTCTCTCTTGTAAGAAAAACTAAATTCACCGATTTCTATCTTTAATTCTTCATACTCGTTAAGAAATTCATCTATTTGGGTAAAGAATAGATCTATAGATTTTTGCGCCGAAGGATTCTCCGGGGGATAGAGTTTTATAAGAGAGAAAGTCTTTTTGAAAAACTGGATAACATTCTTAGCCTTGCTGGCTTCAACAGGATCTACCTTGGGTTCTTCTTCCTCCAGGTCCTCCTCTGCCTCTGCCTTGAGCTTCTCCAGCCCCGTCCTGCGTCTCTCCTGTTCCGGAGCGCGTCTCTCCTGCTCTGGCTTTTCTTCACCAGGCGTGGGTTTCTTTTCCTCTGGACTGGGCTTCTCCTGTTCTGCTTCGGGCTTTTCTGGCACCGCCTTAGGCTTCTCTTCTTCCGTATTTTTTTGGTCTTTGAAATCTTCAGAGTCCATTTCCAGAGCTCTTTAAATAAAGATTATTATTTGCTTTTATTCAAACGAGGTGCTTCATTTAAAGGGAACACTTCCCTTAGCCAAACCTTGCTCCTTTTTCTCATAATTCTTAAATATTCTAAACCATTTTTTAAATTTTGTCACTCTTTATCTCTTAGATATTCATTGAAGGAGCGTTATTTATCAAATACACCTAATCATTTATAAAACCTAAAAGGTGGGTTTGATGAATCAAACCCCTACATAATAAAAATCAAACGCGTTCATATAATAAAACAAAAAGGTGGGCTTGATGAATCAAGCCCCGCCATAAGAAAAACCAAATTCCAGCATAAAAAGAATCATTTAGATATAAAAGGGTGGGTTTGATGAATCAAACCCCTACAAAAAACAGATTTGAAATTGATGAATTAATTAGGTTATATTTAGAAAACCATTGGACAAAAAATCATTTCATAAGAAAGAAAAACAAGTTCTTCGGAGAGAAAAATCATTTTCCCAGGAGGGAAAATCATGAAAAAAACTAATCCAGTATCATTGTTCGTTTTTATCTTTGTTTTTATCCTTTTTTCAAGTCTCTCTCTTTCTGCTCAAGAGCCCTATAAGCTTCCGCCCAAAGAGATAGTGGATATCGTGGATACGCTCCCCTCACCCCGTGTTACCATCAGCCGAACTGGCGATTTAATGCTGCTTGCAGAGTACGGACCCATGGTTTCCATCGCCTACATGGCTCAACCTATGCTCAGGCTGGCCGGAATGAGGATCACACCGTTTTATAACAGCCGCCATCAAACGACTTTTTATGCAGGGTTCATCATAAAATCGGTTAAAGATGGGTCAACAAAGCAGGTGACTGTTCCCAAAGGATCAAGGCTCAGTTATCCCAGATGGTCTGTTGACGGCTCTCGCATAGCTTTCTTGCGCTACACAGATGAAGGTGCTGAACTCTGGGTGGGTGATACAAAAACCGGAAAGGCAAAAGCTCTGACCGGACCTATAGTCAATTCAACCGTAAGCTCTGGCTTTTCATGGCTCCAGGATAGCCGCCATCTCCTCATCTTCGCCATACTTGAAAACCGCGGAAATCCCCCTCGAGAGCCAGAGGTCCCGGTCGGCCCCAATATCCAGGAGACAGAGAGGAAATTCTCCAAGGTATGGACTTACCAAGACCTTTTGAAAAATCCTTATGATGAGAAGCTTTTCGACTATTACACGACATCTCAAATAATAGAAATTGATGTTATCTCCGGCACGACCAGAGAGATCGGCGGTCCCGGCGTTTACCTTTACGCTGACCAGTCCCCGAACGGAAATCTGCTTCTCGTTTACAGGATAAAAAAACCTTACTCTTACAGCGTCCCTTACTACTATTTCGCCCATACTTTAGAAATATGGGACAGAGACGGTAAGCTAATCCATCTTCTGGCCGACCTTCCCTTGGCCGATGAAGTTCCCATGAGAGGTGTCCCGACAGGACCCAGGTCTGTAGAATGGAGACCACTCAAGCCAGCAACCCTTATTTGGGTCGAGGCCTTGGACGAAGGAAATCCTGAGAAAAAAGTGCCCCACAGGGATAAACTAATGACTCTTTCTTCTCCTTTTAAAGAAAAGCCGAAAGAGGTCCTGAAAATCGAGCATCGTTATCGCGGAATCGAATGGCTAAAACCGGAAGGGACTGCCTTGCTCACAGAACGCGACTGGAGGAGAAGATGGAGAACCACTTATCTTATAAACGTCGACGACCCGAATAAGGCTCCAAAGAAAATATTTGACCTGAGCACCCAGGACCGCTACAACGACCCCGGCGATCCTGTGCACACAACAACAACTGCAGGAGAAAGGATCCTGCTTCAGGACAAGGACGCAATTTATCTCTCCGGAAGCGGCGCCTCCCCCAAAGGAGACATGCCCTTTCTCGACACTCTTGATCTGAAGACGATGGAAAAGAAGAGGCTTTTCCAGTCCAGCGAAGGAAGCTACGAAACCTTTGTCGACTTTGTGGGAAAATCCAGGAACCAGATCATCACCCGCTTCGAATCCGGGACCGAGCCTCCCAATTATTTCCTTTATAGCCTGAGGAGGAAGAAAAGGGATGCCCTTACCGATTTTATAGACCCCGCTCCCCAGCTTGCCGGAGTGAAGAAGGAGCTCATAAAGTACACAAGGGAAGACGGAGTGGAGCTTTCCGGAACCCTGTACCTGCCACCCGGATACAAGGAAGGAGAGAAGCTGCCAGTCGTGATCTGGGCTTATCCCCGTGAATACAGCAGCCGCAGGGTCGCAGGACAGGTAAGAGGCTCGCCTCACCGGTTTACTTTTTACAGAAACTACTCACAGCTTTTCTTCGTCACTCAGGGCTACGCTCTTCTCGACAACGCTCAGATGCCTGTCGTCGGCGACCCAAAGACCATGAACGACACTTTTGTCGACCAGATAGTCTCGAACCTCAAAGCAGCCATTGACAAGCTGGATTCCATGGGCATTATTGACCGCGAGCGCGTCGGCGTTGGCGGACACAGCTACGGAGCTTTTATGACAGCTAACCTCCTGGCACACTGCGACCTCGCAGCAGCTGGAATTGCCAGAAGCGGCGCCTACAACAGGACCTTGACACCGTTCGGGTTCCAGAACGAACGCAGGACTCTTTGGGAAGACCCGGAAATTTATTTCAAGGTCTCTCCTTTCATGCACGCCCACAAAATAAACGAGCCCATTCTTCTCATCCACGGCGAGGCAGACAATAACTCAGGAACGTTCCCCATCCAATCCCGAAGGTTATATCATGCTATAAAAGGTCACGGGGCAACTGCTCGCCTGGTCATGCTCCCCCACGAAAGCCATGGCTACAGAGGCAGGGAGTCTGTCCTTCATGTGCTCGCCGAGATGTTCGAGTGGATGGATAAATACGTTAAGAAAAAATAAGAGGTAAAAGGAAGGCCTAAATCTCAGAATGGACTCCGTAAAAGCTAAAACTTTTCTGGTTCTTATTTTATTTTTGTTTTTATTAATTTGCTTCGAGCAGCCTCAAGCAGGTAATCAAAAGAATGATGCGGAATATAATTTTAGAGTTAAAAATCATGATCTGTACTTTGAGCTTAATCCCATAAAAAGATTATTTAAATCAAGCCAGACAATAATAATCAAGAACGATTCTCCAAAATCAGTTAAAGAGCTATTCTTTACCATTCATCCTGAATTAATAATAACTAAGCTCACGTTAAAAGGGTCTATTGACAATAAAGCTAATCCTCTATCATGGAAATCCTGCGGATTAAAAAAAGCATTTGGCAGCTTCGAATTTAAAGTTATCAATGTTGAAACCCATAGATTTATTATGCCCGGTGATGAAATCTCACTTTACATTGAATACCAGCTAAACGCTGAAGCAGTAATCGATGAACCAAAGAATATGTATGCCTTAACAATAAGCCCTAAAGCATCCTATTCGATTTATATGGGATGTAATCCATTATTTGGATTGAATATGGCCTATCCATTCCGAATGACCATTAAATATCCGGCAGGTTATTATTCGTGTGTGCCTGGGAATATGATCTCTTCAAAAAAGGAGGATGGATTTATAACAGATATATATGTGTCTTCCACTCCAAACGTACCTACATTCTCCTGTGCGAGGTATAAAAAAATAGTGAAAGAGAATGAAAACATCAAGGTTGAATATTATCTCTATCCGGAGGAGGAGTTTAACGACGAGATGGCAAAAAATACTTTTGAAGTGGTAAAGCTATTTTATGACTATTTCGGAGACAACGGAACCAGAGTATATAAATTTGCCACTGTCGGTGAAACAGGATCTCAAAACTTAAGCGGAGAAAACAAAGGCGATACCATGTACTTTACGAGTTATGCCACAAAAAATTTCAATACCGGGGCAGACGGCAGAATGGGTTACCTAAGATTGGTAACTCACGAGGTTTATCATAATTGGAATCTTTTTTATGTTTCCTGGAGCGGCATCTTAACGGAATGGTTTGGCGAAGGTGGAGCGAATTTTATCAGTGCTTGGGCGGTTGAAAAACTTCTTGGGGAAGATGCAGGGAAAAGAATCCGCCGTCTTTATTTGCAGAGGTTTATTAACGAAGTAGGATACAAATCGTCCCAACCTCTTGAAAATGCTCAAAAAATAGGATCACCTGAAAATTCTTTGATATATAACGGTGGAGCTTTGGTTTGGGAACAACTGAGAATGAAGATTGGCGAACAAGACCTTTTCTTGGGCCTGAAGGATTTTTACGAAAAATATGGCTCCAAAAATACCGGCTATAAAGATTTTTTAAATTGCATTCAAGCCAGGACAGAAATCAACGTACAAGAATATCTTGATCAATGGATAAAAATTGTGCCAAAAATTGATCTACTGATAGAAGACGTAAAAACAAAAAAGAATAATAATGCATACGAATCAAAGGTTGATTTAATCGTGAACTCAAACAGGGATTATGAAATATTTACCGACATCGGGTATAAAACCTCTTCAAACGGGAAAATAATAACAAAAAAATTGAAAATCAGCAGAGCCGGAAAAATAACAACTACAATAAAAAGTAAAGAGAAACCGGTATTTATCCAGGTGGACCCCTATTCTAGAGTCCCTCAAGAAAATATTGACAATGACATCTGGAGAATACAATAATGATTAAGAATGCTTGGGAAAATGAGCTTAATATAAAGGTCATTTGAATTTAAGGGAGGTAAATTTGAAAAAAACAACTTCAGTACTGTGTTTGGCGCTATTCCTGATATCCATTGCAGCCTCAGCAGCATTAAATACCCAAGAAGAAGCCAAAAAGAAAGAATTCGTCAAGGTCAAGGAAGTCTCTCCTTTCACCTACTGCTGCATCCCGCATAAGGGTCCTTTCACAGAGATCGAGGGAATTATAGGGCAGTTGACGCATGCCATCCAGGAACAAAAAATTGCACCAGCAGGTCCTATGATCGGCGTCTACTACAACAGCCCGGAAATGGTAAAACCCGAGGAGTTGATGTGGGAGATGGGATTCCCTGTTTCAGCAGAAGTAGAGGTCAAAGCGCCCCTGGAAAAGAAGGAGTGGAAATCCAAGTTTGTATGCTCTGCTATCCATAAAGGCCCGTATGAAGAGACCGAAAAGACGATAACCAAGATGTTTGAATGGATGGAGGCTAACAAATTAATGCCGGCAGGGCCGGTTATGGAGCGCTACTTGACCATGCCCGGACCGCAAACTAAGCCTGAAGACCTGAAGTCAGAAATATGGATTCCCTGTCAGAAGAAGGAGAAATAGCTCACAGTTAATTATCCGAAATTTCGTCAGCGTTCAGCCAAAACCGAGCCCTCACTAAGCTAAGGCTACATCTTTATTTCGCCAAGATCGAATCATTAATAGTTCCGATAAGTCCTTCTCTTTAATTAGGCAAAATTCGACTAATCACGACGGGTGAATAGGCGCTACCGAGGGGGGTGTAAAAAAAGAACCAAAACTCCCCCTAATATCACCTCTTAAGGCGATTTACATGTTTTTCTCTATGGATTATTCTCCCTAAAGGAAGAGAAACTTTAGTCTTTTTAAGAGAGGTTATATTGGCCACTCAAAAAGAAATTCACGCCCCGCCTGAATCAAAAATAAAGTCGAGGTTCAAGTCTATCTTTTATAATGCGGCGAATATCGCCGTTCAGGGATACAACATAAAGGGCGAGGTGGTCTACTGGAACCGTTTCTCAGAAAAATTATTCGGATACACCGAGAAAGAGGTATTAGGGAAAACTCTTAAAGGCCTGTTTGTCTCGGAGGCTGATGAAAAAGAGTTTAAAAAATACCTAAAAACCGCCATCCGCCAGAATAAGCCTTCCCCCAAGAGGGAATGGGCGATAACCACAAGAACGGGAGAGGTTCGGCATGTTTTATGCCACATCTTTCCCGCAGTCCTCACCACTCTGCCCGAAGAAGAATCCATAGCAATAGCTATGAATATCGACATAACAGACAGCAAGAGCGCCAAAGATAGAACAAAAGAAATACTCAGCCAGATGGAGAGATTCTCAGAGATTTCTGCCGCTATATTATCCATTAAAGACGAAGAGAAGCTTTTCAACCAGGTGTCTCAAGCTGTCGTCGATATCTCGGACTTCGGGAGAGTGCTGATATCTTATTTCACGGATATCCCTCCCTACAGAGAAATTATCGGGCACAAAGGAATCAGGAAAGCTGACATAGAGAGATTAAAGAAAGCAAAGATGCCCAGGGAAAAATACCTGAAATACTTTGAAAAATCCATAAAAATCGGGAACCAGTCCTGCTACATCCCGTACTCCTTAAAGGACATCCTGGATAAAGATGCGGTTGCCCCGGTAGAAAAAACATACCCAAAAAAAGAAGGGCGCTGGAACAAAGAGGATAATCTTCTCGTAGCCATGAAAGATGCCAGGGACCAGATGATAGGAATTATCTCTCTTAACGACTCCAAAAGCGGATTGATCCCGACCGAGGAGACGGTAAGACCCTTGGAGATTTTTGCAAACTTGATTTCGGAAATAATCCAGAGACACAAGCTTGACAAAATAATCTCCGAATCTGAAGAGAAGTATCGAGAACTGGTTAACAACATTAAAATAGGAATTTTCAGGGCAACACCAGCCGGGAAACTTCTTGAAGTCAATCCCTCTGCTGTGGAAATGTTTGGTTTCACGAGTGAGAAGATGTTCCTAAAAGTTAAAACACCTTATTTATACGAAAATCCAGATGACGAACTAAAACTGATTAAGGAGTTGGAAGAAAATGACCTTGCCAAGAATGAAGAGTTCATTCTGAAAAAAAAGGATGGAACATCTTTTTGGGCATCTTTAACTTCAACCGCGGTCAGGGATGACTCTGGAAGAATCATATATTACGATACAGTGTTCGAAGACATCTCAGAGAGAAAAGATTTAGAAGAAGAAGTCAAGCGCCTTTCCATTACTGATGAGCTAACAGGAGTATACAACAGAAGATATTTCAACCAGAATTTACCCGATGAAATCAAAACAGCGGAAAGATGGAGAAGCGCTCTGTCCCTTATCATGATCGATATTGATGATTTTAAACAATACAATGATAAGTACCTTCACCTCGAAGGAGATGAGGTTTTAAAACAGACCGCCAACGTCATATGCCATGTCATCCGCAAAGAGATGGACTGGGCTTCAAGGTTCGGGGGAGACGAATTTGTCATTATACTGCCCGGACTCACCACTGCTCAAGCGGCCAAAGTCGGAGAGAGGATAAGGAAAATTTTCCAACAAATAAGATTCATGCCCAAAGATGAAGTAGTCCAAAAAACCTTGAGCATGGGAGTTGCCTGTGCTCATTACTCTGAAGTAAGGCCCAAGAGAGGTGACAAAAGCAAAGGAAATCAGACAAATTATGAACAAGCCGCCACAGAACTGACTATCCTTGCCGATAAAGCCTTATTCAAGGCAAAAAAAGCAGGAAGAAATCAGCTCGTTATCTCTAAGGATTCCATAGAGCTCAGCCGGTTTACCAAATAGGTCTGCCCCCCTCAAAAATCATCCCCTGAAAGATTGACATAAGATCTTTTATACTGTATCTTCACAGATAAAATTCAGCATGGGGAGGGATAAATGAATCCCCCAGGTAAAAAATTCATATCGTTGTTTCTTATCTTCTCTTTAATGATGCTTTCTGTAAATCTGCATGCTAAAGAAAGGCGGGGAGCTAAGCTCATAATCACAAGAACAGACGGACAACTGATTGAAGGTGAACTCATTACAGTAAAACCGAAATCGCTCCTTCTACTGGATGCTGAAGGAAAAGACGTATCTATTAATATTGAGGATATTGAGGTTATTAGAATCGTGAAGAAATCAAAGTTTTTGTTAGGGGTTGGTTCAGGAGCCGTAGCAGGACTAATAATAGGGTCTGTTTCTTATAAGGAACCAAGGGTGGCTTTAATTGATTATGGACCACTTTTTGCACTCATTGGTGTAGCTCTTGGTGGGCTGATTGGATTAGTAATTGGAGCTGCAGTAGGAACGGATAAAACAATCCAAATAGAAGGAATGACTGATTCAGAAATCCAAGAGGCTCTGAAAAAATTACGCAAGAAAGCTCGTATTCGAGACTATAAGTGATGTTTCAGAATATAAAGAGAGCGGAATAGAGCCCAGATCCTCTTATACGCCGGTCTCCAAAAAATCCGAAACTCTCCCCTTTACAGGAACTCATTTTTACGATGAGCTCAATTTTTGATCCCGCTTAAAACCAGAGCAAGCCTTGACACAGACTCCACAGATATGCTGGCCGACAATCCCCGACTTCTTGAATTCTTTTAGCTTCTCATAGCATGCCTTGTGGTCAAACTCTTCTTTCTTCTCTACAATAGCCTGAGCGGGACAGGGC
>WVZK01000075.1:0-2928 GCA_011772475.1 Candidatus Aminicenantota bacterium | reverse complement strand
TCGGTCAGCACTGTGACCAGCCTGAACCTTGCCCCGAGCTCCGGGTTGACAAGAAGGTTATTCCTTCCTATGAATCCCAGGCCAGCCATGTAGCCGACTTTCTTATGGGAGAGGTGCGCCTTCTGTCTATCCCAGTCTGTGATCTGGGAGGCAGGAATGGGGAGAGCCCGGAAGCCTGATTCCTGGATATAGGAAGAGAGAAGTAAGGCTGCCCGGTCCAGGAAAAAATTTAGCTGGCGGTAATGATGAAAATAATTCCGAGTGGGCCTGTCCTTTATTTCTTCAAGAACTGCATCAAGTAGCCTTTTTCCGAGCGAGATCCCCCAGTCGAATTTCTCCCTATGCTTTTTGTCAATACTGAATTCCTCCCTGATACCCGTGATATCTGCTACTCCAAAAAGAGACATCCCCTGGTCCAGAACAAATCCCATAAGCTTCTCTTTGTTTTGCCTTCTCTCTATCATGAAAGTCCATTTTACTGGCGACAGTAAGGGCTGTCAATTGAAGGATGAACATACTTAGAGGCCAAGCTATCAAAGCCATGGAATCAGAACTGAAGCACTTTTATAATCCCATTGACTCAGACTAAAGATTAGGATATATCAATGGGTGAATTTTAAGCAAAAAAGGAACTGCCATGGTTGAGAAGACTCTAGCCATAATAAAGCCTGACGCCATAAAAAAGAAAGTCGCAGGCAAGATCATCCAGAGAATCGAGGATGAGGGGTTTAAGATATCCGGTCTAAGGATGCTTCATCTCACCAAGGAAGAGGCAAAAGGTTTCTACGTCATCCATAAGGACAAGAAGTTCTACGAGAGCCTGACAGACTTCATGTCCTCGGGAGAGATCATGATCATGATCCTGGAAAGAGAAGATGCCATCTCCCACTGGCGCCAGGTAATGGGAGTTACAGACCCTGCTCTGGCTGATCCGGGAACCTTGCGCCAGATATTTGGCTTCTCGATAGAGCGCAATGCCGTCCACGGCTCTGACAGCCCGACAACGGCAGAATGGGAAATAAATTACTTTTACAAAAAAGAAGAACAATAGATCCCGCACCTTTATATTTCTATGGGCTTAGCTGAAATCTTTGGTCTCTTCATCCTTCCCTCGGCTATTATCCTTCTCTCTTTTATCCTTTACCTATTCTTTAAAGAGGAGGGAGAATAGCTTAAATGGAACAAGCCACACAGACCGCAGTCCAGGCTGATCCCCTGGCTATCCTCTCCTTTGTTTTTTATCTTGTCATAATCCTGGCCATAGGTATCCTTTCTGCAAAATTCTCTTCCTCAGGCCTCTCGGAATTCTTCCTTGCCGGGAGAAAACTTAAGGAGTTTGTGGTCGCCTTGAGTGCTGTTGTCTCTGGAAGGTCGGCCTGGCTTCTTATCGGAGTGACGGGCATGGCCTACAGCATCGGAGCCCCTGCAGTCTGGGCAGTTACAGGCTACATCACAGCCGAAGTCTTCCTCTTTGCCTTTATCGGAAAGCGCCTGCGGCGCTACACCTCGATGATGGACAACCTGACTATCCCCGATTTCTTCGAGTCCCGCTTCAAGGATAAATCCAACATCTTGAGGATACTCTCCGTGTTCATCATCCTGGTCTTCTTGATTCCTTATGTCTCGGCCCAATTCAACGCAGGAGGAAAGACCTTTAGCACAAGCTTCGGGGTGAGCGAGACGAGCGGCATCCTCCTCACAGCTTTGATTGTCCTTGCCTACACAGCTCTGGGAGGATTCATGGCTGTCTCCCTGACGGATATGATCCAGGCCTTTTTCATGATAATCGCCCTCCTTGCGCTTCCCATAATAGCCATCGTCCATGCTGGAGGCTGGGGCGAGATCCTCCGCATTCTTCAAGATTTCAATCCCCGATTCCTTGATCCTTTTGCCTTTGCAGCCGGCGGGATTATTGGCTTTCTCGGCATCGGTCTCGGCTCTCCCGGAAATCCCCACATCCTTGTCCGCTACATGTCAGTATCAGATCCCAGGGCGCTCAGGAAATCATGTGTTATAGGGACAGTCTGGAATGTTCTCATGGCCTGGGGCGCGGTCTTTATCGGACTTGTGGGAAGAGCCTACTACCGCCGTATAGATGCCATCCCCGGAGGAGACCAGGAGAACCTGTTCCCCTTCCTGGCTTCTGAGCACCTCCACCCTCTTATAATGGGCATGGTCACAGCCTCCATCCTGGCTGCTATCATGTCCACAGCCGACTCTCAGCTCCTCGTTGCTTCCTCAGGAGTCGTCAGGGACATCTACCAGAAAATTGCGGCCAAAGGAAGATCAATCTCCCAGAAAAAGCTCGTCTTCCTCAGCAGGGCAGTTGTATCGGGCCTGGTGGTTACTGCCCTTATTCTCGGATTCGCGGCCAAACAGTATGTCTTCTGGCTGGTCCTCTTCGCCTGGGGAGGGCTGGGCGCATCATTCGGACCGCCGCTTCTTCTTTCTCTTTTCTGGAAAAGGACGACAAAGGCTGGCGTTGTTGCTGGGTTCGTTTCAGGAACGGCGGTCACTATTGTCTGGAACCAGGTTTCTTTTCTTAAAAACATCATCTACGAGCTTGTGCCGGCCTTTTTTGTCTCGGCTCTTCTTACTGTGATCATAAGCCTTTTGACTGCCCCGCCAGAAACCGCCGAAGAAGAGCTAAAATCCATTGCCGCAAGATACCGGAGGTAATTGAGGCAGATTTAATTTTTTTCCCAAAAATACGCTATATATACGACTAAATAAAGTGAGGACCACTAGATATTAGGTATATGGCTTTTAGGAGTTAAAAAAACTCTTGACTTTTTATTTTCAACGACATAGATTTATATCAGCGCCTTGGACGAGGAGATAGGAGAAAGGTTTCAGCCTGCTCTATCATGACTGAAACCTTTCATTTCATCCCTCCTTTAAAAAGGCGCATGTGATCTTACAAAGGAG
>WVZK01000161.1 GCA_011772475.1 Candidatus Aminicenantota bacterium | reverse complement strand
GGGAAAATTTCAATAAGTAAACATTACGTCCCCCCCTTACTAAAAAACCAATATTTAAAGGAAGTCAGAATGAATATTTACGTAGGTAATTTACCGCGAGAGGCCACTGAAGAAGATTTGCGACAGGCTTTTGAAGCCTTCGGGCAGGTCACATCTGCCAAAATCATCACAGACAAATTCACCGGGGATTCGAGGGGATTCGGATTTGTGGAGATGTCCAACAGTTCCGAAGCTCAGTCTGCGATCTCAGGGCTTGATGGCAAAGATTTGAAGGGGAGCACTCTTAGAGTCAATGAGGCCCGGCCTCGTCGTGATGACCGTCGAGGTGGAGGAGGTGGCAGAGGTGGATTCGGGGGTGGAAGACGCTACTGATAACTGGCACTCAGACATTCAAAATCACAGTCAAATTTTTCATTAAAGTATATCTGGGGGTTGCTTGGTTTGCCCACTTGCCTCCACAAATTCGTAATTGTATATCATTATAGTCAAAAAAGAGGACAATTCTGCCTGAGAGAAGCCAAATCTATCCTATTGATTGCTTGCTGATATCAGGCTGTTTGACTTTCTGCTTCCCGTGATGAGCAGAAACGCCCTAACTGGAATGTAGGGAGTTGTTTTCAATCGTTAAATTCTAAAGAGGAATGTTGAATGAAAAAATATGAGAGAAAGGCAAGAAAAAAAAGAGAAAGGACGAGAGAGAGAAGAAAAAGAGAAAAAAGAAAAAGGAGAAAAATAGCGTAAACTTGGAAAGTTTCTTGAGCGCATTAATAATTCAGTTCTTTTCGTATTGGAGTAATAAACATGGCAACAGATGACCGCGGGATAAAAGTTCTCGATAAACTAAGGAAAATTCAAAATAAAAAAAGAGATCCCTCTATCGTTTCGTTCGAGGGATTGGGGCGGACATCGGATCCTGTAATAATCTACATGAGAGAGATAGGAAACATTCATCTGTTAACAAGAGAGGGAGAAATAGACATAGCAAAGGAAATAGAAAGAGGAGAAGAGATAATTATTAAAGCTCTTTCAAAAACACGATTTGTCCGCAGTGAAATTCTTTCACTGGAAGAGGAACTCAATGAAGGCAATGAAATCATCCAAGCTGTGTTCGATTGCAACGAAGATGAATTCACGAAAGAAAAACATGAGAAAGAAAAGAAGATTCTAGCCAAGATCAATGAAATAAGAAAGATTAGCACCCAATTAGAAAAAATCCCTGCGTCAAAGAAATATGCTATTGCACGTGGACGTCTTACTGTTAAAATTAGCCGCCTCATCAGGGAACTTAATATCCGCTCTCCCTGCAGAGAAAAGATTATTGAGGGTTTCCGCGGAAAGCTAAAAGTCATCAACGAATTAGAAAGAATTAAGCAAGAGTTGAATGCCTCTTTCCCTAAAGCTAAGGGCAAGAGAGTTGAAGAGGAACTGAAACTTAGGATCAAAAAAATCAACAAGCTTCTTAGAATATACAAGAAAGAGATAGGTCTTAATTCACAAGGAATAAAAAAAACACTGCAAACCATCGCCAAAGGAGAACAGATCTGTGATATCGCGAAGGAAGAACTTGTCGCCTCTAACTTGAGACTTGTAGTTTCCATAGCCAAGAAATACAGCAACTACGGAGTCCAGTTTCTTGATTTGATCCAAGAGGGAAACATAGGCTTGATGACAGCAGTGGATAGATTTGAATACAAAAGAGGGTATAAATTTTCAACTTATGCGCATTGGTGGATAAGACAGGCAATAACACGTGCAATTGCTGATCAGGCAAGGACGATAAGAATCCCTGTGCATATGATCGAAGTCATACACAAGTTAAATAGAGTATCAAAAAGCCTTGTCCAGGAAAAAGGTAGAGAACCAACACGTGAAGAGATTGCGGAAAAGATGGATATGCCTGTCAGTAGAGTACAAAAAATCATGAAAATTGCCCAAATACCCCTTTCACTCGAGACGCCAATAGGAGAAGAAGAAAGTCATCTGAGTGATTTTATTGAGGATAAGGATATCCTTTCGCCTCCCGATGAAGTTATTCATATTAATTTGAGAGAGAAAATTGAGGAAGTACTGAAGACTCATACCCAGAGAGAAGCAAACATTTTAAAAATGAGATTTGGGTTGGGAGATGGCAACGAACATACCCTGGAAGAAGTCGGGCAGCAATACAAGGTTACGCGTGAGAGAATCAGGCAAATCCAAGAAAAAGCGATAAGAAAGTTAAAGCGTTCTAGCTACAGTCAAAAACTAAAGCCCTTTACAAGATAGCCGGACCTGTTTCTTTGACGCAAAATGCAGGGAACACAAGGAACGTCCTATGATTTGCTCCCTTAGAGGGTGGCATCTTGAGGAACGCCCTAATTTTTTTTATTTGTTATTCACCACTCGTACATCCATGTTTTCATTACAGAGAGAAGGCAAGATAAAAAGGAAAGTTCTATAAGGCTCAGCCGCCGAATGACAAAAAAAGACAATTGAGCGAATTGCGGCTGAGGGGAAACGAGTAAAGAGAAAGAATTTCTCTAAGGTAAAAACAAGTTAGGTATTAAGGGAGGTTACAGTGAAAGAACTCGTTGAATTGATTGCCAAATCATTAGTGGACAATCCGGACAAGGTGCAGGTTTTCCAATTGGATGGGGAACAGAGCTCGATCGTTGAATTAAAAGTTGCTAAAGAAGATTTGGGTAAGGTTATAGGAAAACAGGGAAGAAATGCTCAGGCTATTAGAGTTATTG
>WVZK01000045.1 GCA_011772475.1 Candidatus Aminicenantota bacterium | reverse complement strand
GGTACTGCTCTGGGGGCAGAGTGGGAGAGTAGGACGTTGCCGGGATTTTTTTTATAAAAAGTCATTGCCAGCGAAGCGCGACAAGGCTCAGAGAATCGGGAAGCCAGCACTTCGGGGGGATTGGAATTACACTCTTTAATCCTGACCGGAGTTTCAAGTTTCAGCTATAAATAATCATTCATACCGCAGCGAATCGACAGGATTGGCTGTGGCCGCTTTGATGGACTGGTAACTGATTGTAAGCAGGGTTAATAATACCGTCAGAATAGCGGCCGTCAGAAACTGCCCCATCCCAAGGTTGACACGATAGGCGAAATTCTGAAGCCAGAAATGCATGGCGAGATAAGCGGCGGGCCAGGCGATAACATTTGCCATCAATACACATCGAATATACTCTTTCTGGAGGAGTATCAGAATATGACCTCCTGATGCCCCCAGAACCTTGCGAATACCGATTTCTTTTGTTCGCTGCTCGGCTGAGTAGGAAATCAAGCCGAGTATACCTAAACAAGTGATAAACATACCTAGGGTGACAAATATATTGAACATCCGGGCCATCTGTTCCTCAGACTGGTATTGGCGGTTAAATTCTTCGTTGAGAAAAAAGTACTCAAAGATGTTTCCGGGGAAGAATTTTTTCCACATTCCTTCGGCAAATTTGATGGTGTTTTCAAGATTTTCTGGGCCTACGGTAAGGCTGATATATCGATAATCGGGTTTGATCGCTAAAAAAAACGGCTCAATCTTGGTCTGAAGTCCGCTGAAATGAAAATCCTTTATTACCCCAATGATTTCCTGATCTCCTTGCCAAATGATCCTCTTGCCGATCGCATCTTCAGGCGTGCTCAATCCCAGCTCTTCCAGGGCAGTCTCATTAATGATGTATCCGTCAGAGCTGCCTGCATTTTTTTCGCCGTGAAACGATCTGCCGGCAACAATTTCGATGCCGTATTCTGAAATAAAATCATAGTCCACACTATAAAAGTAAAACCGATGCTCATCCTTCAAATCTTCTCCTTCTAACAGAATACCGGTGATCCGGCAGAACAATCCCGGCACACTTGAAGAGACAGTTGCGCCCCTTATGTTGGCATGGCTAGTTAGTTCGCTTTTCACAATTAGGTAGTTATCCTTGATCGAGACGCCCCCCCTTACCGGTATAATAAGTTTTTGCTCCTTTTCGAATCCTAGGTGCTGGTTTTTCATGAAGCGGATTTGCTTGTGGATGACCAAGGTAGAGATAATCAAGCCCACGGAGATGAACAATTGCCCGACAACCAGTATTTTCCGCAGAGCATATCGGTGAGAACCGCTGTGTCTTAATCCTTTGAAAGCAAAAATCGTTTTAAATGAAGAAAGGAAAAAAGCAGGGTAAAAGCCCACTAAAATCCCGGCGAAAATTACCAGAGAAAAAAGTTTCAAAAGCAGACCTGGCTGCAGGAGGTCCGAAGGGCTGAATGCGGTGCCGGCCAGGAAATTAAAATGCGGAACGGCCGCCGCTGCCAGAAACAGGGCTGCCGACATGGCTATTATCAGTAGGAAAATGGATTCTCCTATAAATTGAAAGATCAACTGTAATCTCTGTGCACCGATGGCTTTTCGCACTCCTACCTCTATGGCCCGGCGGCTCGAGCGTGCTGTAGTCAGATTGATGAAATTCAGACATGCAATAAAAAAGATAAGTGCGGCGACAAAAGCGAGAATATTCAGTGTCGAGGGATTTCCGGGCAGCTCGAACTCACGACGGATGTTAGAATGAAGATGGATCTCTTGGATAGGCTGCAAGTAGTAGATGTGCGCCTTGTTTCTTCCTTTAAAATAGTCTTGTACATAAGGGTCCGCCATATGGCCGATTAAGGCGTCGAAGCTCCTCCAATCGATTCCAGGCTTGAGCTTGATATAAGTGTGATAGGCGATGTTTCCCCAGCTATCATTCGATGGAGGATCTGCCGAAAGCAATGAGGCGATAAATTTATATTTCAAATGAGTGTTTTCCGGGGGATCGGCAATGATTCCGGCAATCTCGAGAGTATCATTTCCGATTAGGATTGATTTGCCGAGAGGATTTTTATCTCCAAAATATTTTGTTGCCATACTCTGGGTTACGATAACGCTTCCCGGACGGCTAAGTGCAGATAGTGGATTTCCTTCAACAACGGGGATGGAAAGAATTTCGAATATTTCGGGGTCAGCATACAAGCAGCCGTCTTCATAAAATAGCTTTTTCTCATATGCCACAGGTTGATTTCCCTTATTTCCGATGCGCGCCACTTTCTCGACCTGGGAATATTTTTCTTTAAGTTCCCAAGCTGCCGGTGTGCTGATCGTTGCCCAGTAATTAACGGTGTCGGATGTGTGCCAGGCCAGGGCCACCCGAAAAATGCGGTCTGCATCTGGGTGAAAGTCGTCATAACTGCGTTCGAATTGAATGTAGAGGAAGATAAGAATACAGCAGGCCATTCCGATAGCGAACCCGACAATCGTGATCAAGGTATAGGCTTTTTGTTTAAGCGCGTTTCTCAATATGATCTTGAGATAATTTTTAATCATGACTGCACTCCAATATATGGAATTCGAAATAAATCCCGGAAGGGATTTGAAAAACATAAACCAAAACCACAGGTTTGCTATGGCTGAACCTTTTGTTTTCACTCTTTCTCGATAAACCTCCTCAAAATCACCGATGGCTTGATAATAATCATCTTCATCCAGAAAAAACCACAATGCCGCTTTACCCAGAAGAGGAAGAGTGTCTTTTTTTGAGTTCATTTATTTCTATTAATCGAAGTCAAGATTACATTCTTCTGTCCAAACAGTTTTATAGGCTTTTTGTATCTCCCTCAGAGCATCTTTCCCGGTCAGGGTTAAAGTACATGTATTTACTCTGCCCACTAATTTCCTTTTCATTTATGTGAAAAATGGATACATATATAGATACGTGATTAATTGGAAAATGGTTGACTAGGTTTTATATATTTTTTGTGGGTCTTTTTTTACTTCTTTTTACCTTTATTTATGACCGGCTCTATCTTCGGCTTCCGTCAGTCTATATTGGCTGACCTGGTTTACTCCCAATGCGTTGAGTGCCTCGCTGAGCCACAAAAACAAATCACCTAACGACGATTCAAAATATCACTTGTATTTCTCTGATATTTTTTAATATCATTAGCTTTCTTATTTTAGCGTTGAATCAGAGATACACGATTATTAAGAAATCTATTATAATTAGAAGTCTAAACCATCAAAGAAGGAGGAAAGAAATGAAGAAGACTTTTTTATTACTCTTTATTGCAGGATTGATATTATGCTCCTGCCTAACCCAAGACGAGAATCCTTTTTTCAGCGAGTTTGACACACCTTTTCAAGTTCCCCCGTTCGATAAGATTAAAGTAGAACATTATATGCCCGCTTTTAAAGAAGGAATGGAGCAGCAGAATATGGAAATTGAAGCGATCGTCAATAATCCCGAGGCCCCAACTTTTGAGAACACCATTGAAGCTCTGGAAAGCACCGGTTCCTTATTGAGGAAAGTCGGCAATGTTTTTGGCGTTTTAAACGGCTCGATGACTAATGAGGAAATGCAGAACATCGCCAAAGAGATTGCTCCTCTTAGGTCCAAGCACCGTGACAACATCCGGTTAAATGAAAAATTATTTCAAAGGATTAAAGCGGTTTATGAACAGAAAGATAAGCTGGACTTAACGACAGAGCAAAATACGCTCCTTACGAAATATTACAAGGACTTTGTGAGGAGCGGTGCAAACCTTGACGAAGAAAAGAAAGCCGAACTGAAAGAAATTAATCAAGAGATATCCGTTCTTACAGTACAATTTGGCGAGAATGTTTTGAAAGAAAACAATCGTTTTGAAATGGTCATTGATAAGAAGGAAGACCTGGCCGGGTTGCCGCAAGCAGCAATAACCGGTGCCGAAGAAGCAGCAAAAGAACGGGGGCATGAGGGCAAATGGGTATTCACTATCCATAAGCCGAGCATGATCCCCTTCCTCCAGTATTCCGAAAAACGAGACCTCAGGGAAAAGATCTTTATGGCCTACATTAACAAAGGTGACAATAACGATGAGCTGGACAACAAAGCTAACTTAGCCAAAATAGCTGCCCTTCGTGTGAAACGGGCGAATCTATTGGGCTACAAGACCCATGCTGATTATGTGCTCGAAAATAATATGGCGAAGGAACCCCAGAACGTTTACAAGTTTCTTGAACAGCTTTGGAAGCCGGCTTTAAAGATGGCCAAAAGAGAAGCCAGGGAACTTCAAGAAATGATTCGCAAAGAAGGCCACGATTTTAAGCTACAGCCCTGGGACTGGTGGTATTATGCAGAAAAACTGAAAAAAGCCAAGTACGCGCTTGACGAGGAGATGTTGAGGCCGTATTTTAAGCTGGAAAATGCCAGGGATGGGGCCTTCGCAGTGGCCACCAAGCTTTTTGGAATTCAGTTTATCGAACGAGATGAAATTCCAAAGTACCACGAAGATGCGAGGGTGTTTGAAGTCAAAGAGGCTGACGGAACGCATATCGGTATCCTTTATACGGATTACTTCCCGAGAGCCAGTAAACGCGGTGGCGCCTGGATGAACAGTTTCAGAAAACAATCAAGGCATGGCAGGGAAGTTTATCCAGTTATCACCAATAATGGCAACTTTTCAAAACCAACCGGTGACAAACCGGCATTGATCAGTTCAGAGGAAGTGTCGACTTTATTCCACGAATTCGGACATGCCCTTCACGGGCTGCTTTCCGATTGTAAGTATAACAGGCTCTCAGGAACTTCTGTCCCCAGAGATTTTGTGGAGGTGCAGTCGCAGATAATGGAAAACTGGGCATTCGAGCCCGAGGTCCTTAAGATGTATGCCAAACACTACGAAACCGGCGAAGTTATTCCGCAGGAACTGATTGATAAATTGAATAAAGCCAAACTCTTTAACCAGGGCTTTGCGAGCGTTGAATACCTTGCGGCTTCCTTCCTCGATATGGACTGGCATACGCTAACTGAGGCTAAAGAACTGGACGTGCATGAGTTTGAGGAAGCATCATTGAACAAGATAGGCCTGATTCCCGAGATTATTGTCAGGTACAAAAGTCCCTATTTCAACCACATTTTCAGCGGAGGATATTCTTCAGGATATTACAGCTATATATGGGCTGAGGTTCTTGATGCTGATGCTTTTGAAGCGTTTAAAGAAACAAGCCTTTTTGACCAAAAGACAGCGCAGTCGTTCAGGGAAAATATTCTTGAAAGAGGTGGCACGGAAGACCCGATGGTACTCTATAAGCGATTCAGAGGAGCTGAACCCAAGGTTGAAGCTTTATTGAAAAGAAGAGGCCTCAAGTAAGAACTAAGCAGGAATTTTTTTAATTATTCTTTTCCCCGATCGTTTTGTATTGTGAAGGATTATCCACGGGAACTATTATCTCATCTGCTCTGACAACGGTCTTTCCCTCTGGATTAAACAGTACAGCTTTGCGGGCGATGAACCGACGCTCTTTTTTGACCAGCATTATATAGCCCTTTAGAACCCACTTTCCTTTTTTATCAGGTATTTCTGCTTTGGCCTGCCCGAAGTCGAGGGGATCAGCACCGTATTCTCCCCGGCCCCAGCTTTGTCTTGCTGAAAGCACTCTGCATCCCAGTACATTTGAAAATTCGCTGCTGTAAATCGGTTCTTTGCCAGGTTCTTCCTCTGCAGGGCCTGGTTCCAATTCTGATTCGAACTGTAAAAACATGAGAACGACCTGATCTCCATTTCGCATCGCTAACAGCTTTTCGTTTTTGTTGCCGACAGAGTAGGAAGCGTAATAGTTTTTGTTATCGACCAAATCGTAAAAAAGAACTTTTCCGGAAATATGGTCAAAATCTTTCTCGAATCCCTCTTTTAGAAACTGAAGCCGAAAACCCGATATCTTATGGGATACGGAATAATCGAATATAGTCATAAGAATGTCGGCTCTTCCGCTCGATTGTCGGGTCAAATCTAAAAGCTTGTTGTTGAAAAGTGTGTTGATTTCTTTTTTTGCTCTTTCTTCATCTCCAGGTTTGCCGCGCGGGAGAGTGAAGATGTTCATCTTTTTTTCTGGAATCCGTTTGAATTCAGAGGCGTCTGTGAGCTTGGCGGAGAAGACGTAATAAATCAGGCTAACAGGAATCGAACGGATTATGATTTGGTCGAGCCAGTAGCTGGCTTCTTCCCTAACTTCTCTATCCGAGTCTTTTTTTGATATATCCTCAAGGATTGTAATGACTCCATGTGTGTATTTTTTCCCCAGAAGGAGCACAACTTTTTTCCTGACCTGCGGGTCTTTATCTGTTTCGATGATTTTTTTGAGGAAGGGTATGGCTGCTTCTGGTTCCAATTCTATCAGCGAATTCAAAGCAATCAATTTTAGGTCAGTCTCTGTCTTTTCCTGAGTTTCGTAGATTTGTTGAATTATTTTTTTGTATTCAGTCTTACCGATTAAAGCAAGTTCTCCCGCAATTTCTATTCTCAATTCCTGGGCGTCGTCCAGCCAGACGCTTTTGGGAAATTGCTGGATAAGAAGATCCAATTCTCTGACCGCCTGTTCCTTGAGCTCAATCACCTTGTTCTTATCCACTTGTTCTTTTGATATCTTATTCAAGCATTGAGCCAGCCAGTAAAGGGCCTCATCTCTCAGTCGACCAGATTGATAGCGTTTGATGTACATGTACAGCATTTCTCTTGCCTTTCCCCATTGTCTTTTGAATACATATTCCTTGCCTTTCAGAAATATATAGATCTCTTGTTTCTTGAACTCGTCATCTTGATAGCTAAATCCTTTATCTGCCAACCCTGCTCGGGATTCGTACGTATAAGATAAGATCGCCGTCGCTCCTGTAAGGACCAACAATAATATTGTCAATCCAATAAATAAGAATCTTTTTAAAATTTTCATTTTATATCCTCCGTCTCAAAAGATTGTTTTTGATGTTATAAGAGTTTTTAGTTTAAATTTAATCTCATTCTCTCTGATCAGTCGCGCCAGCAGGTCTGCAGAGGCCTGATCCTGAGGGCTGAGATTTGATATTCCTATCATGATTAATTCCACATCTTCTATAAGTTGCTGAACGTATGGATCGTCCCTTTGTGAAACCAGATACTTCAAGAGCCGGGTTTGCACAAGTATATCTTTTATAACCTTTTTCTCTATCTCCGAGATTTCTTCCTGTCTTTGAGAATCTATGCGGTTCATAAAAGAAACCAGGATGAGCTCAAGGTTTTCAGCATAGCGTTGAATGGGTGAGTCATAGCCTTTTAAAGCAGTTGATTCTGGACGGATTTCTCTTGAGCCTGGAAAGAAGAACTGCTTGCCAACTATAAATCCCAGGATAAAGACGACAACAAGAGCAGAAGCTGCCAAAGCTAACTTTTTATAAGGGAAAAATACCTTCCAATCTCTCTTTTTTTGGAAGATCTTGGCTGAAATGATTTGCCATGATTTCTCCTTATCCGGGAGGGGGATATCTTCTTTCTTGTTGTGCTGTGGGCTGAGATGAGCTGTTCTTTCATATATCCTAGCGCATTTCTGGCATTCCCGGAGATGCTCTTCCAGATCAGTCTTTTCTGAATGAGTCAATTTTCCGAAAACACTCACGGTCATTAAATTTTTACTTTCTTCGCAATTCATTGTTCCCCCCACAGCGGCTCCAGTTGCTTTCTTAATCTTGAAACCGCTCTTTGAAGTTGCTTTTTGACGGTGCTTTGACTGCACTGCAGGTTTTCGGCGATATCTTTTATGTCCATATGCTGAAGATGCCTTAAATCAAAAATAAGGCGCTGCTTTGGTGACAGCCTGTGAAGAGCATTTTTCACATGGGCAACGGCTTGGGCCATGACAGCTAATTTTTCCGGCGATGAATCCTTAGCCTCTAGTTCATCTGAAAGAGTAGAAATATACTCAGTCTTATCTGTTTTTCTTCTCTTGCATTTTCTTAGATAGTCAAGAGAGCAGTGAACCCCTATCTTGCAAATCCAGGAAGAAAAATTGGAGCTTATGTTAAAATCAAAACTCTTGATTCCTTTAAAGGCTTTGATGAATGTTTCCTGCATGATGTCTTCGGCGTCTTGCTTGGATTTTGTATAGCGGAATGCGAGTCGATAGACCATTTCGTAGTTATTTTCATACAATTCCTTGAAGGCGCTTTCCTTTCCTTCTTTTGCCAGCAATATGACCAGCTCGTCGTCCATATTCATTACCAGTTCTTGGTTCATCATATATTTATTACGTCGGAAAGTCATCATAGGTCGACAGGTAAAGCGATATCTTTTTCTTCTCTGCATATAAATTCTTTTATGGAGAGATTTAGCTCAGAAATTTATATGAAGGATAGCAGGGAGTAGGATCATGCGTGGGGATTGAAAAGAAGTGGCTCCTCTTTATTCTCGCTGTCTAGCTTTTTAGGAAACCGCGTGATTTATTTAATATAGAAATAGCACACAAAACCAAAGATTACTTTGCCTATGAAGCATGCCCATTTGACTACAGGAAAAGGGAACATAAAAGGCACAGCGAACAAAGCGGCCATAATCAATGCCAGGATTATTTTGCCCTTGGTATCAGCACTTATGAAAGCGACGATAAAGATTATGAAGACTATTATATTAACTAATAGTTCGTAGGGCATCACTAACCCTTCAAAATACGCTTATTTTTCGCGCTTAATTATAAGCCCTAATTTTACAATATGCTTTTATAATTTGTGAAGTCTTAATGTTTTCAGTGCTAGATAAATTCTAATCCTACTTTGTATGAGATACCGGGCTTGATAAATCAAGCCCCTACATGAGCCTTGATGAATTAAATTAACATATTTATTCATGTAAAAAAAGTGCGGGTTTGATGAATCAAAACCCTACACAAGATAAATTAAAAGCCCCTATATTTAAAAGTGCGAGCTTGATGAATCAAAGCACTGCAATCAGCATTATTGAATTAAATTAGCATTTGTATTTCTGTGAGAAAAGTGCGGGTTTGATAAACAACATCCCTCAGAATGCTCTTTACATATTCCTGTTGATAACTTATATTATATACTCATAGTGGCGGGCTTGATAAATCAAGCCCCTACAGACTATTAGAGTGGCGGGCTTGATAAATCAAGCCCCTTCAAACAAATAAAACGGTGGGCTTGATAAATCAAACCCCTACAGACTACAAGAGTGTGGGCTTGATGAATCAAGCCCCTACATTTTTATCTTTAGGATCAGGCAGGAATTTCAATGATTCACGCAACGACCATTATTTGTGTTCGCCATAAGGGAAAGATTGCCATGGCCGGAGACGGTCAGGTTTCTATAGGTCAGACTATCCTAAAGAAGAAGGCTAATAAAATAAGAACTCTTTTTAAAGGTAAGGTTATAGCTGGATTCGCTGGGGCTACTTCTGATGCTTTTGCCCTGTTTTCAAGGTTTGAGGCAAAGCTTGAAGAATTTAGAGGCAATCTTTCTCGCGCTGCGATTGAACTGGCTAAAGACTGGCGCATGGATAAAGCGCTCCGCAGGTTAGAAGCTCTCTTAATCGTAGCTGATAAAGACAATTCTTTTCTGATTTCGGGAACAGGGGATGTCGTTGAACCTGACGACGGAATCATCGCCATCGGATCTGGAGGCTCATTTGCCCTGGCTGCCGCTCGTGCCCTGATTAAGTACACGGACATGTCCGCCAAAAAGATTGCTCTGGAAGCCATGAAGATAAGCTCTGATATTGATGTTTACACTAATGAACAAATTAAAGTCGAGGAACTTTAAATGGCCATAGCTCTGCCCCAGGATTTAAGAAGGCCCCCTCTAAAATCGGAAGAGACAGAACTTACTCCTCAAGAGATTGTAGCCGAGTTAGATAAGTACATCATCGGCCAGGAAGCTGCTAAAAAGGCGGTGGCCATAGCCCTTAGAAACAGGTATCGAAGGAGGAAGCTTCCTCCCGACCTTGCCGATGAAATTGCTCCCAAGAATATATTAATGATCGGGCCTACCGGTATCGGGAAGACCGAGATATCCCGCAGGCTGGCCAAGCTAACTTACTCTCCTTTCCTCAAGATAGAAGCCAGCAAATTTACCGAAGTTGGTTATGTCGGCAGGGACGTAGAGTCCATGATAAGGGATCTGGTGCGGATTTCTGTGGATATGGTGAAGTCAGAAAAGGTTGAGGAGGTTAAAGAAAAAGCTCATCATAATGTCGAAGAAAAGATACTGGACATACTCCTTCCTCCGTTAAAAAGGAAGACGGGAGATCTCGAAGAAGGAGATCCTCTCAGATTTCAGGAGACGAGAGAGAAATTTAGAAGACAGCTCAGGGACGGCCTGCTTGATGAAAGAATGGTGGAAATTGACGTCAAGGAAAAGATGGCTTCTCCAATGGAGATTTTCTCGAACTCTGGAGTTGAAGAGATAGGAATCCATATTCAGGAAATCATCCCTGGGTTTTTAGGAGGGAAGGGTAAGAGACGAAGGATAAAAATAAAGGAAGCCGTGGAATATTTACTGGAGGACGAACAGAGAAGATTGATAGATATGGACCAGGTGGCCCGGCTGGCTATGGAGAGAGTTGAGCACTCTGGAATAATATTTCTCGATGAGGTGGACAAGATTGCCGGCCGGGAAACGGGCCGAGGTCCTGAAGTCAGCCGCGAAGGAGTCCAAAGGGATCTGCTTCCTATAATCGAAGGCACCACTGTTAACACGCGTTTCGGTTTGGTGCGAACAGACCATATTCTTTTTATAGGTGCCGGAGCTTTTCATGTTTCCAAACCTGCCGACCTTATACCAGAACTGCAGGGAAGGTTCCCGATTAGAGTGGAACTCACTTCCTTGGATAAAAAAGATTTCATCAAGATATTGACCGAGCCAGAAAATGCTCTTATCAAGCAGTACAAAGCTCTTTTGGCAACTGAAGGAATCAATGTTGATTTCACCGAGGATGCCATCGATGAAATTGCTGAAATTGCGGAGAAAGTCAATGAAGATGCCGAGAATATAGGAGCCCGCAGGCTTCACACAGTCATGGAGAAAGTCATGGAAGAGATATCTTTTAAGGCTCCAAATGTAAAAAAGAAAAAAATTCCTATCGACAGGAAATACGTTCAAAGCCAGCTCAAAGATATTTTAGAAGATCAGGAT
>WVZK01000200.1:19833-34998 GCA_011772475.1 Candidatus Aminicenantota bacterium | reverse complement strand
GAATACAAGAAGGATCGTCCTGAAGAGTACAAATATCTTAAAGATTCTGGTGAATTGAAAAAATCCGTCTTGTTGAAGGAAGTCTCTTTGAAAAAACTGCTCATTATGCGAATATTTGGGTATTCCTTCCTTATTATCGGGATAACGTTAATTCTGCTGATTATTTATAGCGTGCTAATTGGTTACAAATAGATTTTTGAAAAATGAAACAGAAACCATTCTTGAACATATTATTTTTATTTTCTTCTTGGTTTCTTCTTTGGGAATGATACTGTAAACGTGCTCCCTTTTTTCAGTTCGCTTTGAACTTTAAGTCTGCCACCATGAGCTTCAACTATTTCTTTCACTATTGCTAATCCGAGACCAGTGCCTTCTACTTTATGTGATTTAGCATTCGGGGCACGATAAAATTCATGAAAAATCTCAGGTAAATGTTCTGAGGCGATGCCGATGCCCGTATCTGATACATCTAACTCGATGAAATCTTTTTTCTCTTTCACTGATACATTTACAGCACCATGCTCATTTGTGTATTTAACGGCATTGCTTAGCAAATTCGAGAATACTTCAATAAGGGCTTTTCGATCAGCCACAACTTGAGGAAAATCCGAAGGAACCTGGACGTTTATAACGATATTTTTCTTCTTGGCCCTATCTTGTACATCATCAACAACCTTTAACATTACGTCTGTCAACTGAAAAGGCTCCATATGATAGACCGCCTTAGCTGATTTTCGATAAGAAAGTATTAGAATATCATCGAGCAGCTCCAACATGGCAGAACTCCTCCTATGAGCAATCTTTATTAAATCCTTTTGTTTTTCGGCAAGTCCAGAATAATATTCTCTTTGAGCTAAGCTCAAGCAGCTTTGGATGACTGCAAGGTGAGAACGTGATCCATGTTCCATCCTTCTCATAAAATCTGATTTCATATGATCCAGTTCTCGAAGTTGTTCGTTTGCACTGTTTAATTTTTCATTAGCCCTTCTTAATTTCTCGGTTGCCTTTTTTACTTCATTCTTCAATTTTATGTTCCACTGCTCAATTTCCTCTCGAGATTTCTTTAACTCGGATGTCATCTTGTCAAAAGACATGCTAAGTTTTCCTATCTCATCAGATTGATAACTTCCGATACGATAATCAAGATCCCCTTCTGCTATTTTTCTCGTTCCTTCAATCAATTTGTGAATTGGCTTATTGACAAATAAGAAAATAAAAAGGCTACTTCCTGCCGATATGAACAGGAATGTAAGAAAAAAGTATACTGCGATTTGTTTTCGGCCTGCACCTATCTGCTCGTCAAACCGAGCTAGGGATATCAAGATATCCATCACGCCTAGAACATTTTGATCTTTAGGGTGGAAATGACAGGCACTATCATAGCAATTGGGCTCATTATAGATAGGATTGATTACGCCAAGTACTCTATAGCCTTCTTCCAACTTGAAAATTCGAGTTCTTTCTGAGGTAGATATAGTCTCTAAGGGCTCTGTATCCTTATGACATGTGTAGCACGCCTCTGCATTTCTATCGATAAGCATTCCGATTTCTTCCATGGAATTAGCAGCTATTATCTTTCCTTTTTTATCAAATATCCTGATTTGTTCGATTCCTTCTTGTTTTCCAATGTCCTCCAGTGTTCTCTGCACCTGATCACTTCTGGCAGTTAGCATTTCATGCTTTATGCTTCTTTCAATGGTTTGGCTGAGTCGAACCGCATTCTGCTGCATTTCCTCAATTAGATGTTTTCTCTGGAGATTTATGTTTATGTAAGCAAAGATTCCTATAGTTAGAACCAGAATAATGGCAATCCAAAAAATTAATTTTATGGTTAAGTTTTTGCCTAACATGATGCTTATGAATAGTATTCGGTCAGTATTTTATGGTTTTAACTAAAGATTAGAATCTTAAAGCTTATACAATTCATGACTTCATAAGTTCAGCACTTACCAAGCTTTTCTTTTAATAATCTTTCTATCCTGGCTAATAAATCATCACCTTGGACTGGCTTGTCAATGTAGTCATCTGGTCCTACAAGTCCTTGTTCGCTTGAATTAAAACCGAATCTAGATCCTGTCTTTTCTTTCACAGCAGAGACAAAAATAATCGGAGTATCTCTTAATTCTCCGTATTCTTCAGATGTTTTAATATCATGACACAAAGAAAAACCATCAAATATACTATCCATCATGATATCAAGGAGAATTAGGTCCGGTTTATCCAAGATTAGCTTCTCCTTGCCTTCCTTAGGATTATTGGCAGTCATAACATCGTAGGATCCTGATTCTAAGATCATGGATGTGAGTTTCAAAAAATCAGGATCATCATCGATAACTAAAATCCTTGCTTTAGGACTACTTGTTTCCATTCTCTTTTCCTCCTTTAGTAGAGAAACAGATTTATTTTTAAATGTCTTTTTAAAGATAATGGTCCTTTTCTTTCCACAAAATTTCGTTTATCCCCAGCATTGTATTTTATTAATTTAATCAGTTCTATATTTTCTATTTATTTTATCATTAATATAATATATTAATTTATTTTGATGTCAAATATGGTAAAATAAAAACTGTCCTCTATATCGAAAATTGATAATTAAGGAGCACTCTGGGACAGAGATTGAATAAAAAAGCAAGATAAACGGAATAACCTTTGCTTGATTAAAGGAGCATTGGGAAATTCACATATTTTATGGAGTAAAAGATTTCTCATTACTGAGTCGCTTCCATATTGACAATGATATTACTCTCTATTAATATTTTTTTGAAACTACAAAGGAGGACATATTGAAAAAAGCCCTATTAATCCTAATGATTGGCGTTCCGTTAATATTTATTGTCAGTCTTTTTAGCCAAGAGTTTGCTTATGTTGGCGCTGGAAAATGCAAAATCTGCCATAAAACAGAGAAGCAAGGAAGGCAATTCCCTATTTGGGAAGAGCTTAAACACTCCAAATCTCTTACCCCTTTAACCACTGAAGAGGTAAAAGCTAAAGTTCCAGATGCGCCTGAGAATCCCGAATGTCTAAAATGCCACGCACCTCTTTTTGAAAAAGCTGCTGAATTTAAAGAAGAGGGAGTCACATGTGAGGTTTGCCATGGGCCAGGGAGCGCTTATAAAAAATTGAGCATTATGAAAAGCAGGGAAAAGTCTGTAAAGAATGGACTTATTGTCTACGAATCAGCCGAGGCTATCAAAAAGCAATGTTTGTCTTGTCATGATATGGCACACGAGAAACCATTTGATTTTGAGGCTTCTTGGGAAAAGGTAAAACACCCTATCCCTGAAAAGCAGTAGTAACTGGATAGTTATTTCTTAATGCTTGGTACAGTTCTGTTACGATAATATCCCTTCACGGATACTTAAGCATAAAACCTGGGGTAATTACTTTCCTGATAGAATCTTAATCCAAAGAGATCAGTGAAGAAACAAATTGGCCGACTTCATGTGCTCACTGATACAGTACTGCAATCCCGTTTCTCCCATCTGGAACTCGCCCGAATGGCAGTAAAAGGA
This sequence comes from Candidatus Aminicenantota bacterium, assembly GCA_011772475.1. GTDB lineage: Bacteria > Acidobacteriota > Aminicenantia > Aminicenantales > Aminicenantaceae > SOIV01. The sequence goes on along the minus strand of WVZK01000200.1, from coordinate 31,486 downwards.
GGTGCTGATACCATCCAGTTCCGCCAGAAAGCGGGAGCAACACGAGAGATGATAGAGACCGTCCGACAGTTAAAACAATTGTGCCTTGGCTCTAGTGTGACACTCATAGTAAACGACCGTGTGGACGTTGCAATCGCTGCCGAGGCAGATGGAGTTCACTTAGGACAAGATGATTTCCCCATTCCTCTGGCGCGCAAAATGCTCGGCGAAAATCGAATCATTGGCGGATCTGCGACAACCCTTGAAGATGCTCAGAAATGCCTTGCTGAAGGAGCAGACTACATCGGATTTGGTCCCGTTTATCCGACTACATCCAAGGAAGATGCAGACCCTGTAACCGGGATTAGGCTCCTGAAACAGACAGTTGAAGCTATCTCTCTTCCTATCATTGCCATCGGCGGCATAAGTGCAGAAAATGCGCCTGAGGTGATGCAGACCGGCGCAACGGGAATCGCTGTAATCTCTGCTGTCTGCTGCCAAGAAGATCCTGAAAAGGCGACCCGGGCGCTCCACAAGGCTATCCAAACAGGGATATCAAGAGGGGATCATGCCTAAGACTCTGCAAGATATCGGAGAATTCGGATTAATCCACAAAATTCATAGCCTTCTGAAGAAAGAGGGAGTTAAAACTCCTGGTGTAACACTTGGCATCGGGGATGATACAGCATCTATCCAACCACGTCCTGGGTATGAGCTATTGGTCACTTGTGATTGCCTGATTGATGGCCAACATTTCTTATCAGATCGAATCCATCCCTTAGATTTGGGACGACGGGCGATGGTGGTGAACCTAAGTGACATCGGTGCTATGGGAGGCAATCCTCTATACGCTCTCGTATCATTAGGCCTGAAAACAGACATGCCTGTTGAAGATGTGGAAAACATGTATCGTGGATTCACCATAGAGCTCAACCCGTTTGGAGCTTCGGTCATAGGCGGCAATATCACCAAGACAAGGGATGCCATTTTCATTGACATCACTTTAATCGGAGAGGTAGAGCAAGGCAAACTCATGCTCCGATCTACCGCCAAGACTGGGGATGCGATTCTAGTCACAGGGTATCCAGGACAAGCTGCAGCAGGTCTTAAATTTCTGTTGCGTTCTGAGTCAAAAAAGGACCTGGGTAAGCATCCACTCGTCCGCACATACAATACTCCTACACACCGTGCTCGGGAAGGGCAGGCAATTGCGCGCTCAGGGTATGCTACAGCGATGATCGACACCTCCGACGGATTCTTGGGTGATCTTGGACATATCTGCCTGGACAGCGGTGCAGGAGCTGAACTGATTCGAGAAAAATTACCTATAAGCGATGATCTTCATCAAGCTGCTCTCGAACTAAAGTTAGATCCATACGAATTGTTTTTGCAGGATAGCGATGATTACGAGTTGATCATCACCTGTGCTCCCGAAAATACAGCTAAGATCCGTTCTGCTCTAGCCTCGGTTAGCGATGTGGCTGTTACCGAAGTCGGTAAGATTACTGATTCAGTCGGGGATATACACTTGATGCTTCCGGACGGTACTCACCAACAAATCACCCCTTCAGGGTGGAATCACTTCTCAAAGAGAGAATAAGATGTTTGACCAAAATCTCGCTCAAAAAGCTGCAGAAAACCTGAAGAATCTTAGAGAAAAGAAACCTTTGATTCACAACATAACGAACTATGTTGTCATGAATTACACAGCGAACGCTTTGCTCGCCTGCGGTGCCTCTCCTGTGATGGCCCATGCTGCAGAGGAAGTCGAGGAGATGGTTTCGTTAGCTGGAGCACTCGTACTTAACATCGGAACCCTCACTCCTTACTGGGTTGATTCGATGCTCAAAGCAGGCAAACGTGCCAACGAACTGAATGTGCCAGTTATTTTGGACCCAGTGGGTTCAGGAGCCACAAAACTACGGACTGATTCTGCCAAACGACTGATAGATGAAGTCTCCATAAAAGTGGTTCGGGGAAATGCGTCTGAAGTACTTTCCTTAGCCCGTGAGAGTTCCAAAACAAAGGGTGTCGACTCCATCCACACAGTGGACGAGGCTGCCGAAGCAGCTCTCACACTCTCCAAGGAACTGAATACTACCCTGGCTATAACAGGGAAAATAGATCTCATAACAGATGGAGAACGAATCTACCGTGTTTCTAACGGGCATGACCTTATGGGTTATTGTACAGGCACGGGCTGTACGGCAACGGTCATTATTGGAGCGTTCTTGGCTGTGGATCCTGACCCTGTGACAGCGACAACCACTGCACTCGCCTACTTCGGACTCGTGGGCGAGAAAGCAGCCACAAAAGCCAAAAGTCCTGGAAGCTTCCAAATAGCCATGCTCGACGCGCTCTACACCATAGATGAAAAGCAGATGGAGCAAGGAGCAAAAATCCATACGCAATAGATATTTTAAGCTCAATTAAGAATCACATCATTAAGTCTCTTCTGTTTTTAACTTTTTAAATTCTTTCCCCTTTCTAGCCAAATATTGCTTCTAAAAATATTTGCTAAATTCCATTAATTTTATTATATCTATCGTTAAAATAATAAAAATAGTATAATGAGACGCGTGATAAATGATCTTGCCCTTAGAGATGGCTCTAAAATTGCCATAATCGGCGGGGGCCCTGCAGGCTCCTTCTTTGCCCATTTCGCAAAGAAATGGTCCACTCAAAGAGGGATTGATGTATCTATCACCATTTTTGATGGTAAAGATTTTTTGCAGAGAGGACCTAAAGGTTGTAACCTCTGCGCGGGTGTAATTGCTGAAAGCCTGAATCAAAAAATGAAAGAAGAAGGTATATTTCTCCCCGAAAAAAGGATAATCAACAGAGTTGACGGATACTGCCTCCATGTGGACAGTGATAGCCTTCTTCTTTCCTCCGCTGAAAATGAGAAAAATACTATAGCAACGGTTTTTAGGGGAAATGGTCCCCGCTATTCGGCCTTCCCAGAAACAATCAGTTTTGATGATTTTCTTTTGAGCTGGGCCCAGGATAGAGGAGCAGAAGTCATCTCCAAGCCTGTATGGGAGATTAAACTGCTTGAGGATAAATCCAGGCCAATATGCTTATACCATGGAAATAAAGATAACCTTCAAAAATTTGAAGCAGACCTACTCGTGGGAGCCTTTGGGGTGAATACCTATCTGATGAGAGAAATTCAGAATCTTGGGTTTGGCTATAAGCCTCCCCATACTATTTCTACCTACCAGGCAGAGATCAAGCTAGGAACAGAAGAAGTGTTTAAGCATTTTGGAAACACTATCCATGTTTACATGCCAAAATCAAAATCCATCAGATATGCTACTGTGATTCCAAAGGGAGATTACGTTACGGTTACATTAATCGGGAAAAAAGATATAACCAGAGATGCTTTTCAAGAATTCCTTAATCTCGAAGAAATCAAAGGCAGGATCCCAGCCCTTAAGCCTCACTGTTTTTGCCATCCGAAAATAGTTGTCTCTCCCTCAAAAAATCCCTATACCCATAGATTAGTGATGATAGGAGATGCTAGCTACTCGCGACATTACAAAAATGGTATTGAATCAGCTTTTATCACAGCTCGGCTAGCGGCAGAGACTGCATTTGAGTCAGGGATTGACGCTTCTTCTTTTTCTTCTTCTTATCATAAACAGGCAAAAAAGATGATCATTCATGATAATTACTACGGTCAATTCCTTTTCATGATCAACGATATCATTTCTTCTGTGCCTCTCCTAACTCAATCCCATTTATCGTTAGCAAAGCAAAGAGGAGATAAGAGCTCCTCTGGAAAACTTAGGTCAATCCTCTGGAACATGTTCACAGGTAACATTCCCTACCGAGATATATTCAAGACATCCTTGGATATAAAACTTCAAATGTCTCTGTTCTTGAAAGCACTCGGAAAAATTTTCGCAAAAATAAAAAAACATATTGCATATTCTAAGAAAAAATCATCAGTAAAATCTGCACTCGGGCCCCTTAAGAATAATGATGTGGTTGTCATTATAGGAGGAGGACCTGCAGGATCAAGCTGTGCCATTAAACTCAAGAAATTAGCATCGCAGAAGGGAATAAATCCCCGAATCATTATTTATGAAGGAAAAAGATTTGAAAAGAAAAGCTACTATAACCAATGCCTGGGAGTGCTTTCTCCTCCATTAGACATAATTATGGAAGAAGAACTAGGAGTTCCTTTTCCCTGGGAAATAGTGCAAAAAAGAATAAACGGCTACTTTATTTATTCGGATAATAATGCAGTAAAACTCTCAGGTGAGCATGAACCCTCTTATGCCTGCCGAAGAGTGGAGTTTGATAGCCATCTCTTTCAGAAAGCAAAGGAGATGGGAATCGAGATATTCCAAGCTCGAGTGACTGATCTCGATTTCAATTCTGATGGAGTCATGGTTTACAGTGAATGCAACAACATAAAGGCTGATGTTGTTATCGGAGCTTTTGGCCTCGATGATGGTATGTCTAAGATTTTCGAAAGGATAACCCCATATTGTCAGCCCAAATTTCTCTCCTCTGTCGTAACCAAAATTCATCCGGGAGACAAGGCCATGGAGCAGTTTGGAGATTACCTTCATGCTTTTCTTCCATCTTCCCTTCCGCGTGTAGAGTTTGGAGCAATCACACCAAAAGGAAATCACCTCAGCTTGAACATTGCGGGAAAAAAAGTCGATTCAAATATGATGGATAGATTCCTCAATCTTCCGTCAGTGAGAGAAGCGCTACCCGATAACTTAGATAATTTCTTGCCTCAACTTTATTATTTTAAGGGAAAATTCCCTACTTCTCCGGCAAAGGGCGTTTACGGCGATAGGTACGTCATGGTAGGCGATGCCGCAGGCTTAAATCGACCGTTCAAAGGCAAAGGCATTAATTCAGCGGTCATCACAGGAATAAGGGCGGCTGAAGTTATTATTAATCGGGGAATATCAAGAGTAGCTTTCCAAGAGTACATGAAAAATTGTTGTGAGTTAATTGATGACATACTCTACGGAAAAATAGTCAGATACCTGACTATTCAATCCTCTAAACATGGTTTCTTGGATAGCATTTTTGAAGTGGCTAAAAAAGAAGGAGCTTTAAGGCGTGCTTTCTTTAATATCGTTTCAGGTCAGGACACCTACAAAAACACTTGGCGACAAACAAGAAGTTTCAAGCTAATGCTCAAAATAGTATTTAAAGCAATTATTCACAAATTTTTTAATAAAAAAGAACTTAGTTTAAATCATATCTTCTTCTAGCAGTAGGACTCATAAAATTCTAAGGGAGGAGAAAATGACTGAGAAAAAGAGAATCATCCCACTTACCACTATAGCACTCACTGTTTTTTTCTTGGGTTCTATTTTAGTGTCGAGAACACCCCCCTCTAAAGCACCTTCTATCACTGCTAGTAAAAATTGCAAGGAGTGTCATGAGGAGATATACAATCACTGGAAAAATGCTATGCATTCCATGTCTATTGAGGATCCCATATTCAAAGCTTCCTATATGGAATCTTATCTCAACACTGCGGGAGAAGCAAAATTCAACTGTATGCGTTGTCATGCACCTATAGCCTTAATCAACAATGACTACGATCTAAAAAATGAGATTACAAAAGAAGGTGTAAGCTGTGATTTCTGTCATTCTGTAAAAAAGGTCAACTTAGATAATAAACTCAATCCCTTTGAGCTCGAAATAGGCGATGTGAAGAGAGGTCCTCTGTCCGATGTGGACTCCCCTGCTCACAAGACTGAACCCTCTCTCCTTTTTACATCATCTGAACTTTGCGCTGGATGTCATGAGTACACCAATGATAATGGGGCGACTGTATTAGGAACATATTCTGAATGGAAAAAAAGCCCGTATGCAGAAGAAGGAACTCATTGTCAAGACTGCCACATGCCTTTGATCGCAGGTCGAATTGTAAAGCCAGAAATCAAATCTTCAAACAAAAAACAAATCAATCTGCATGCTATCTCTGCAGGACATTCTACTGAACAATTAAGAAAAGCTCTAAAGGTTGAAATCACGAATATTAATAAAGAAGAGGACATTATAGAGGCTGTTGTCGGCGTTACTAACGTCGGCTCTGGGCATATGGTTCCGACAGGCATTCCCTCAAGAAAATTAATCCTTTTGGTTGAATTGAGAACTCCTAATGAATACTTTAGTCAGCAGCGAATCTACCAAAAAATAATGTTGGATGAATCTGGCAAGGAAATTAAGAAAGACGGCGAAGTTTTCCAAAAGGCAGCCCAAGTCTCTTTCGATAACAGATTAAGACCCAGGGAAACGAGGATAGAAAGATTTGCCTTCGCCATGCCTAAAAATAAGAAAATAACTATATCAGCTAGAATCGAATACCTCTACAAGACTTCTGTTTTGAGACCAACCGAGATGCGGGTAAAAATGGCAGAAGACACAAAATCAATATCAAGGTAGGCCACCTAAAACTTCAATCATATAGACTCTTTTCAGAGAGCGTTTCCAGAGGAAGATCTAAAGCAAAAGTTTCGAGATCATCTTCGCTACATCTGCTGTTGAAGCCTTAAAAGTCCGCCTTTCACAAAAATTATCAGTGGCCTTTCGTTTTAAACTTTTTTTCTGTTCTTATTAATATTTAGCATAGGCAGCTGGGACATGGATTAAATGGCATTTGAAGCAACTTTCCATCCCGATTGCCTGGAATGATGTTTCCACAGCTTTGGGATCAATTGACGATTCACCGAGGGACTGCCCCAGCTTATCTATCAATTCATGCACACTTTCATCAACAAAATACTTCCTTTCTTCCGTTCCATGACATTCCTCGCAGCTCTCCTCCATAGCTTGAAACCTTGCCTTAAAGCCTTGAAACTGTTTTTGAGCATTCTCTATCTGGCCTTCCTGAACATCCACAATGATTCCCATGAAATTTACTACAAGACCCTGCATAAATCGGCGATAGTCCACAACTTCATCAGTCAGTGGATCCATAACTTTTATCATCCTAAAATCCCGCCAGTGGTATTTTTGCTGAACATTAACCATAGTCGCTACGTGACATTCATGACACACATTTCCCATCTTCTCGTATGATGCCATTATTTTACCCTGGTCTCCTGTCTGGAGAGCTACACCCAATTCCTTTATCGGGCCTTCTGGATAGTACTTCTTCCATTCAGGCACCATTTTTGAGGACTCTAGATACTGGGACTTGAACTTTTCAAAATTAGCTTTGGCATTCTGGTGATCTTCCTCAAAAAGGTCGACGACAATGCCCGTAAAAGATATGGCTAGTTCCATCATCTTGAACAGGTAAATTGGCTCCTTTGCTCTGGGGGGATAAAAAGTATCCAGTGAGCGCGGAAGCGGAGCAGTTTTGTTCTTTACAGTCACTTTCCCCAGTTCCGACTTCTCTTTTACCTTAGCTTGTGAATTGCTGAAGGCTAGCCCAAGAATCAGGATGGTCAAGATGGCTGCTGATTGGAAAAATAATTTTCTCATGGAAAACCTCCTTTTTTTATTTTTAAAATAGATAATTCCTTTTGCCAGATTAGCAATTTNNAGCATATTATCTTTGTCAATATATTTTTTATCCTCAAAACATATTTCTGTTCCATAACACATTTATTTTGTTCAGAGGGATATTTTATTATCCGTTAAATACCCACAGCAATAATTGACAAGTGCTTTTACTAATGTATAATGTCTCTAGGAATTATAGATGTTGTCGAGATTTTCCCATAAGAGGAGGAAAAAAATGAAAATAAAAGCCGCGCTGGCATTTTTATTAGTATTGGCCTTAGGGCTATGTATCTATCAATATTCCTTCGCCTATCCCCCTGCAGTAGGTCTCCTGGGAAAATCAAAAAACTGCCTTGTCTGCCATTCAAACAACGGACCCTGGAATGATGAGGAGAATACAATCATTGATATTCTCGACAAAGAAACAAAAAAGTCGCTTATGCAAGCTGACAGCAGTTTTTTGATTAAAGCGCAGAGAGGTCAGCTAAAAACTGTGCTTACTGTAATCGGCCGCACAAAAAAAGATAAGACTGAAGCGCCCTACAGAAACGCTTGGCTTTATGTTGATGCCAAAAGGATAAAAAGTAATTCATTGTTAAAGTTTGCTCCAGGATGGGCAGTGAATCTGCCCATGGCCTGTCGAATAGTCGGAGACAAGCTGGAAGGATTTAATGGGGCAAAAATTACTGTACTCCCTATGAGTATCCGGCCCAGTGATGACGCACAGGATGCTGAACTAACTCTACAAGTGATGCTGACCAAAGGAGAATCTGTAAAAGGAAAGGGAAGAGAGGGGATGAAGGGTAATTATTTTGAACGGATCGTCAGGTTAAAGGTCTTAGAATAAAAAATAACGGAAGCTCCTCTAAAACCAAACCATCAAATTTGATCTAAGAAATATTTAGAAATATATGTCGTGTAATTTTTTAGATGATTTTATTCCTTGAGTAAGAAATTGCTGCTCCCCTTCTCTTAATCAAAAAAACATTATTTAAAATCTGAATGCCGCCTGCAATGAGAAAACATTATTGCTTATATCAGTCTTGCGTGGGCCTTCTTGAACGAAATCGTATTCAACTTTGAAAACAATTACCCGGGTTAGATAATAATTAAGACCGATGGCAATAACTCTGGTATCGTAATCAGTCAGCGCCCTGCCCAGGAGGCTTCCTTGATCCAGATAATCCAGAGTCCCATACCGAATAGTAGGTCGAAATTTTCCGTCTATCAAATATGATGCCTGGATAAAGAAACCATCAGCTTTTCCCTTTTCGATTGGCGCCGGGTTTTTAGAAGAGGCATTGGAGTACTCAGCGAAAAGACTGAATTCGCCAATTTTTCCCATCAGGTGAAATCCATACATAGTTAAGTCGAAATCTCCATCATCGTCCCAGGCTCCTCTATAATATGAGACTCCGGCTTCCACCCTATCTGCTATTACTCCTCCCAGACGAAAACCAAAGCTCTTGGCATCATTGTTATCCCTGTACTGACGACTATTTCTCAATCTGCTTCCGCTGCCAAGCCCATTTATTACATAGGCGTCATAGTTTAAGTAAAAATCATTGTGCAGAAACAGATTACCGTGAAGGTTTACGCCCACTTCCTTCCAAGCACTTACTCCTATTTCCCTCGACATTTGAGGTCGTGATACGAGAAAATTTTCGAGTGGACCATGAAATTCATCGAATCGATTGAAGGGCGTCAGAATAGCCCCGATTCTTACTCCCATATTCCTCAACAACCACACATCAACATAGGCTTGCTCAATAAATGGCGGCTCAGCTTCACCACCGCCATGTTCAAATTCAAATTCAGCCTTGTATGAGACACGCTGGTGAAGACGGCCTGCTATATTGACGTTTAAATAATGGACATCAAAAGTATCAACTTTATTTTCATACGAGAAAAATTCAGTATAAACATAACCAGCTAAGACTGGGCTTGTGGGAAGCGCTGCCCTCTCTTTCATGGCAGCTTTTTCTGTAAGATAGCCCAGGATTATCTTTTCGCTATCTTCGTTTAATCCTGACAAAGGACCCATCTCATTGACTATTATCTTCCATTCTTCAGGGGAATACTTCTCAGGTGCATAAGCAAAATGACAGCGGCCGCATTTGAGCTGATAAAGATTTTCCCCTTTGTAAGCATCTTCTTGGGCAAATGCTACTGTGGAAATTGCCAGAAGAAAAGTAAATGAAAGAATGAGCCTCTCTTTCATACTACACTCCTTTTATAGTTTTTATTTATATGATAGGAATAGTATAATAATATATTAATATCTTTTTGTCAATGAAATTGCGGGGTTCTTCCCTGATTATCTCGGGATTCCCTTATGTTTCAGAACTTATTCTATCTACTTATTAAAGGAAGCGATATATTGAATAATCGCCTCAAGCTCTTCTTCAGTCAATTTTTCTGTAGGCATACCCAGTTCTTCATATTCAAGATATAACTTTTTTGCCAAAGGATCGGTTCTCTCCATATCTTCGGGATCGAGAATCATCCTTCTCAACCATTCCATTTCCCTAATCTTAGTTACGCCTTTTAAATCAGGCCCGATCTCTACTCCGCCTCCGATAGTATGACACTCGGAGCAGTTCTTGCTCTCAAACAGTTCTCTTCCCCATTCGACAGCTGATAATTTTCCCTTCTCAATCCTTTCTTCGGGAGATGGGATGTCCTCTTTTTTCCCCCTCGGCATGAGCATAATAGGCAAATTGACATCTCTCCAGCTCATCATAAGCATAGCTAAAGCCCATGCTTCTTCATCTGAATATTCTACATAGGGCATTTTGCTATCTGGAATCACAGCTTCAGGATTCTTGAAGTGTTCAAAATGCCAGCTAAGTATTGAGAGCGGCTTTCCAGCTTGAGTAATTTTTTCTTTTATCTGAGAAAAATCGTACCTCTCTGCAGATTTATCTCCTATGAATGTAAGGTCAGCGCCTAATTTTCCTCCTTTGCCATCTATAATATGGCAGGCTTGGCACTTTTTCGTCCGCGGTAGAATTCTCTTGGCAATGTTTATCATCTCCATACCAGGTGTATCTTCATCACGGCGATGACAGATATTACAGTTTATTTGGATTAAAGCCGCCTCATTCTTTAAACCGTATTTTTTGGCAAGTTTTCTCCCTAATAATGGCTCTTCCCAATGTTCTATCTCACCATGGGCATCTTTTTTCTTAAGTGCAAATCCCTGTCCTCCATGACAAATGGTGCAGCCCATGTCCATCATTGAATGAGGCTGAATATCAGGATGGGCTGTAAACGGCTGCGGTGCCTCAACTAAATTGGGCTGGTCATATCCTAAATGACAACTAATGCAGCGATCGACTCTATTAAGTTCTGGGAGCCATATTTGTTTTACAGAAAGCTCAACGGCTGAAGCAGATTCTGGGCTTACGTTCTCTTCAAGATATTTTTTAAATGCTTGCTGATAATGTTTCCACTCAGGATTTCCCTCCTTGTAGAAAGCTATTATCACTAGAATAAAGAGGAGAACAGAAAAGAATGAGAGCCAATAAAAATCTTTAAGGGGATTAAAGCTCTTTTTCTTGCTCAATTCTATGATCTCCTATAAAATTGTTGGGATTTCAGGCCATGGCTGCCAAGGCCAGAAAAACATCCAGTAAGGTCCTCTTAAGTAAAGTCCAATCACAATGAGCAGTGTTATCAATATGCAGATTAGAATGAAAACCGCATTCTGAATTCTTCTCTTTTTATGAAACCAAACTCCGATGGCCTCTCTGGGACTCCTATCTAAAAAGGGCCAGATAATAGCCAGAAGAAGAAGAAATCCTGGTACAAGAATTCCTCCGATCAAAGCTCCACTAATGGTTATTTTGCCAATCTTAAGAGTGGTTACGGCGATTAATTCCTGAAGCCACAGAAAATACCAGGGGGCTTTAGCAGGGATTGGGGTTACAGAGGGATTAGCAGGCTCCTCCAATGGAGCCGGAGAGAGCATGGCCAAGATCAAAGTGACCACTGTTGTCGCCAAGAATACTAAAGCAATCCTTCGCACCAAGTGAGGAGAGCTACGAACAGAATTACTCTCATCCAGCACTTCTGTAGTTGCAGCCTGGATGGTTGTGCCTTCGGTTACTCCCAACAAAGAATAGGTTTTTGTAGGACTTGCTGGAATCTCTTTTAGTCCGGTTTCATGTATCAGCCT
>WVZK01000200.1:14801-19803 GCA_011772475.1 Candidatus Aminicenantota bacterium | reverse complement strand
AAGAGCATCATGGCTGGAAGGAAAAAATTATGGAGAACAAAGAACCTAAGTAGGCTATTCTGGCCTATGACATTTCCTCCTACCAAAAGAAAATTAATGCTTTTGCCAAGAAAAGGAATAGCGCTGGCAATACCCATTCCGATTGTTAAAGCCCAGTAGGCGAGCTGATCCCAGGGAAGAATATAGCCAGTGAAAGAAAGAAAAAGAGTTATGACCAAAAGAGCAATACCGATGTACCAGTTCCATACCCTCTGGTCCCGGTAAGCGGCTGTAAAGAATACCCTCATAAGGTGAAAAAAAACAACAGCAACCATTAGATGAGCGGCCCAGCGATGCTGCCCCCTGAGAAGCCAGCCAAAAACAACCACATTCTCTAAATCTTTGATACTCCAATAGGCGTTTTGGACTGATGGAATGTAGAAATAAAGGAGCAATATCCCGGTTATGGCTAAAATGGCAAATAAGCTAGCTGCAATTGTTCCCAGCCAAAGTGAATATCCCCAGCCTAAACTGCGGAGAGATACCCTTGAGGGAAACCAGTGCAACCAGAAATTCCTTACGACTGATTCGCTTGCTTCCCTTTCTGACTGAGGAGACCAGGTCCAGGTTAATTTCCTCCACATAGAACCGAGCTTTTCTTTTATTTTCATCCTAATTGTCCACGACACAACCAAAAAGCGCAGCGAATAAAAGCTTCATATCGTTCCCAGTCTAAATCGAAAATCTATAATCCAGCGAAACCTGCTTGCTTGAATCTATAACGAGATTTCCATCTGGAGCAAGAGATAAAGGATACCATGGCAAGGGCCTTGGAGCCGGGCCAGTTAAATTAATCCCATCTTTAGAAAATATACTTCCATGACAAGAGCAGTAAAATTCCTTTCGGTCCGGTTTCCAATCTACAATACAGTATAGATGAGTACACACAGCAGATATTGCATAAAAATCATCCCCTTCTCTAAAAATATACAGTTTATTCTCTGAAAGAAAAGTTATGCCTTCTGGGATATCGTCTGGAAAGCCAATTTTAAATTTAGAAGGGGATTCATAAAGAACTTTAGGAATAAAAGCCTTAATCGCCCCAATTGCTTCAGCCAGTAAAGCAACAAGGATAGAGCCCTTTCCTAAGGCTCCAAAGAAGAACCTCCTCGTAACTTTTCTTGCTTTTTCTTTCGCCACTCTCACATCTCCCTAAAAGAGAACCTTTCCATGGTCATGGCTGCTGTTGGACACACCGTGGCACAAAGACCACAGCGTATACAAGTAATCTCATCTTTAATCATAGCTGTCAATGTTTCCTTTTTCTTATTTTTTGTTCTCCTTTCAATAATTTCTTTCTGTTCAAGGTCCATCTCAGAATAAGGAACAAGCTTTAAGCAATTATTGGGACAATGATCCACACAAGCACCACAGAGAATACATAATTCAGTGTTATAGATAGTGTTTATATGGCAAACCAAACAGCGCTGGGCCTGTGTTCGTGCTTCTTCTTCCCCGAAAGGAAGCTCGACTTCATTAACTGCCACTCTGTTCTCAAGAGAAATCTTAGAGGGAGTTTTTCTTTCTTTGATTTCGTATTCCTCAGGCTTCTGATAATCATGTGGGGAAAGAACTTCGATTGAAACAGAGCAAGTTCGCTCTGAGCTTTTTTTCTTACTCAAGTAGTCATCGATTGAGCGGGCCGCCAGTTTCCCGTTAGCCGCTCCTTCAATAAGAATTCTGGGACCAAAAGCAGCATCCCCCCCTGAATAAACACCTTCTCGAGTAGTGGCCAGAGTCAGAGGATCAACTTTAATCGTACCCTGAGCAGTCAACTGTACATTATCTTCAGGTTTAATAAAGGAGAGATCGGGCGCTTGACCTATAGCCAGAATCACAGAATCAGCTTCTATAATTTCTTCTGTATGCGGTTCTAGCTCAGGATTGAATCGCCCTTGTTCATCAAAAACTCTCTTTACTTTTAGGAATTCAACAGCCCTTACTTTTCCTTCATCGCCGATAATTCTCTTAGGACCACGCGACGGATGATAAGTTATCCCTTCTTTTACCGATTCTTCAAATTCTTCTTTTCCTTGAGTAGTTTGTGTAGCCGGCATTTCCTTGAAAGATTCTAGGCTGGCAACGTCAACTTTTAGAGTTCCTGTTCTTAAAGCAGTTCGAGCAACATCAATTGCCGTTAGCATCACACCAGCATCTGCAGATATATCTATGGCCAATTTCGCCTCTTCTGAATCGGATAGGAAAGCAAGGACTTCTCTCAACGCGGTTCGGGCTGAATCCAGAGCCACTAAACCTCCGCCGATTACAACAGTTTTCCTTCCTAAATCCATTTTATAACCTTGGTTGATGTTTAAAAGGTAATCAATAGCATTATAAACACCTTCCAATTCTGTCCCTTCAATTTTAAGCTTTCGGCTCTGCTGCGCTCCTACAGAAATATATACTGCTTTGAAACCCATTTTTGCCAGCTGATTGAGGCCAAAATTCTCAGTAAGAGGCTTATTAAATTCGATTTTCGCCCCTAAAGAAAGCACAAACTCAGCCTCTCTTCTCAGTATATCTTTTGGAAGCCTGTATTCTGGAATAGCTGTTCGCAACATGCCGCCTAAGGTATTGGAGGCTTCAAAGATAGTTACTTCGTAACCTCTTAAGGCCAAATCATGAGCACAGGCCAATCCAGAAGGTCCACCTCCAATCACCGCTACCTTTTCCCCCTTCTTATCTTTCCCTTTTTTAATAACTGAAGACACATGGAGAGGCCACAAAGAACCTTGAGGAATTTTCTTACCTTCTGTAAGTTGCTCTTGAGTGTGAGCTAAATTAGATTCAACGCCATATTTTTCAGTCACAAATCTTTTCAAAGCCCTGATAGTTATAGGTTCATCTATTTTTCCTCTCCGGCAGGCATCCTCACATGGAGCGGCGCAAATACGGCCGCAAACAGAAGCAAAAGGGTTGGACGACCGGGCGACTAAATAAGCCTCTTTATCTTCACCTTGGCCGATGAGTTGAACATATCTTCCAGAATCGGTATGAACCGGACAGGCCTCCATACATAAAACATTTGTTCTGTACCACAATAAGTCTGGTACTCTTACCTTATATCTCATTTTTATTTTATCTTCTCAGGGGCCTTTAGATACTCAATAATGGCAACAACCTCCTCATCCGTTAAACCCTGTTGGGGCATGGGAATGTTGTTGAATTCTTTAAGGAGCTGTTTTGCCAGGCCATCAGTTCTTAGCATCGATTTTGGATCTTTAATAAAATTAAAAAGCCATTTTAAATCTCTTATCTTGGTTATGTCCTTTAGATTTCCGCCCATCCTCTTTCTTTCCCCGCCTATCTCGTGGCAAGCATTGCATGCTTTGGCAGCATAAATCTTCTTCCCTTGCTTCGCAAGTTCCAGGTTAAACCTATTTTCTGAAAGAAAAAGAACCTTTGCTTTAGAAGGGGCAATTGCCTTTCTTCTTTTTTCCTCCCTAGATATTTCAGTAGCTTCCTTAATGTAACTGACAAGATCCCTCATTTCATTACCAGAAAAGCGCGGCCAGGCCAGGTCTTTTTCCGCCAGCATGTCTTCCATCACAACGGCATGATTCCACATCGCAGAGGCCAAAAAAATAGGAGAAAAGTGAGCTTCGCTCTCACCAAGGTCAGGCCCAACATTTTCTCCTTCACCTTCTAAAGCATGGCAAAAAACACAGACTTTTTCTCGAAAAAGCTTTTTACCTTCTTTTGGATCTCCTTTCTCATCGTAGAATTGAATGAAGTATAGATAAGAGATGATGTCAGCCATTTCTCTAGCTGAGAAGATCGGAAAGGGGAGGCCAATCCTCTTCATTTCCTGCAACATATGGCCAGAATGGCTCCATATCTTACCTGCTATCTCAATCAGAGAGAGACGCAATTCTCTTCTTCCCAGATCAGAACTTTGTCGTCCTCCCTCGCCCCAAACAGCATGACACGTGTTACATTTTTTTTGCTTAAATATATCCTCTCCTCTTTTTGGACTTCCCGGCTCTGCATATATGATTTCTCCGTCTTCATTTATTGCCGCACCTCGCAGATATGCAAGTAAATGGGCCAATTCCTGGCCTTTGAATTCAGGCTGCTTTAGCCCTAATCTTTTAATTTCAGAAAGTATCTCAGGGCTATGATTCCAGAGGCCGGTTGCCAAGAAGGAAGGAGATATGTATTTCCCATAATCATCCAATGAAATTTTATCCCTACCGCCGTATTCCCCTACTGAATGACATTCGGCGCATCCCTTTTCGACGAATAATCTTTCTCCTTCAATAAAGTTGCCAGGTTGATCAAAATAATTGAAATAGTAAATATAGCCCATTAAATCGCCCATTTCCTGGGGTGTGAAAGTGGGGCGAGAAACGCCTCTCTCCTCCATAATTTCTATCATTTTAGGAGAGTGGCTCCACAGCAATCCTGCTAACTGCAGAAGATTTTGCTCTTTGCTCATCTGAGCAAGATCAGGTCCAAGGGTATCNNCTTCAGATGCGAACAACGAAATTAAAACCCCACAGGCTAGAACCGTTCCTATTAAGAGATAATGAAAATTATTTGATTTCTTAATTAATGAAGTCATTGCTCGTTCCTTATTCATTTTATTTCATCATGCTTTCCCAGGGAGATAACTCTTAATGCGTTCCTCAGTCTCTTTGACACCTATCTCTTTTCCTTCCTTCACTTCCCATATTGAGATTATCGGGAAAAATTTGGTAAATAGTATGTAGAGCAAAATAAAGGTAGCAAAACAGCCCGCTGTTACAGCAAACTCAATCCACGTAGGATGGTACATCCCCTTTTCATAGGGGAGCCTTGGATTTATTAGAGTGGGAAGCACTATCGTAAACCTCTCCAGCCACATTCCAAAAATTACTGAAACTGAAGCTATCATCGTGCCTTTGACGGTCCTCGTTCTTCTATTGGCTAAAATAATAAGAGGGATCACAAAACAGGAGACCACCATTGTCCAAAAATAAGG
>WVZK01000200.1:0-14600 GCA_011772475.1 Candidatus Aminicenantota bacterium | reverse complement strand
ACAGAGACAGCCACAGGGATAACAAGGACAGCCATGATAGATATGGATTTTTCAAGAACAGCCCACTGCTTATCTGTTCCTTTCCAATTTAAAGCAAGTATTCTGTAGAAAAGTTTCTTTGTTTTGCCTTTTAACTTATCTCTCATCAAGGCTATGTCAGGGATTAAAGGCAAATAAAGATATATGGCGCTCGCTGTTAAATAAATTGAAATGCTCACAACATCCCAGAGCAAAGGAGAACCCAATTTGCCGTCGGTAAAAACCTTAAACATTCGATCCGGCCGGCCCAAATCAGTAACTATGTTGAAAACGCCAAAAAAGAGCACCAGAACAGTTATAACTTCAGCCGAACGAGTTATGGCTCTTCTCCATTCCGCGCGAGCTAAACGAAGGATGGCTGAAATTAGAGTACCTGCATGGCTGATACCGATGAAAAAGACAAAGTTAGTTATGTAAATTCCCCAAAATATGGGGTGGTTTAAGCCTGTTATCCCCAATCCACGATTAAGCTGCAGTATCCAGGCCAGTACGCCGATTAAGATAACGACCACGAGAATAAAGACTACCATGTAAAATCTCTTGCCCGTATGAAGAATAGGTCTGAGAATGGGCATATCTTCTTTGGCTACATCACCGATAAGAAGATTATCCGACTTATCCATGCCATTCTCCCTCAGTAAGGTAAAACACTTTGGGTTCAGTTCCTAATTCTTCTAAAAGACGAAATACCCGAGGCCCCTTGGAAAGTTGGGCCACTACACTCTTTGGATCATCCAAATCTCCAAAATATATAGCTTCAGTCGGGCACGTCTGAACACAGGCAGGAACATAATCATCTGCTTTAAGGGGTCTATTTTCTACTCGCGCTTTCTCTCTGGCTTTCTGGAGTCGGTGATGGCAGAAAGTACATTTCTCAACTACTCCCTTGTTCCGAATGGAAACATCAGGATTTAAATATTTTTCCATCTCCTTAGGCCATTCAGGAGTATACCAGTTGAAATATTTTAAGGTGTAAGGACAGTTATTCGTACAATAACGACATCCTATACACTGGGTGTAGACCTGGGCAACCATTCCTTCTCTATTTTTGTATGTGGCCCCTACCGGGCAGACTTTTACACAGGGAGGATTATCACAATGCATGCAAGGCCTGGGAATAAACCTGGCTCTCAATTCAGGGTATTCTCCCTCCATCATCGGCAAAACAGACATCCAGGAAATAATTCTTTTACGGGCTGCCTCTTTGGGTGAAGAAAAAGGAATATTGTTTTCTGCTTTGCAAGCAACAACACATGCTTGACAGCCGGTGCACCTATCCAGGTCAATAACCATTCCCCAGCGTGGCATTTTTTTCTCCATTGTTATGCTTTATAAATCTTTACTCGGGCTGAATATCTCGCAGCTAAACCCGTCAACTCATCAAATTCAGTTGGTATCAACTCAATGGGATTAATCCCTCTGTTTTTAGCCCATCGACCAAGAGCTTTATGCCCCAAGCCATAAGGAATACTAACCACATCAGGCATAGCCCCCTGATAAATCTTGGCCTTAACACGAAGTTTTCCATAATCAGACTCCACCCATATCAAATCATTATCTTTAATCCCTAATTCAGCGGCTGTGTGAGGATTAACCTCAGCCCATGATTCCCAGGTCATATTAAGGTGAAAGCCCATAATCTCTTGAAACCAGGGCTGGTCAGCGCCATGGTCATTAGATAAAGTGAGGGGTTGATATATGTATAAATAAAGGGGATATTCCTTCGCATCCCCTTTAAACCGCGGCTCTTCATAATGAGGCATAAAAACATCATCTCCCTTCGCTTCTATCTTTAGATTATTCAGAAATGCTTCTTTTTTATCTTTGCTGCCTTTCCCAAGATCCTCGGCGATTTTTTCTATCTTTTCTTTAAACAATTGAGAATAAAACTCAAATCTTCTCGAAGGAGACCTAAACACAAAACTCCTTACTCCATAACCATAGGCTGGATCCCACCATCCTCCTTTTCTCATTAGTTCATCTTTAAATTCACGGGCAGAGGTGAATTGAGGTACCCACCAGCCACGCTCTTCAAGGAGTCTTAATTGTGTTTCTTCAAAGGAATCAGCAAAAATAACTCCCCTTCGAGCCCTAAAAAGATTATCAATCTTATACAGGAGAAAGTCTTTTGAACTTCTCCAGGGAAAATAGCCTGCGAAAGATGATCCCATTCTTTGAGCTAAGTCTAGCATGACATCTTCTGTAGGCTTGGCATTGAAGAGATTTTCTAGAGCTGGTTTTCCTATTCCTAACACAGAAATTTTAGAAACAGGAGAACTCTCTGCATACTGCCATTTTTCAAGATAGGTTTTGTCCGGAAGAACAAGGTCGGCATATTGAGTGCTCTCATCCATAAAAGAGGAAAAGCTAACTATAAAGGGAATTTTTCCAAAGGCCTTTCGGTATCCTTCTGAATTTGGCGATGAAAATACAGGATTAGATTTATACAAAAGAAGCAAATTAGCAGGATACGGTTTTCCCTTAAGAATATTATCTGGTATCAATGATGGCGTCGAGGACGCTACAGGGAATCGTCCATTTTCTGAGCTGTCTATTCTAGGCTGCAAAAGGCTCTTTCTTGTCGCCTCATCAATTTTCACAGAAGGTAAATTTTGAAGAGGAACTTTTCTCTGGGCTAAGACTCCCCCTAGTACATCAATGCTTCCCACCAATGCGTTTAAAGAATGAATGGCCAAGGCATTATACAGACCATTAGAATAATTAGTGGAATTATTATCAACGACGGCAACTGACGGCTTATTGGTAGCAAATTCTTTGGCAATGGAGACAATTGTATCAACCGAAACTCCGGTAGTTTCTGAGACAGGACCTAATCGATATCTATTTGAAACCAAGCTCTCAAATCCAGACCGAGTATTCCCGTCTTTGTCTTTCCAATCTTTAAAGCCAAAGGTAAACTTCTCGATAAAATTTCTATCATATAGCCTTTCTTTTATGATGACATAGGCAATCCCTAAGGCGAGCATCCCTTCTGTACCCGGCTCAACGGGAATCCAGCTATCTGAGCGAGATGCAGTTATAGAAAATCTAGGCTCAACCTGGACTATTTTTGCCTTCTTCCCGGGCCTTCCTTGTCTTAAAAAGGCATAAGCTCTCATGGATTGAACAGGCGAGGGCCAAGAGGACAGAAAGCTACTGCCAAAGGAAAGTATGTAATTGCTGTTTTCAAAATCATAAGCCAATAGGTTATCAATCCCCTGGGTAAGATAAAATGCCTGGATAAGACTCATGTTGGAATCATCACCGAAATAATTAGGAGAGCCGAAAACATTCATGAACCTTTCGAAAATCTCATCCATCATTCCTCTTTTTTCTCCATTCATCAAAACGAGCTTATGGGCTTCACCAGAGTTCTTTAATTCCTTCAACTTGGAAAACAACGTTTCCAAGCCCTCTTCCCAACTTATGCTCTGCCACTCACCAGATCCTCTGCTCCCTATTTTCTTCATTGGAGCTTTGATTCTATCAGGGTTGTAAAGCACCTGAAGCCCAGCTTGGCCTACGGGACAAAGTCTTCCGCGATTAACAGGATGAGCAGGATTCCCTTCAATTTTCACAGCTTTTCCATCAACCACCCTGACTAATATACCACATCCTCCAGGGCAGGCTTGGCAAATAGATTGGACCCAGTTTTCAATCATAGGAGACCATTGATCTTTTCTCAATGATGAATGATAAGGTCCTGACGTACAATCGAGGAGGGAAAAACTCAGAGCTGATCCTCCCATAATTTTGAGAAAATCTCTTCTTTTTAAGCTCATTTATTCGTGCTCTTATGTACTTCTTGGAAAAACAAATTCAATTTTCATTTATTTATGACAGGCTATGCAATCGTTATCAGCTTCTTTTTCTTCATGACACTTCATACATTTATTCATTGTTATTTTAAGCGGCTTGGAAGGAGGACGAGAACTTTCGCCAATATCACCATGGCAAATATTGCATTCGATTTTTCCGATGATAACATGCATTCTGTGGGAAAAATAAACATCTTCTGGTACTCGATAGAGCCTTTCCCAGTCGATTTCTTCTCCAGACTTAATGTATTCTATTAATTTCCCTTCTTCTTTGCTCTCTCCAAGAGGTTCTTCATGGCAGCTTAAACAAGTCTCCAAAGTTGGTTTTCCTGAAGAAGCATGTTCTTTATAATATGGATGGCAGTCCAGGCACTCTAAGTCATTTTCTGCATGGATCTTATGATTAAAAGCAATAGGTTGCCTTACTCCACCCCAATCAAACCCAAGAATGACAGCCAAGACAATAATCAATAATATTGCCCCTCCAAAAAAAATAAAAATTCTACTACTCGAAACCTTAATTCTTCCTAATATTGACCTATTCATGTTTTCCAGACTTTAATTTCTTAGTTTCCCTCCAAAAAAATGTCCTTCAGCCCTTTCTTGACTTTTATCTTACAAGAGTAAGCCAGCAGAGTTGAAAAAACCACTAGATAATCAATATTACTATATTTATAGGAAAAATAACAATTTTAATTTGAAATTCTATCAAAGAACACTAAAAATTGTTAATTTATAAGAAGATTAATATTATCCACAACTCAAGATATATGTCTTTAACAGTATTTTTAAAGCGCCATAAAATGCATCCATTTTGAATTAATCATTCTTGATTGCCAGGAGGAGAATTGATAAAATTCATGACAAACAATATAATAATTTAAAAAAGAAGATGGTCATAGCTGAATTTTCAATTTTTCCCACAAGCGAAGGGGCATCAGTAAGTAAGTATGTCAAAGAAGCAGTAGAAGTCATTGAAGGATCTGGGCTGAAGCATGAAACCGGCGGAATGTCCACAACCATAGAAGCTCCTGATTTGGACACTTTGTTTAAAGTCATAGAAAAGTGCCATGAGGCCATGGTGAAAATGGGAGCCAAGAGGATTCATATCGACCTTCGGGTAGACCACCGTCTGGACGTGGAAGCCTCTATCGAATCAAAACTTAAAGCAATCGGTAAAAGATAGGTTTATTCCCCCAAAAAGAAACGCCTTAGTTCCTTTCGCGCAGGAGAGGCCTTGTTAGGCAAGTGGGACCGCCAGCCCCTTTTGCAGAAATCTCTTCGCCTCTATACTCCCAGACCCCAACGCCCTTATCCTCCAGCATCTGCTTTGTCTGAGAATTACCGGAGATCATTATGCATTTTCTGGGAGAAACAGAGAGAATGTTGCAGGCCATGGTCTCAAACTCAGAATCTGGTACTTCAAGAAGTTGGATTCCTCGTCGCTGGAGCCTCTCTCTGAAGGGAACAGGAAGAAGTTTTGAATAGACTACGGCTAAATCGTGATCGACCGGGCTGATTATAGACATCAGATGGAGGACATCACCGGGCCCTTTCCAGGGCGGCAAGGGAACGATAATAAATTCATCAACAAAGTCCCTGGTGAGCTCCTTCAGCTGGCTGATACCTTCCTCGTTTGTGCGGTCGCCTAGACCCACAGCAAGGGTGCGTTCGTCTATCCAAACCACATCCCCTCCTTCCAACTTTCCTTCTCCAATAATAGAGCCGAGAATGGGAATGCCCAATTTAAGGAGAAACTGTCCAGCAGCTTGAGGCTCTGCACGACGCCCCTCCTTTCCCATGCTACACAATATGGCCCCTTTATTCGCGATGATCACAGGATCATGAACATATATGGAATCAAGCCCAGTCTTATCATTCTGCGGGAGATAATGAATCTCAGGGATAAACTTCTTCAGAAACTCGACGAAATTATCATACTCCTTGAGTGCCTTATCATAGTCTGGACAAGCCAAATAATTCAGTTCTTTCCATTGAAACTGAATATTATCTTGATTCATGAAGGCATCTTTAGGGTGTTTAAGCAAAACACTTTTTATCTGATCAACCTCTGAATGGCCACCAAATCTCATTATTTTTTCTCGTTAAATATCATCATAAGTTTAGAAGTTTGGTCCCGGTTTCCTTTCTTTTGTTTAAGCCGTTTGGTCAAGATCTTTCTTAACTGATTTATCTATGATTCCTCCGCCTACAACCACATCTTTGTCATAAAAAACTACAGATTGGCCTGGAGTTATAGCCCTTTGTGGTTTCTCGAATTCCACCAAAATCTGGTCTGTATCCTGAGGAGAAAGGAACGCTTTGGTTTCCTTGTGCTTGTATCTGATTTTAGCTCTCACCTTGAGCGGCTTAGTTATTTTATCCTTAGAAATCAAGTTTACTTGAGAAGCTAAAAGAGTATTCCCGTAAAGCTGGTTGGAAGGCCCGATAACTATTGTGTTTTTATCACTATTTATGGATAAGACATAAAGCGGTTGGGAAGCAGCAATTCCCATTCCCTTCCTTTGGCCTATGGTAAAATGCGCGATTCCCTCGTGCTGACCTAAAACTCGATTCCCGAGATCTACTATGGGCCCGGAGCGGAACGCTTCAGGAATTCTTTGGCGAAGAAATCCCGAATAATCGTTATCAGGAACAAAACAGATCTCCTGGCTTTCAGGTCTCTGAGCCACAGGGAGGCCTAATTTCTGAGCTTTTTCTCTCACTTCTTTTTTTGTGAAATTGCCGATTGGCATCAGAGTGCGAGAGAGCTGCTTCTGTGTTAATGGATACAGGAAATAAGACTGATCTTTCTGTCTGTCTTTTCCCTTTTTGAGAAGATACCGCCCTGATCTAGTATCGTATTCGACACGAGCATGGTGGCCCGTCGCTAGAAAATCTGCTCCAAACGCTTTGAGCTTCTTCATCAGAAAATCGAATTTAATATACTGATTGCAGCGGATGCAAGGATTGGGAGTACTGCCTTTGGAATATCCCTCACAGAAGTCGGCAATCACACTCTTCTCGAACTTATTCCTAAAATCAACAACGTAGTGCGAGATTCCCAGAGAGATGGCAACGCGATGAGCATCTTCTGTTGCTTTCCACCCGCAACAGCTCCTTAGATTCTCAGAAATGCAGTATTGCTTGGGCAAAGAAAAAAGCTTCATCGTTAATCCGATGACATCATATCCCTGTTCTTTGAGCAGAGCTGCTGCCACCGAGGAGTCCACTCCCCCGCTCATGGCTACAACTACTTTTTTTCTCTTCATCTTCTTCTAATCTATTAAGAAACCAATTATCTAAAGGTGCGCTTGATAAATCAAGCCCTTACATAAGATGAATCAAACCCATACAAAAAAAATGGTGGATTTTCAAAATAAGAATATGTAAAATAACAAAAATGTTTGCCGATTTTTCGGAGACCTTAAGCACCTGAGATGGCTTCGAAAAAGGCCATTCTTGTTTTAGAGGGGGGAGCATTTTTCATCGGACAATCCATAGGTTTCGACGGCGAAGCTCAAGGAGAAATCGTCTTCAACACTTCCATGTCCGGCTACCAGGAAATCCTCACAGACCCATCTTACAAAGGCCAGATAGTCACTATGACCTACCCCCTTATCGGAAACTATGGTTGCAATCTTGAGGATGTGGAATCACTGCATCCCTGGGTAGAAGGCTTTGTCATCAAAGAGCTTGCTTCCCTTCCCTCCAACTGGAGGAAGGAAGAAAGCCTTTCAGATTACCTGAAAAGAAACAAAATCGTCGGCATCCAGGGTATTGATACCAGAAAATTAACCAAAATTATTCGTACCGGAGGCGCCCAAAGAGCCTTAATCTCAACTAAAAACCATGACATAAAAGCTCTTATCCGCCGCGTAAAAAAAACACCCTCTATAGTCGGACTCGACTTGGTCAAGGAAGTCACAACCTCCAAAGCCTACAGATGGCGTGAAGGAATCTATAATTGGTCAAAAGGCTACTCGGCAAAAAAGAGATTCAAATATTTTGTCGTTGCCTACGACTTTGGAATTAAGAGAAATATTTTAAGAAACCTTGTTTCAAATAATGTTGATGTCCTCGTGGTTCCTGCTCAGACATCCTGGAAAGAAATCATGAAAATGAAGCCTGATGGAGTTCTTCTCTCCAACGGGCCTGGGGATCCTGCTCCTGTAGATTACGCCATAGATAACATCCAAAATTTAATCGGAAAAATTCCTATCTTTGGAATCTGCCTCGGTCATCAGCTTTTAGGTCTTGCTCTCGGAGGGAAAACTTTTAAGCTTAAATTCGGCCATAGAGGAGCAAACCATCCTGTAAAAAATTTAGAGACAGGTTCCATTGAAATAACCTGCCAGAACCATGGATTCGCTGTGGATATCGATTCCTTAGAGGGACTGGCAAAATTAACCCATCTCAACCTCAACGATATGACTTCGGAAGGACTGTCTTTAAAGGATAAGTTCCTCTACTCAGTCCAGTATCATCCAGAAAGCTCTCCTGGACCCAGAGATTCAAGATATCTTTTCCAAGATTTCATCCATATGATGGAGGATTTTAGAGGAAAATAAAGTGCCGAGACGAGAAGACATCCAGTCTATCCTGATCATTGGCTCTGGGCCTATCATAATCGGCCAGGCCTCTGAATTCGATTATTCAGGAACTCAGGCTCTCAAGGCTTTAAAAGAAGAACAATATAAGGTCATTCTGGTCAATTCCAATCCAGCCACGATCATGACCGATCCCGAGTTTGCAGACCGCACCTATCTTGAGCCGTTAACAGTCGAGTACCTGGAAAAGATAATCCAGAAAGAAAATCCCGATGCCCTTCTTGCCACCTTGGGCGGTCAAAAAGCCTTGAATCTATCTCTCGAACTTGACGATGAAGGGATCTTGGATAAGCACAAGATTCAGCTAATAGGAGTCACCACAGACTCCATAAGAAAGGCAGAAGACAGGATGTTATTCCGACGCTCGATGGAAAAAATCGGGCTTGAAGTTCCAGAATCAGGCTACGCCTCGAATCTCAAGGAAGCCGTGGACATCGTGAAGAAGATTAAATTTCCAGTGGTCATCCGCCCCTCGTTTACTTTGGGAGGAACAGGCGGCAACATCATTAAGAACTGGGATGACTTTTATAAATTCGTTCCCCTTGGCCTTGCTATAAGTCCTATTTCAAGAGTACTTATCGAGAAGTCCATAATAGGCTGGAAAGAGTTTGAGTTGGAGGTTATGAGGGACAAAAAAGATAATGTCGTAATCGTCTGCCCTATCGAAAACTTCGATCCCATGGGAGTCCATACAGGTGACTCTGTCACTGTGGCCCCAGCCCAGACCCTGACTGATAAGGAATACCAGAGGTTAAGGGACGCCTCTATTGCCATCATGAGAGAGATTGGGGTAGAGACGGGCGGCTCTAACATTCAATTCGCCATAAATCCTTCAGACGGGCAGATGTTAGTTATCGAGATGAATCCTAGGGTGTCCCGCTCCTCAGCCTTAGCTTCAAAAGCAACTGGCTTCCCCATCGCTAAGATGGCGGCGAAACTGGCCGTAGGCTATACCCTGGATGAGATTTTAAACGACATCACAAAAAAGACTCCTGCCTGTTTCGAGCCTGCTATCGACTATGTCGTGGTCAAAATCCCTCGATTTGCTTTTGAAAAATTCCCCGAGGAAGAGCCTGCCCTCACCACTCAGATGAAATCAGTAGGAGAGACAATGGCAATCGGCCGAACCTTTAAAGAAGCCCTCCAAAAGGCGATTCGATCTCTCGAGATAGATCGTTGGGGATTCGAGGAAAAATATAAGAAACTTGATAAAAAGGCATTTAATGAAGATCGTGCTCGACCGAATGCCGAAAGACTCTGGTTTATTGCTGATGCTCTTAGAGCTGGAATAGATGTTACGAAGATTAGCGAACTCACTCAAATCGACCCTTTCTTTATCCAGAATATCAAAGATATAGTTGATTTTGAAAAAAAACTTAAATCCTCGAGAAAGAGCTCGTTGAATCATGATATCCTTCGAAGAGCTAAGGAGCTGGGATTTTCCGATAAAAGAATAGGAGAGCTCGCAGGCTTAAAAGAAGCCGAAGTCAGAAAAATGAGAGAGAAAGCAAAGGTGTTCCCTGTCTGGAAAGTAGTCGATACCTGCGCTGGCGAGTTCGAGTCTGAAACTCCATATTTCTACTCTACCTATGAAGAAGAAAGCGAAGCCTCAGAAATCAACCAGAAAAAAGCTATTATCCTTGGTTCTGGCCCGAATAGGATCGGGCAGGGAATTGAGTTTGACTACTGCTGCGTTCACGGTGTTTTTGCCTTGAGAGATTTTGGCTATAAGGCCATCATGATAAACTCCAACCCTGAAACAGTCTCCACTGATTATGACATTTCTGACCGCCTTTATTTTGATCCAGTAACTCTGGAGGACGTACTCTCTATCTATCATAATGAAAAACCAGCGGGGATCATTGCTCAGTTTGGCGGACAAACCCCTCTGAAAATTTCGTTAGGATTGTGGAAAAACAAAGCAAGAATACTGGGAACAAGCTCCAAGGCCATCGACGAAACAGAAGACAGAGAAAAGTTTGAAAATTTCTTGAAAAGACTGAACTTGAAGCGACCAAGAAACGGCATGGCCAGAAATTCATCCCAGGCATTAAAAATTGCCGAAAAAATTGGATACCCTATCCTTGTCCGTCCTTCCTACGTCCTTGGAGGCCGGGCTATGAAAGTCATCCACAATGAGGAGGAGCTGGAAAAATATGTAAAATCCATCCGAGAGT
Source organism: Candidatus Aminicenantota bacterium (assembly GCA_011772475.1). Taxonomy (GTDB): domain Bacteria; phylum Acidobacteriota; class Aminicenantia; order Aminicenantales; family Aminicenantaceae; genus SOIV01. Next base: position 3,956 of record WVZK01000200.1, on the reverse strand, counting down.
ACTGCACAGAATACGCCATCCTTATCGACGAATTCATCGAAAATGCCGTGGAGCTTGATGTTGACCTTCTCTGCGACGGTGAGGACGTTTACATAGGAGGGATCTTGGAGCATATCCAGGAAGCAGGTATCCATTCTGGAGACGCGACTATGGTCACCCCTCCTTATTTTCTTGCTGATAGAGTGATTGAGGAAGTTAAGCGTCAGGTAACTCTCATGGCCAAGGAGCTTCAAATCTTAGGGCTGATGAATGTTCAGGTTGCAGTCAAAGGAACCACAATCTATATATTAGAAGTCAATCCCAGGGCTTCGAGGACAGTTCCCTTCCTCTCCAAGGCTACAGGAGTTCCGATGGCTAAGATAGCTACCCAGCTCATTTTGGGGAAAAAGCTCAGGGAAATAAACATAACACAGCGCCCTCAAGACCTTTATGCTGTGAAAGAGGCTGTCTTTTCTTTTGATAAATTCATGGAGGTTGATCCTATCCTCGGGCCTGAGATGCGCTCTACAGGGGAATCTATCGGAATTGACAGCCATTTTCCGATGGCTTTCCTCAAAGCTGCTGAAGGGGCAGGGTTCCATCTTCCCGAGGAAGGGAGAGTTTTCGTCAGTGCTCCAGATGAAGATAAACCAAAGATTATACCTATCGTAGAAAAACTCGAGCAACTTGGATTTAGCCTGGTGGCGACTGAAGGAACCACTCAGTATCTCCAAAGACACGGCTTTCGCGTGGATACTATCGGCAAGGTTTTTAAGGAAAAAAGAAACATCCTTGAGGATATAAAAGAAGGAAAAGTAGGGATGATCTTTAATACTCCCTCTGGAATTCATGAATGGAGTGATGCTCGAATGATCAGGAAAGTAGCCTTTTCTTATCGCATTCCCTGTTACACAACCATCCCTTCAGCCAGTGCTGCCGTAAAGGCTATAGAGATGAGAAGAAAGACCTCTCCTTCCCTCTACTGCCTCCAGGATATCCATTCAGGCTAATCTGTTTCTCTTAGCTTCTTGCTCTAGGACTTACTCCTTTCGCTGTTCATTAACTTATAATTGATAGCGAAGAAATCACGTAAGCTAACAAAAAAGTAGCCTGTCCCCTTTTTTACGCATTCTCGAAGTCAATTTTCTTCCTATTATGGCATCAATCCTGTCGCCTATCATTTTTGACACTAAATTCTTGCCGTGCTATAAATTTTTTTGGGGCGGAGTAAAGAGCTATGCCTTTGAATATAAAACTAGACAGTATATAAGAAATGCATCACTTTGGAGAAAAATCATGACTTTAAAAAAACAGGATAGTAAAAAAGCGAACAGAAAAGAATCTTCCTACACTTACAGGCTTTTAAAAACCTGGGCAGAAATAAACCTTGGAGCTGTTCGTTTTAATATAAAAAATATTCAAAAGAAACTGGGCAAAGACATTGATTTAATGGCAATAGTGAAATGCAATGCCTATGGGCATGGAGCCATCGAAGTTTCCAGGCAAGCCCTTGATCTTGGAGTAAAGGCTCTGGGTGTTTCCAGTCTGTATGAAGGAATTGAGCTTAGAGATGTTTTTAAGGATGTTCCTATAATAGTCTTAAGCTCAGGGATGAGCGGGCAGGCTGAAGAATTCATCGAGTACAATCTCTCACCGGTTGTCTGTTCATGGGAGATGACAAACGCCCTGGCAGATGCGGCAAGAAAAAGAGGAACGCGGGCAAATGTTCATATAAAGGTCGATACTGGTATGGGACGTATTGGAGTATGGCATGAGAGGGCGGATGAGTTTATTAGGCAGGTTTATAAGATGCCAGACATTGAAATAGAAGGCGTCTGTTCTCATTTTGCAACCTCAGATGAACAGAATTTAGATTTTGCAAGAAAGCAGTTTGATTGGTTTAATCGCTGTCTGGAAAAAATCAAAGATTTGCCGATAAGGTTTAAGCATATCTCCAATACCGGAGCAATATTTAACCTTCCAGAAGCCCATCTGAATATGGTACGGCCGGGTTTATCAATTTATGGTGTAAGCCCTTCTGAGTATGTCAAAGGCGCCGAGAAGCTCAGGCCAGCTCTATCTCTAAAAACAAAAATTGCCTTTTTAAAGTCCATTCCCAAAGGAAGGACACTTAGTTATGCCAGGACGTATAAAACAAAAAAGCAGATGAAAGTAGCAACGCTGCCTGTTGGCTACGGAGATGGATATCCCCTTTCTCTTTCAAACAAGGGTTATGTTCTTATAAGGGGGAAAAAAGCTCAAATACTCGGGGCTGTTACCATGGACCAGATCATGGTGGATGTGACCGGTATAAAAGATGTTAAGACTGAGGATGTTGCCGTTCTAATTGGAAAACAGGGTAACGAAGAAATAACGGCAACAGAAGTCGCCAGAATTGCGGGCACTGTTCCCTACGAGATATTCACTTCGATAAACAAGAGAGTCCAGAGAATTTACTCGGGTAGAGATTAATCCATGATTAAAAGGTGGGCTTGATAAATCAAGCCCCTACAAGAAAACACTCCAACAATTCAAAAAAAAGAAGGGCTTGATGAATCAAGCCCCTACGTAAAGAATCCTCTTAATCAAAGTTAAAAGGTGGATTTGATGAATCAAACCCCTACAAATATCACTTTTTAACCTCTTCTTTTTTAGCTCCCATCTTCTTGTGCATTTCTTTCATCTGGGAAGCCATTTCCTGAAGTTTCTTCACAACTTCTGCATCTTTTGAGGTCAATGTCACGGCAATCCCATCTTTTAAATTCTCCACTTTCATTTCAACATCCTCGCCGCTCATCACACCCGCCATGGAGCAGCAGGCTTTCATTTCGCCTTCTTTGTGCATATGTTCTTTTTCCATGTGTTCCATGTGCATCATCTTCTCTTTATGCATCATTTTCTTCTCTAAATTCATACCGCACTTTGAGCACTTGCCAGGTTTATCTGACTTAACCTCAGGGTGCATGGGGCAGGTATAGACTTCTTTCATCTCCGCTTCTTTCTTGAGATACTTTTCGGGATTCTTTGCGAAATTCTCTTTGCATCCTTCAGAGCAGAAATAATAGGTCTTACCCTCGTGCTCATAAGTAGCTTTCGCCTCAGATTTTTTGAACTCGTTATGGCATACAGGGCATACGACTTTTTCTTCGGCTTGCTGTTGAGCGATTCCACTTATGACCAGGACAAATGAAAGAGCTAAAAACAATGTTAAAACTTTTGAATGTTTAGTCATTCAATCCTCCTAAAGTTAGTTAAATTTTATTCTTACCTACTTGATAGGTTTTGTCAAGGCTAAAACACGTATTAAGATATAAATCCTATCACTTGCGAAACACATTAAATTAAAGCAGTCAGAAAATTTTTCTTTCTCTGAGTCATCATCATTTCTCTCCAGTTTGCTCTTTTTTCAATCTTCCTTTGAGAATCCAGGTGAAGATAACAGGAACGATTATAAGATTTAATATTGTGGATGTGACCATCCCTCCCACTGTAGGTGTAGCGATGGGCTTCATAATTTCTGCCCCGCTTCCAGTGCTTATTAAAATTGGGATAAGAGCAAGAATTGTCGTTGCGGTTGTCATGACTATTGGCCTGACTCTGAGCATTCCAGCCTGGACCACGTTTTCAACAAGATCTCCACCCTTCCTTGTATGCTCAACCAAGAAATCCATCATCACCACTCCTGCTTCAACTGCAACTCCAAAAAGAGCGATATAGCCAACCCAGACAGCAGTGCTGAACTTAAATCCGAGAACGAACTGAAGCCAAACTCCCCCAATGAAGGCAAAAGGGAGAGAGAGAATCAAAATTATGGCAGCTGAAAACCGTTTGAACTTGATGTAGAGCAAAAGAAAAATTATGAAGATGCAGATGGGAACTACCGTCATCAATCGCTTCCTGGCCTGCATTTCGTACTCATACTGGCCGCTCCAGGATATATAGTACCCTGGGGGAAGATCCAGATTTTCACTTACAAT
>WVZK01000082.1 GCA_011772475.1 Candidatus Aminicenantota bacterium | reverse complement strand
ATAAGGCGGAGTTCGAAATCGCTTTGCTTGATATCTACTTCATCATTCTTGACCAGCGGATTTCCACGCTGTCCGTCAATGGTGATGTAAACTTCTTCTCCTTCGGTAAGGAGGCGAATTCTAATCATGGACGCGGAGGAAATGACCATGGGCCGGAAGGATAATGTGTGAGGGCAGATAGGAGCAATGATAATTGCTGGGATGTATGGCTGGATGAGCGGGCCTCCAGCAGCCAGAGAATAAGCTGTGGATCCTGTGGGAGTAGATATAATGAGGCCATCAGCTCGTAACGTTGCAACTTCTTTCTTGTCAATCCAAATCTTGCACTGAATCATCCGAGCTAATGCTCCCTTGTTGATGACTACATCATTCAGACAATAATAGACATTATTTTTGGTTTTGGCTTCGAGCAAGCGCCTGGGGCTCAAAACCTTATCATCTCCCCCTAAAAAAGCATCCAGGGCTAGGTACATCTCATCAATGGGCACTTCTGTTAAAAAGCCTAGGTCGCCCATATTGATTCCCAAAACTGGAACGTCCTTCTGGGCTGCTAAATGAGCTATGCTGAGCAGAGTGCCGTCACCTCCAAGAACAACGACCAATTCAACTTTCTCCGGGAGCTTCTCCCTCGGTATACCCTTGCCTTTCTTGAGTTTTTGCGCGGCTACGTCCTCCAACAGACACTTTATTCCTTTCTGCTCAAGGTATCGGACTAGTTCTGCCAAGATTTTTTCGATACGAGGAGCATGTGGCTTTATAACAAAACCTGCCTGTTTAACTTTTTTCATTCCAGACCGCCTCCTTGATCAATCTCTGAACTTCGCCTTGACTTAGAGCCTCTTCCTCTAATGACCAGAAAACAAAAAACTCTCGGTTCCCTTTCTGGCCTAGGTAAGAGCATCTGATTAAACCTCTCAGGGCGAATTCCATTTTATGAGCCTCTTCGATGATCTTGCCTAAGACATCTTCGTGCAAAGCCGAATTTCTGACTACTCCCTTCTTTCCCACCTGGCCTTTTCCGACCTCAAACTGAGGTTTGATAAGAGAAAGGAGCACGCCATCGCCCAAGAATTCTTTTACAGCAGGCAAGACTTTAAGCACAGAAATAAATGATAAGTCTGTGGTGATGATATCCAGGGAATCACCGAAGTCATCTTTTGTTAAATAACGAGCATTTTTCTGCTTACAGATTACCCGCGGATCCTCTCTTAGGCGCCAGTCTATCTGACGTATGTCCACATCCACGGCATAAATCTTTTTTGCACCTTTCTGGAGCAAGCAATCTATAAAGCCCCCTGTGGAGGCTCCCAAATCTGCTGCAACCTTGCCTTTGATGGAGATATTAAATGCCTCGAGTGCCTCTTCAAGTTTTAGCCCCCCGCGGCTTACGTAGGGCATTTTCTCTTTAAGCGAGATTTCCTGGTCAATTCCTATCATCTGACCTGGCTTTTCGATCCTTTGGCCATCTGAAGAAACCAGTCCTGCCATTATCAAGGCCTGGGCCTTCTGGCGGCTCTCGGCCAAACCGCGACCTACGATAATCTTATCTGCTCTTTCCTTTTTCATCAAGAAGCCTCTACAAATACAATCAAGCTCCTACAAAGAAACCTCTCCTTTTTGGGTAAAACGGGTGCAACCCCTATTTTTTTAGCCATTTTATATAAACAAAAAGTGGGTTTGATAAATCAAACCCCTACAATTAATCTAGCCCCTACAATTAATCTAGCCCGTACAATTAATCTAGCCCGTACAATAAATCATGCCTCTAGAGTTTATGAGAATTGATAAATCTAATCCCTGCATAAACATAACGTGGGTTTAATTAATCAAACCCCTACAATGAATCAAGCCCCTACAATAAATCCCCTGCAATTAATCAAGCCCCTACATATCCAAAACCCTACGATAAATCAGCTTCCTGCGAAAAATTCTTTTATTTGTTTAAAGAGGCCTTCCTCATCCAGAAGATATTGCTTTTTTATCTGTGCAACCTTGCCCAGCGGATAGATCTCCAGAGGAAGCCCGATGCTCTTGAATCTTATATCGAACCTCTTCACCTTGTCTAAAAGCTCTCTAACAGCACTTCCAAACCCACCTGCAGTAACGCCTTCCTCTGCAGTAACGATAACACTTCCTTTCTTAGCGAAGCGAAGGATTACCTCCTCATCCAGGGGTTTAGCGAACCTAGCGTTCACCACAGCCAGGCTAATCCCTTCCTTCTCCAACCTCTTAGCTACCTCCAGTGCGGGATAAACCATGCTGCCCAAGGCTATGAATAATTCCTTCCCGTCTTTTAGGACCTCACTCTTGCCAACAGGAATCTCCTTAAAATCTTTATCTAACGGAACGCCCACTCCTTTACCTTTAGGAAAACGGACAGAGGCAGGATGAGGATAAGAAAGTGCTGATTTTATCATATGCTGTAATTCATTCTCATCTTTAGGCGCCATGACGATCATATTGGGTAAATGCCTTAGGTAGATGATATCATTTATGCCCTGATGGGTGGGGCCATCATCAGGGACGACCCCTGATCTATCAATGGCAAAAAAGACAGGAAGATCCATCAAACAAATATCATGGTAAAGCTGGTCATAAGCCCTTTGAAGGAACGTGGAATAGATAGCCACGACGGGCTTGAAGCCGCTGAGGGCTAAACCCGAGGCAAAATCAACAGCATGCTGCTCGGCAATACCGACGTCGAAAAATCGCCCAGGAAATTTATCGGCAAAAGGTCGTAAGCCTGTTCCGTCCGGCATAGCAGCCGTAATAGCCACAACTTTCTCGTCTTCTTTGGCTATTTTCAGCGCAATCTTGCCAAAAACAGAAGAATAGCTTGGTCCTTTATCCTTGTTTAAGGTTTCTCCAGTCTGGATATCAAAAGGGCTTGCGCCATGGAAGCCTTCTGGATTAGATATGGCTGGAGAATATCCTTTTCCTTTCTGGGTAACACAGTGAATGAGCACAGGCCCGTCATAATCTTTAGCCTTTTCAAAAACCTCGATCAGGGAACTAATGTTGTGCCCCTGGACTGGACCGATGTACTTCACTCCCAATTCTTCAAAAACAAAGCCAGGGAAAACCATCTTTTTGATTGCTTCTTCCACTGCCCCGCCAACCTTAATCATGGGCTTACCTACAGCGGGGATAATCCCCAGGATAGATTTCACAAGGTCTTTTATTTTCAGGTAATGCTGCCCAGAAACAATGTAGGAGAGGTACTTAGCCATGGCTCCTACATTATTAGCTATGGACATTTCATTATAATTGAGAACAATAATTAACTTTTCCCTCAGATGGCCAATCTGGTTCAAGGCTTCCCAGGCTACACCACCTGTCAAGCTCCCGTCTCCGACAACCGCCACAACATTATAGTCTTCTTTATTTTTGTCTCGGGCAACGGACATTCCAAGCGCGGCAGAGAGAGCGGTCGAGGCGTGGCCTGTGTCGTAAACATCGTATTCGCTTTCTCTCCGGGAGGGAAATCCGCACAAGCCCTTATACTGGCGAAGAGTCTGGAACTCCTCCCTTCGTCCGGTCAAAATCTTATGGGGGTAGCATTGATGCCCCACATCCCAGACGATCTTATCTCGAGGAGCATCAAAGACACAATGGAGAGCAATGGTCAACTCGACTACACCCAAGTTTGATGAAAGGTGCCCCCCGTGCTTAGAGACAACATCAAGGATTAGACCTCTTATATCTATTGCGACTTTGGAGAGGTCTTTTATCGGAAGTCTTTTTAAATCTTGCGGGCTTTCTATTCCATCAAGGATTGTGCTCATTTTAGCTCCTTTTCTCGAGCTCTAAAAGTTTCGTAGCTAAATAGCGAAGTTCCTCAGATTCCAAAGAAGCTTCATCCAGCGCATTCTTTGCAGCCTCGACAAAGTTTCTTAACCTTCGTTCTGAGTCTTTAAGCCCGAATAGAGAAACATAGTTGGGTCGTGGAAGGCGGCCTTTTTTCGCATCTTGACCTGAGTCGAGGATATCATCCCTGATTTGGAAAGCAAGGCCTAAATTCCTCCCATATTTGACTGCAGCTTCAAGCTCTGAAGCGTCTGCCGCACCCAGAATAGCGCCTGTTTTGACAGAAGCGATGATTAGCGAGCCTGTCTTTTTAAGGATAAGCTCGTGATATGTTTCTTCTGTCAAGGCATCTTGAGAAACGGTTATATCCATCAGCTGTCCCCCGACCATCCCCTTAACTCCAGCCGACTGGCTAATCTCCATGATGATCTGCTCTCTTTTAACCCGGGAATTCTCTCTCAGAGGAGCTTTGGCTAATATCTCAAAAGCCATGGTCAGAAGGCTGTCACCAGCCAGGATAGCGATATCCTCGCCGTAAGCTTTATGGCATGAAGGCTTGCCCCGGCGGAAATCATCGTTGTCTATCGAAGGCAGGTCATCATGGACAAGCGAATAGTTGTGGATTAGCTCCAGGGCGCAAGCAAAAGGCAGGACCAAATCAGCAGGGGCTCCGAAACACTCCCCTGAAGAAAGAGCGAGTATCGGTCTAAATCTTTTCCCTCCCGAGAAAACAGCATGCCTCATCGCCTGGAAAAGGAGGGAGTCTTCCTGAGAAAGAATGCTTTCCAGCTCGCGCTCTACAGCGCTCTTTTTCTGGCCGATGCTCTCTTCGACTTTCATTGCTGTTCAGCTTTCATACCTATGATATTAAAATTGGGGCAAAAAATGGGGCCTGGCCCCATTTTTTGATCCCATTTTTATTATGTGGGTTTGATGAATCAAACCCCTACAGCTTTTTTTACCCATGCTACTTTTTTTAAAAGGGAAGGTCTTCATCTTTTCCAGAATCGGACGATTCTTCCTCCTCTTCCTCCTCCTCTTCTTCCTGCTTATTTTCCTTCGAAGGTGCTTCTTCTTTCCCGAGTTCAAAAGGTTTTGCTTTGACCTCTCCCTTTTCATCCTTGAGGAGAATCTCTACTTTTTTCTCAGCTTTCTCTAATTCATCTCTTAAAAATCTTGCCAGCTTGACTCCTTTCTCAAAAAGAGTCAGCGATTCACTTAAAGAAAGCCCTGCTTTCTCCAATTTTTCCACAATTTTCTCCAAGTCCTCCAAGGCTTTCTCGAAGCTAAGGGTAGCCATTTTATCTCCTTTTTTTGTCATGAGTTCATATGCGATATAATGGGGCCAGACTCCATTTTTTCATTTTTGCCTCCATTGTCTCCATCCCAGATAAAAATTGGGGCCTGGCCCCATTTTTTCTGGGTTTGATGAATCAAACCCCTACAATTTTTTTTATAGTATTTCATTTTTTATTAAGCCTGGATTCGATGAGCTTTGCTCTATCTATTTTTTTAACCAAACAGTTAAATTCCCCCTTATAAAAAGAAACTGTCAATTCTTCTTCTTTCTTAACCTCATCTATTTTTCGAATTAAGTACTGGCCGTCATCTCTCCAGCAGAGTGCGTAGCCTTTTTTTAGTATATTCAGGGGGCTGAGGTTATGCAACTGTGCAGAAAGCCTTTCCCATTGTGCCTGAAAATGCTGGAGCATCCTTCTCAAAGCGCTGCGCATCTTTTCTTCCATCAGGGAAGCCGCGGATTTGTCCTCAGCAATCTTCTGCTGCATATCCCTGATTTTGTTCCAGGCTTTTGTCTCAAGTTCGTCAACCTTTTGTTCGAGATTCAACAGTTTTACCCTCATATTCTGAAAAGCCCTGTGCTGGGTGAGGCTAAAAACTTGATGCCTTTGTTCCTGGAGGAAATATTGCTGGTAGTGGATCGTTCTTTTCTCCAAGTTTTTTATTAACTCCTCAAAAGACTGCTCCTTCTCGATCAATATCTCTGCTGCTACAGAGGGAGTCGAGGCCCGAATATCAGCTACAAAGTCAGCAATAGTAAAATCAATCTCATGACCGACGGCTGAAATAATGGGAATAGAGCAGTTAAAAATGGAGCGGGCAACCTTTTCCTCGTTAAAAGCCCATAGGTCTTCTATTGAACCTCCTCCTCGACCGACAATGATCGCATCAATATCTTCAATGCCGCCCAAACAGTCTATCCCTTCGACAATCTCGTCCGCTGCGCCCTCTCCTTGAACTCTTGCCGGATAGATAAGGATATGGAGCCGAGCAAACCTTCTCTCAATTGTCCTTATGATATCGACAATGGCTGCTCCAGTCGGGGAAGTGACGATCCCTACTTTTTTGGGAAGAAGCGGAAGTTTCTTTTTATACTTAGGATCGAAGAGGCCTTCCTTGTTTAGTTTCTCCCTTAGCTGTTCAAAGGCCAGCTGGAGCGCTCCTTTGCCCTTGGGCTCAACCACCTCAACCAAAAGCTGGTATTCTCCTCTTGGTTCATAGACATTTATCTGTCCACGAGCAACAACCTGGAGTCCATCCTCCAACTCAAAAGGAACCTTTTGGGCCATAGAGCGAAACATGACTGAACGAAGCTGACTGCGCTCATCCTTCAACGTGAAATATAGGTGACCTGATTGATGGCGGTAGAAGTTGGATATCTCGCCTTCCACCCACAACAACGGGAATTTGCTCTCCAGCTCCTGTTTGACCATCTGTGTCACTTCAGAAACAGTATAAATCTTGTCTGGCTTTACAAGGCTTTCAGTCTCCACTTTCTTCCTCGGTTATGATTTCTCTCTGGATAGAAAGAGCTTTTCCTGTCTTAGGATCGACCTCAATAGAGACAGCAGAGAAGAATACTCCTTCCTTTGCTGGCTCAAAACGGTGAGGCCGGCCGGTAAGGAATCTTTTTACAGCTTGGTCCCTGCGGATCCCGATTACAGAATTGTAGGCGCCGACCATTCCCACATCAGTGATAAAAGCTGTTCCCTGGGGCAGGATTCTCTCGTCAGCCGTGGGAACGTGAGTATGGGTTCCTATAACTGCTGAAACTTTTCCGTCCAGATACCAGCCCATTGCCTGCTTTTCTGAAGTGGCCTCGGCGTGAAAATCAACAATTATTACAGGAGTAGAGGCCTTGAGTGTCTTGAGTTCCTCATCAGAATGTCTGAAGGGGCAATCTATAGGTTCCATAAAGACCCTTCCTTGCAGATTCAGGATACCAATCTTTTCCTTCCCGCGCGTCTCAAACACGTATGTCCCTTTTCCTGGATTTTGAGGCGGATAGTTGGCAGGTCGAAGGAGCCTCGGCTCACGAGCCAGGTAATCGATTGCTTCCTTCTTATCCCAGATATGATTTCCGGAAGTTAAAACATCAACCTCGGTCAAAAGCTCCTGTCCTACTTCCTCGGTAATCCCTAATCCACCAGCAGCATTTTCGCCATTGGCAATGATAAGAGAAGGGGAATGTTTCTTGACCATAGGGCGCAAATGTCTCTCCAATATTTTGCGACCCGGACGGCCGATTATATCACCTAAGAACAGAACACTAATCTTATCGGGCATATTCCACAGCTCTCGTCTCGCGTATGACTGTCACCTTTATCTGTCCTGGATAGTCCAGTTCATCCTTGATTTTCTGGGCGATCTCTTTAGCTATCACAGTGGCCTTTTCATCGGAAATCTTATGGCTTTCGACGATAATCCTAATCTCACGACCTGCCTGGAGGGCAAAGGATTTGGAAACTCCCTCGTAAGAATTGGCTATTTCCTCGAGTTTTTCCAGTCTTTTGATATAAGCTTCCAGAAGCTCACGGCGTGCACCAGGCCGGGCCGCTGAAAGAGTATCCGCAGCCTGGACTAATACTGCTTCTATGGAAGGGAAATCAACATCACGGTGATGGGAAGCAATGGCTTGGGTGACAGCTTCGGCTTCTCCGTACTTCTTGGCGAGTTCGACACTCAACTCTGTGTGAGTTCCTTCGATCTCCCTATCCACTGCCTTTCCTATGTCATGGAGAAGCCCTGCCCTTAAAGCTATGTTTGAATCTAATCCCAGCTCTTTAGCCATTAAAGTTGCTAGATAGGCAACTTCTTTGGAATGCTGGAGGACATTCTGTCCATAACTTGTCCGGAACTTCAGCTTACCAAGAAGTTTAATGAGTTCAGGATGAACATTCTGGACCCTGAGCTCCAGGACTACGGATTCTCCCTCCTCTTTAATCTTCTCCTCTAATTCTGCCTTCACTGTCTCCACTACCTCTTCTATACGGGCAGGGTGAATCCTGCCGTCGATAACCAGCTTTTCGATAGCCAGACGAGCCAACTCGCGGCGAATCGGGTCAAAGCTAGAAAGAATTACAGCCCCAGGAGTATCATCGACTATGATATCAACGTTTGTCGCCATTTCAAGAGCCCGAATGTTTCGCCCTTCTCTTCCTATGATACGACCCTTCATATCGTCCGAGGGAAGGTCAACCACAGAGACCGTCGTTTCCACCACATGCTCGGCCGATGAGTGCTGAATAGCTTGACTCATTATCTCGCGAGCCAGAACCTGGCTTTTCTCCCTGGTCTCTTCTTCAATCCGTCGGATTGCCTGAACAGCCTCGAGCTTGGCATCCTCCTCCATCTTTGTCATCAATATGTTTTTTGCTTCTTCCTGAGTCAACCCTGATATCCTTTCCAATTCCTTAGTTTCCTTTCTGATCAATTCTTCATACTTATTCTTTTCTTCATCAATTTCCCTTTCTTTTGAGTAAAGCCTCTGTTCTTTAGTGGAAAATTCCTTCTCTTTTCTTTCGTGGCTCTGGAACTTTCGCTCCAGATTCTCTTCTTTTTGCATAAGCCTTCTTTCCATATCGTTTAATTTTCTGTGTCTATCGCGAGTCTGCCTTTCAAAATCAGCCTTGAGGTTTAGAAGTTTCTCCTTGGCTTCTATTGATGCTTCACGCCTTATTTTTTCTGCTTCTTCCTTTGCTGTCTCTCTTATGTTTTTGGCCTCTCGACTGGCCTTAAATATAGACTTTACCCCAGAAGTCTTTTTGATCAAAATAAGAATAACAGTTCCAGCCAAAACAACGCAGACTCCAACAATTATCAATGGAGTTAAATTCACTCTGATCACCTCCTCGTTAGCTGAATCAAAGGAGATGAAAGTAAGGAGGGTTACAATAAAGTTTCTCTCTCTGTTCGAAAACCAAGAGGAAACCCTATATAACAAAAATATAAGAATCGGTGCTCTTCCTCACGACAAGGGAGGAGAACTTCAGGGCAAACGACAGGCCTGAATATTCCTCTCTGAAGGTTTTGACTCTCTCTCAGCCCGTCTATGAATTTTTGAGCTATAAACCAAATTTTATTTAGTGGCTTCCTCAATATTTTTGTATGTATTCTCATCCTTTACGAGATAATCCTCCAAACTTTCTATTTTACTCTCCATATGGCCGAGAACTTCATTAAGTTGATCTAATTTTTTCCGAGATAAAAAATATTCATCGGCAATATTCAATGCTGCCAGAACCGAAATCTTTAATGAATCCACAGATTTTGACTTAACTGCAACTTCACGCATTTTTTGATCAACATAAGAAGTAAGACGACCTATATATTTTTCATCCTCTTCTCCTTTGACTCTTATCCTGTATTTTTGTCCGAAAATTTCTATTTCGATTACTTTGTCGGTCATATTCCAACCTTGTCTATCTGGTCTAATATTGTTTCTATCTTTTCTTTGATGACCTTCCTATCTTGCATGTATTTCTTCAAGTCCTCATCAAGTTTCTCTGCTTTCTTTACCTGCCCCTCATAATCCTTTTTCTCTGTTTTCAGCTCTTTTATCTGCTGCTTCAGCCTCTCATTCTCTTTGAGAAGCTTATTTATGTAATCAACTACTCGGGTAACCTTACTTTCGAGTATTTTAATCCTTTCTAATTCGCTTGTCAATTTTCCCTCCTTTCCTTAATTGAAATTTGAATTTAGTTACTAAAGAATCAATAATTTTCTCCTGAAGTTCATCTACTTCTTTAGCCAATAATGTCCTCTGAGGATGGAGAAAAACAAAACGAACAGATAAGCTAATTTTACCCTTGGGAATCGATGAACCTGAAAAACGGTCATAAATGTCAAACTCTTTAAGGTTAGGAATGTTAAGCTTCTCAACAACCTCCTTGATATCTTGATAATCCACATTTTGGTCCGCAATAAAAGAAACATCTCGAGTAATGCTGGGGAATCTGGAAACTGGAGTGTACTGGAAAGAATAAGGCTGCTTCTTGAATAACAAGGCCAGGTTCAATTCAGCTGCCCAGACCGGGTCCTTCAAGGAGAAGGAATCAAGAAGATTTCTCTTGAGCAATCCACAGTAGCCAACCGTCGCCTCTTTAAATATCAAAGCGAGAGAAAACTTCTGCTCGAATAAGGGGTGGTCTTCTTCCTTAAAGGAAAAAGGTTCGTGCCGTAAATAAGTCAACACAGATTCCAACGCGCCCTTAACGCGGAAAAAGTCAGTCTCTTCGCTTTTTCTGCGCCACTGGACTGGACCGACTGGACCTGTTGATGCCAGGGTAAGCGTTAATTGTTCTCGACTTGTCTCCTTTTGCCAAAAATAAATATTCCCAATCTCAAAAAGATGAATACCTTCGGCACCTCTATTTTTGTTCCAGACAATATTCTCCAGCAATCCCCCCAGGAGTGTTGTCTTGAGGAGTGAGGCTTTTGAAGAAATGGGATTTCTGATTTCTATGGCTTTATATCCGGTCTGGAGCCTGGCTTCTTTTTCAGGGTCAGAAAAACTGAAATTGAGAACCTCATCAAAACCATTGTGGAATAGAAGGTGGCGGATTTTATTGATTTTCTCTCTTCTCGGTTCCATCGGGGGTTCAAGCACTCTGAGAGGCGGCACTGAGGCAGGAATCTTATCATAGCCATAAAAACGAGCGATCTCTTCAACTAGGTCCGCTTCCCTTTCAATATCTACCCTGAAATGAGGAATTTTAACCTGCCATACTCCTTCTTGTTGGACTTCGACCTGGAATCCAAGGCTTCCGAGAGTCCGCACGGAAAATTCCTCATCAATTTCAAGGCCAAGAAGGTCAGAAACACGGTGGTGGCGCAAGACGACTGTCTTCTCTTTCCGAGGCTTCGGGTAGGCATCTGTAATACCCTCAGAAGCTCTCCCTCCAAACTGAGTCAATAAGGAGGCTGCCATTAAGGCGGCCTGAGGGGGAAAAGATATATCTGCTCCCCGCTCAAATCGGTATGAAGCATCAGTCGAAATCCCTGTTTTCTTGCTGGTTTTTCGGATAGATATTGGGTCAAAAAAGGCACTCTCTATAAAAACATCCTGAGTACTCTCCTTAACAGAGGACTCCTCACCGCCTATGATTCCGGCCAGAGCAACGGGCTTTTTCCCATCAGCAATCACCAGCATCTCCGGCGTAAGAGCAATATCGCTGTCTTCCAAACTTCTTAATACTTCCCCACCGTTTGCTTTCCGGATTATGATTCTCCCGCCAGAAATCTTGGCTAAATCAAAAGCATGAATGGGATGAGCAGTTGCATAGAGGACATAATTGGTCATATCCACAACGTTATTGACAGGCTTTAAGCCCATTGCTTCGATCCTCTTCCTCAGCCACTCGGGGGAAGGGCCAACCTGGATGCCCTTGACAACTATACCGCTATAACGAGGACAAAGGTCATCCTCCCAGATTTGGACATCAACAAGCTCAGAAGTCTTTTGCTCAAACTCTGTCAGCGGCCACTTCTGTTCTTTAAGGCCCAGATCAAGCGCTGCAGCTAATTCTCTGGCAATTCCAAGATGTCCTAGCGTATCAGGACGGTTGGCATAGGTCTCGATGTCCAATATGACATCTGAACCCTGCTCTTCCCGATCTTCCACTATCAATCCAATCATATTGAGTTTTTCGATAAGGTCAGGAAGAGAGAGATCAAGTTCGATATAATCCTTGAGCCAATCCAGACTTATTTTCATTTTAAATTAAACTGCCTTGTGAATCTCAAATCATTCTCATAAAAATATCTTATGTCCGGAATCTGATAAGCAAACATGGCCGTCCTGTCAATTCCCATGCCAAAGGCGAATCCAGCATATTCCTCGGGGTCGACGTTGACGTTTTTTAGGACTTGAGGATCAACCATCCCCGACCCTAAAATCTCTTTCCAGCCGCTTCCATCACAGACTCTACATTCCTCGTCTTTTCCCCCACAGACAATACACTCAATGTCAACTTCAGCCGATGGCTCGGTGAACGGGAAGAAGCTGGGCCGAAACCTTATTTTGATTTTTTCATAAAAAAGGGTCTTGAGGAAATGTTCTAATGTTCCTTTTAAATGAGCGAAAGTGATGCCCTTGTCCACAACAAGCCCTTCTAGCTGGTAGAACATCGGAAGGTGGGTTGGGTCGGGTGTTTCTCTCCGGTAGACTTTTCCAGGTACGATGATCCTGATCGGAGGTTTTCTCTTTTCCATGGCTCGGATCTGAACAGGGGAGGTATGCGTCCTCAAGAGCAGATCATCTGTTATGTAAAGAGTATCCCAGTCGTCTCGAGCGGGGTGGTAAGGGGGGAAGTTTAAGGCTTCGAAATTATAATAATCTGTTTCAATCTCCGGGCCCTCCTCTATGGAAAAACCCATGGCTATGAATATATTTTCCATCTCCTGCTGAAAAAGCGATACGGGATGTTGAGCGCCCCAATATTCCTTCTGTCCAGGGAGAGTAAGGTCAATCCTTCTCTCTCTCGCAAGGGGCTTAGGAACCGTGAGCTTCTTCAAGCTGCTCTCGATCTTTTTCTGCACGTGCATTTTCAGCTTATTGATCATCTGGCCTGCCTCTGCCCTATCTTCCGGCTTGAGTGTTTTAAGCTCTTCAAAAAGTAGCTTCAGCGCTCCTCGCTTCCGACTCATGTAAGTATTGCGGACTTCCTGCAGGGACTTCTCATCGATCGCACGAGTAAGAGCTTTTTCGAATCTTTCTTTGTGTTCTTCTATTTTCGCCTTAAAATCTTTCATGTTTTTGCACTCATTTCCTTAATAAAGGGGACAGGCTACTTTTTCTATCATATCCTGCCCAACTGTGTGGCTGCATTTTTTCATTCTTGGGAAAAAGTGAACAAATCCCTTCTTTTCCCAGCCTTCTCTTCTTTTCTAATAAAAGGATCAGCCCACCCTGAAAAAGTAGCCTGTCCCCTTTTTTTATTCCTTTTTTTATTCCTTTCTTTATTTTGCACTCTTTACTTTCTGGACTATCTCTAAAAAAGTCTGGGGAGAGTTTACAGCCAAATCCGCCAAGATCTTCCTGTCGAGTTCGATATTCAGCTCTCTCAGGCCATGGATAAATCGGCTATAAGAGAGACCGTTGTTCTCTGCCGCAGCTTTGATGCGGATAATCCACAGCCGTCTGAAATCTCGCTTGCGGGTTCTTCTGTCCCTGTAGGCATAAAGAAGAGCTCTCTCCACTGCTTCTTTAGCTGTGCGGTAGTTACGGCTCCGCGCACCCCAATATCCTTTGGCCAATTTTAAAATCTTTGACCTTCTTTCTCTTTTTCTAGTGCCTCTTCTTACTCTGGGCATTTTCTTCTCCTTGCAGTCATAATCAATTGTCTTATCGAGGGTTTAGTCTCTAAGATTCGTAGGGAAGCATCCTTTTGATTTTGCTTCGATCCGAACTTTTAATAAGGTCTTTTTTTCCTAATTTCCTTTTCCTCTTCGCTGACTTCTTGGTGAGAAGATGGCTCTTATAAGCCTTATTATGAACTATCTTCTTTTTTCCTGTTACTTTGAACCTTTTTTTGGCTCCCTTGTGCGTTTTCAGTTTTGGCATCTTTTCCTCCTGCCTTTACGGGGCATAGCAGGGCTGAAACAGCCCAGCTTTGTCGTCGAATATCTCCATCCTGAAATCCGATGTCTTTGGTATCCTCGAAAACCCTGTCTAAAATATTGATGGCCAACTCGGGCTTAGCTTTCTCTCTTCCTCTCATCATTACCCTAATCTTAACCTTGTTGCCATCATTCAGGAATCTCTGGATATGCCGCATCTTGAAATTGTAATCATGAATGCTGATTTTGGGCCTGAATTGGATCTCTTTGACCTGAACCTGCTTCTGATGTTTCTTTGCTTCATGTTCCTTTTTATGTAATTCATACAGAAACTTACCATAATCCATAATTCTACAAACTGGGGGAACTGCCTGAGGGGCAATCTCGACTAGATCCAAATCCTTCTCCTTGGCAATAGATATTGCCTCCGCCAAAGGCAGAATCCCGACTTGTTTTTTATCCTCATCTATCACCCTGACTTCTTTTGCTTGTATCATCTCATTTATCCTGTGCGGCTTTCTGCTCCTTCTTCCTGGATAAAATGTGCGCCTTATAATGTTCGACCTCCTTTAAAGATCCATGATCAAGTATTTATTTTTATCTAATTCCTTTACTTTTTCAAGGAATTCATTAACTACTACTNNAATGAGAGGAACTTTATGGACCTCTGCATCCCTGATTTTATAGCCGACTTTTTCCCGGCGAAGGTCTGCCTGCGACCTTAATCCGTTTTCTTTAAATTTTTTATCTAAAGAAGCGGCATAATCATCATGCCTTTCTGCAACGGGGATAATGATCGCTTGAACAGGAGCAAGCCAAACAGGGAAATTTCCGTTGTAGTGCTCGATCAAAACACCAAAGAATCTTTCAAGAGAACCAAGGATTGCCCTGTGAATCAGGAAAGGGCTGTGGCGGTTTCCGTCTTCTCCAACATAGCTTAAGTCAAACCTTTCAGCCAGATTAAAATCAAGCTGGATGGTTGTACACTGCCAAGACCTGCGCAAAGCATCTCTTATTTTGATATCAATTTTGGGCCCGTAAAAGACTCCTGCTCCCTCATCCACAAGAAAATCGAGTTTCGCAGCCCTCAGGGCTTTCTCCAGGGCTTGAGTGGCTCTCTCCCAATCCTCGACCTTTCCCACATATTTCTCAGGAATAGTGGAAAGAAAGATTTCATACTCTTTGAATCCAAAAGTATTTAAAATTCTTAAAGCCAGAAAGATTACACGCTTTATTTCTTCTTCAAGTTGATCAGCGCGGCAGAAGACATGAGCGTCATCCTGGGTGAATCCTCTGACTCGCATAAGCCCATGGAGAACTCCACTCCTCTCGTAACGATAGACTGTTCCCAGCTCTGCCCAACGTATGGGCAAATCCCGATAGGAGCGCAGGGCGGATTTGTAGATGAAGATATGGAAGGGGCAGTTCATCGGCTTGAGCTCGTACTCAATCTCATCACTCTGAACTGGAGGGTACATGGCGTCATAAAACTCCGTGTGTCCACTTTTCCTCCAAACATCGAGCCGGGCCAAGTGAGGAGTGTACAGAAAATCATACCCATCCTTAAGGTGCTCTTCTCTCCAATAAGACTCTATAATATGCCTAACAGTAGCCCCTTTGGGATGCCATAGAATCAACCCGGCTCCCAAATCCTCGTTGAAACTGAAAAGGTCCAGTTCAGTACCGAGCTTCCTGTGGTCTCTCTTTTTGGCTTCCTCCAACAGAACCAGATAATCCTTTAGATCCTTCTTCTTAGAAAAAACAGTCCCGTAGATCCTTTGAAGCTGCTGTCCCTGCTCGTCTCCTTTCCAGTAAGCACCAGATACAGAAAGAAGCTTGAAGTGTTTGATCCGACCCGTGGAGGGAACATGAGGGCCTAAACAGAAATCAATAAAACTTCCCTGTTCATAGCAGGTCACCTCTTTGTCGCCTTTCTCCTCGATAAGCTCTACTTTTAGCTCTTGGCCCTGTTCCTTGAAAAGGCGAAGAGCCTCTTTCTTAGGAAGCACTCTTTTTTGAACGGGAATATCCTGTTCGGAGAGCTCCTTCATTCTTTTTTCGATGGCTGAGAGATCCTCTGGGGTAAACGGTTTGTCTCTTAAAAAATCATAAAAAAATCCATCCTCTACTGCTGGTCCAATTCCTGTTTGGGTCTTCGGAAAAAGGTCCAGAACAGCGTGGGCCATAAGATGGGCAGCACTGTGCCTCAAGATGTCCAGAGCCTCGTCAGAGCCTTTGTTAATCAACTTAATCTCCGTATCTTAAGAAAATGGAAAAAAATGGGGCCTGGCCCCAATTTTGGGTGGCCCCAATTTTTTCCCCTTTTTCTCTGCACCCTTTTTCTTTCCACTATCTGTTCTTCAATCTCAGAGTAGGAGGGCTCATGGGGCAGCTTGATATGGGGGGTTAAACAGGAAAGTATCTTGCCTTTCTTTATCGAAAATGCAGATCCTTCTGCCTTAACGTTAACCAATTCAACCATCAAAATCTATCTGTATCCAGCATGGGAGGCGAAGCGACCTCTCTCTCATGCTCTTCCTCATGAATACGCACTCCTTATAATTGGTAGGCGCGGAGGGTATCGAACCCTCGACCTCTTCCGCGTCAAGGAAGCACTCTCCCACTGAGCTACGCGCCTAGTCCTTTAAATCTGTATATATACTAAATAATTTACTCCATTAGTGTCAATAGTAGCGGGAGCAAGTAACGGGGGAGAAAATACAGGGTTAGGCCTGCAAAACTTAAAAAACTTTAATGGTCATTTGATTTTCCCTGAAAACTCAACTTTGTATTTTATTTCTTCAGTAATAATTAAAGTTTTGGAAATCTAACCCCGATGGATCTGGTTAGGAGCCTGATTAAATTAGACAATTGTTCCTAATTTATTTAGAATAAATGCTACGAATATCCCCTAAGGAAAGAAAGAATGATAGGAATCATGGCCGATTCTCATGATAATCTGCATTCTATTAAGCTGGCTGTCCGATTGTTCAATGAAGCAGGTTGCAGTCTAATTATTCATGCCGGTGACTTTGTTGCCCCCTTCGCTGCTAGAGAGCTTGAAAATCTAGGCTGCCCTGTGAAAGCTGTTTTTGGAAACTGCGATGGAGAAAAAAAAGGGCTGGAGAAAGCTTTCCTCTCCTTTGGAGAGATAAAAAAAGCTCCCCTGAGCTTCAATCATGATAATCTCAATTTCATGGTCACCCATATTCCTGTGGCCAAGCGTTCTTATCCTGCCTCTGAGAAAAAATACATCATAATTTTTGCCCATACTCACAAACCAGAGATAAGACACGAGAAAAAGAACCTGCTCATTAATCCCGGAGAGACAGGGGGTTGGGTTTCAGGAAAGAGCACAGTGGCTCTTTTGGACCCAAAGACTTTATCCGTAGACATCATTACATTATGAGATAAAAATGCCTCGACAGATAAACAGACGTCAAAAGCCAGCCTGGCAGAAACTTCGAAAGCGCTATCAGGCTCCTCCTAAATCCTGGTCCCCCAAAGCAAGGAAAAAGGGCCCGGATAGAAAAAAGTAGCCTGTCCCTTTTTCTCAGCTTAATCCCATTGTTTGCATAATTTAGAGGCCTGTATTATACTTAATTTCCTTTTTTTAAGGAGTTATATGGATGAAAAAAGCTCTTATAATGGGTGCTGCAGGAAGAGATTTCCACAACTTCAATGTTTACTTTAGAGACAATGAAGAATACCAGGTTGTGGCTTTTACTGCCACCCAGATCCCTGATATCGAGGATAGAAAATACCCTTCTGCTCTTGCCGGGAAGCTTTACCCGGACGGTATCCCTATCTACCCTGAGGAAGAGCTTTCCTCTCTTATTGGCAAAAATGAAATTTCAGAGGTTTTTTTCTCTTACAGTGATGTTTCTCATGAATACATCATGCATAAAGCATCACAAGTATTAGCTGCTGGAGCAAACTTTACCCTCCTCGGTCCTCGAGAGACGATGATAAAGAGCAAAATCCCTGTAATATCGGTCTGTGCTGTGCGGACGGGAAGCGGAAAAAGCCAGACATGCCGAAAAATCGCGCTCCTCCTCAAGGAAAAAGGAAAAAGAGTTGTCGTCATCCGCCATCCCATGCCTTATGGAGACCTAGCCAAACAGAGGGTGCAGCGCTTTGCCGCCTACGAGGATATGATAAAGCATGAATGCACGATTGAGGAAATGGAAGAATATGAGCCTCATATCAAGAATGGTATTGTGGTCTATGCTGGCGTGGACTACGGGGCCATCCTGGACGAGGCCCAAAAAGAAGCGGATATCATTCTTTGGGACGGAGGAAACAACGATTTTTCCTTCTACAAGGCCGATTTAGAGATAGTGGTCACCGACCCTCACAGGCCAGGCCATGAACTCAGGTATCACCCTGGTGAGACGAACTTCAGGAGGGCCCAAGTTCTTATAATCAACAAGATTGATAGTGCTGAAAAAGTGAAATTAGACGAACTTCTTCGAAACATCAAAGAATTCAATCCCGAAGCAACTATTATTCGGGCCAATTCTAAGATAATTGTTCCGGAAGGAAAGGATATAAACGGGAAGACAGTCCTCGTAATCGAAGACGGCCCAACGCTGACCCATGGCGAGATGCCCTACGGGGCAGGGATGCTTGCTGCCCAAAAATACGGAGCTTCAAAAATCGTAGACCCCAGGCCTTTTGCGGTCGGAAGCATTAAGGCAACATACAAAAAATACACCCATCTTGATAGAATCCTTCCCGCCCTGGGCTACGGAAAAAACCAAATGGCTGAGCTTGCTCAAACAATTGAGAAAGTCGAATGCGACCTCGTTGTTAGCGGGACTCCTATTGACCTCGGACGATTAATCAAAACAAGCAAAAGAATCCTGAGAGTCACATACGAGCTTGAAGAAATCGGATCCCCTGACCTTAAGGAGGTCCTGCGAGAATTCTGATGAAAAGAAAGATTGCTCTTATTGCTTTCGGCGGGAATGCAATCCTGCCAGAAACCCAGAGAGGACTTCAATCAGAGCAGATTAATAACGCTCAAAAAGCGGCTCGACTCATGATTCATGTGGTTAAAAAAGGTTATGACATGATTCTTGTTCACGGCAACGGCCCTCAAGTCGGTAATCTTCTGATCCAGATGGAAGAATCGATCACCAAAGTTCCACCGTTTTCCTTGGAAGTCTGCGATGCCATGACAGAAGGGAGCATGGGCTTTATGCTCGAGAAGGCCATAGTTAACGAACTCCGCAAAAATTCTGTGGATAAGGACGTGGCTACACTGATCACCCAGGTCGTTGTGGACAGGGAGGATCCGGCTTTTGAAAAACCGACCAAGCCTGTCGGACCATTTTACACGAAATACAGGGCGCAGATGCTTCGCCGAGAGAAAAAATGGACAATGATAGAAGATTCTGGCCGCGGCTACCGCAAAGTTGTCCCTTCTCCCAGGCCAATCGATGTTATTCCCAAAAGGATTATCCGCGACTTAGTGCGCTCGGGGAAGATCGTTATTGCCGTGGGCGGGGGAGGCGTGCCTGTCATCATTAACGGTCGAGGGCTTTTCCAGGGAGTAGAGGCGGTTATCGACAAAGACTATGCTGCAAGCCTTGTTGCTCGAGAAGTTAAGGCAGACCTGTTTATAATATTAACCAACGTGGATCGCGTGTATCTGAATTATGGCACGCCTGATGAAGAACCAATCGCTGTCATGACAGTTAAGCAAGCAGAAGAATACCTTTCTCAGGGGCAGTTCCCTCCAGGATCAATGGGACCTAAGATCAAGGCAGCGATTGAATACATCAAAGGAGGAGGAAAAGAAGTTTTGATCACCTCAGCTAACCAGCTTAAAGCTTCATTGATTAATCGATCGGGAACAAAAATTAGGGCTTCACTATAGGATAGAAGATGCTTGATAACTTTATTTCCATCCATGATTTAACTCTCTACCAGTTTAGCAAAATTCTAGACCTCACCAGGGAAATAAAAGACAACTCCCACCGATATCGTAATAAACTAAAAGGAAAAATCCTGGCCATGATATTTCAAAAACCTTCGTTGCGAACCAGGATGACCTTTGAGGTGGGGATGCTCCAGTTGGGAGGAGAGGCCGTTTATTTAAGCCCTTCAGACACCCAGGTAGGAACAAGGGAGACCCTTCACGATGTGGGAAAGAATCTGGAGCGTTGGGTTGACGCCATCATGATAAGGACTTTTGCCCACCAGAACGTCATTGATCTAGCCCAGCTATGCCGTATCCCTATCATCAATGCCCTGACCGATCTGCTTCATCCCTGCCAGGCTATGGCTGATTTCTTCACTCTAAAGGAGAAGCGAGGAGACTTGGTTAATTTCAAGTTGGCTTACGTAGGGGATGGCAACAATGTCTGCCACAGCCTTCTTTCTGCTGCAGCAAAAGCAGGAAGCAAAATGAGTGTGGCTACGCCACCCGGATATGAGCCTGATCCTGAAATTCGAAAACAGGCAGAAGAGGAAGGCAAGGAAACAGGGGCAAGCTTCTTTTTCACCAATGATCCTTCTGAAGCAGTCGAGAACGCAGACGCTGTTTATACTGATGTTTGGGCTTCTATGGGACAGGAACAAGAAAAGGAAAAAAGGGCCAAGCTGTTCGCCTCCTTTCAGGTCAACGAAAGCTTGATGGCAAAAGCCAAAAAAGAGGCTTTTTTCATGCATTGTCTGCCAGCCCATAGGGGCGAAGAAGTGACAGATGGCGTCATTGATTCCACACGGTCCATGGTGTATGATCAAGCAGAAAACAGGCTTCACGTCCAGAAAGTCATCATGCTTTCACTTTTAGGGAAAAGATAAAAATGACGATGGAAAAAGAGATAGAAAACACAGAAATCACTGAAAAAGATCTTTTGTTCATTGAAAAAGAATTCTCTAAAAGCAACAAACCTATTTCTCTCCCAGAAATAACAAAAAAAATGGCCTACCAGAAGACTTCAAGCCAGCTAGGTCACAAGGTCAAGAGATACGATCCGCTATGCATCTATGAAATCGGCGACCTAATCTATAAAGAATATGATGAACCCTTGATGGTCAGCAGTAAGGGAGTGGAACCGTTTAAAGGAGCTGTTGTTTTAACAGTTGTCGGGAAAGTCGCCTATGCAGACTTCAACTGCGAGATGCTCGAAGTTGATTACTCTGGAGGTGGAATATTCCGAAAATACATCGATTACATGAAGAAAAGCAAAACTCAAGTTCTCCTGCCGAGTAACGCCGAAGGAAAAGCAAAGACTCCGGAAATCATAGAAAAAAAGAAAGATCCAAGACTGAGTGAACTTCCTATGACGGATAAGGATTTAAAAACGCTGGAGAAAAATCTGCGCTCTACCCTTTCCAAGTCATCAAAATTTTTCTGCTGGAACGATTACTGGCAACTCAACGAGAAGCAAATTGAGATCCAGGAGAAAAAAATAAAGGAAATAAAAAACCATCTCCAGGAGAAGAAATTATCGGTCACATCAGATGAGTTGGTGAATAAATTTTTTAGCATGGAAAGTACGGATGACCTCTTCGAACTTTGTTGCATGAGCTTAAACTATACACTTGAAAAAAAATACAAGAAGGAATTTATACATGTCTCTCCCCAGGAGTGGGGTAAATGGCATCTGAAGAAGATCCTTAATTCTTTCCCCGAGGGTTTACCCCTATCTGCTCCTAAAGCAAAACTTCCTGTTTTTAGCAAAGAAGAGAAACAGGAGATAACCCAGACTCATGAATTCCCTTTACAAACCTACCTTACCTGGAGAGAAATTCTCTCCGGGGGCGTTAAAGTTTCAAAAAGTCTTAACAAGGAATTATCGCATTCCAGAGAGTACATTTTCAGCGACAAAGACGAAGAGAAGGACTACACTGTTTTCTATTACCCATCATCTGCCTTTTTTCTGGGATTAGAGGACTTCTTCGAGAGCAATAATGTTCCCCAAGGCGCGCGCCTGACTCTGGAAAGAAAGAGTCCTACTCAATTCAACTTCTCGCTGAAGAAGTCAAAGAAAAAGCTCCCTATATTGAAAATAAACTATGACTCTAAAGAAGATATATTCTCCACCAGCGGGCAAGAGGCTTTCACCTTCTCTCTACCTAACAAAATCATTCATCTAAAAAGAGAAACTCTTAACGGACTTTTTTCCCTCTACCCCCAAAGAGATAAGCTGAATCTCGGGGAACTTTTAATCCTCATCTTTAAAAACTTCGGCTTGGAAACCAACAATTTCGCTCTCCATTATTTAAGAGCATATCATATGGTCGACATCTTAAAACAAACCACTCAGGAAGAAGTAGAAAAAACTCTGCTTAACTCACCGGGATTCTTTCCATCAGAAAAAGATAAGGGGATTTTCTTCTACAGAGAAAAAATTGAGGTTGAAGAGGAAGTAAAGCCTGAGGTTCCTGAAAAAATCCTGCCTGAAGCACCTCCTCCAGAAGAAATTGAGGAAGCCCCGCCAACTCCCCCCTCTGAAGCGCCGGTTGAGGAAATCCCTGCTCCAGAGATCAAAGAAGAGAGAAGAGAGGAGATTAGACTCGAAGCTCCCTTTGAACCTGTTAAGGAAGCGATAATAAAAGAGGAAGAGATTGAGAAGGTCCCAGGAAAAAGAGAAAAAATCTCAAAGAAAAAGAGGCTGAGGATAGAGGCCGAAAGAGTTGGCCGGGCAAGAAAGGGAGAGAAAAGAATTATAGAGGAGAAAATAGAAATAGAAGAATATGAACAGGAAGCCCTCAGAGCAATTAAAGCACAGGAGAAAAAAGAAGCCGAAGAAGAAGCTCGGGCAAAAGAAAAAAAGGAAAAGTTTAAACCTTATGTCTCTGAGGGAACCGTCTTTGGAGACTTTGCCGAAAAACTCAAAACAGCATTAGACAAATCCAAGAAAAAGAAGCAGTAAAAAATTCACAAGATTTCTCTAATGTGGCCTTTCCTTCGGGTCACTCCCATTTGATCCAGAAGCTCAAGAAGAGGAATAGCATATTTACGAGTGAGGCCAGTCATTTCTTTAAAATCCGCAACAGTTAACTCCCTTTTTCTTGATTTCTCAATCCTAGAGATAATTTCATCCAGCCATTTGGAATGAAGGATCAATCCATCCTTTCCCTGGACGACCTTTTTCCTTTCTACCAGAAGAGAAAGCAAACTATCCAGCCTTTTTGAGGAGAGACGAAAACGTTGGCGAAGGTCCTCAAAAGAGTACGAGCGAAATTCTCCCTTGAAGCACAAAGCTTCAAGCTCGTTCAAAATGCCTTCCTCTTCAGGGGTGAGAGTCATGGTAAATTCGGATAGGGCAAGCTTGTCCTCAGACTCACTAATTTGACCTGCTCGCGAGAGATGTTTTAAGGCTAAGGAGAGAATCTTGGGGTCAAGCTCAAATCTAGTCTCTAATCCCTCTCGAGACACTCCCTTCTGTTCAGGGTGGCTTTGATGAAACTGAGCCAGGAATCTGAGAATTCTCTTGCAGAGAAAATCAAGGCTCTCCTGGGAAAGAAGAAAGAGAGGCGAGAAGGTGAGGATTCTTATCTTACCTTCAGCCTCAAGCTCTTGAGCCAAACGCTGGATGATCCTCTTTATAAGGGAGGTAAATTGGGTTATATCTCTTTCCTTTAGACCTTTATGGCCTTTTTCTTGGACCAGAGCAAGAAGCATTTCTTTCTCATCGCCCTGAAGCCGCTCGAGAAAGGCAATTTTTTTCTTTATCTTCCCCCGGGTGACTTTCTCCGAGAAGGGATTAAGAACGCGCCCCTCTCCTCGAAGAGGCGTCTTTCCCGACCCTTGGACTTTAAAACTATCCTTCCATTTCAGCAAAAGGGGATGGCGAAGGTGGACGCGAACATGAACCGCCTGCTTTTCTAGCTGTACTTTTTCATAGAAGAAAAAAGAAGCAGAAACCTTCTCTCCTTTGACAAGAAGAGACAAATCCACTGGTTTTTCTGCATCACCCGAGGAAAAATTTACTTCCGCATCAAAGCAACTCGTCTTCATCGCGCCTTTTCCTTCCTTTCCGGGCTTAACGTCAAAGTCATCCTCCTCATGATGGGGTCAACTGAAGCCAGCGCTACTCGCAGTCTATCTCCTAATTCGTATTTCCTCCCCGTTCTTCTTCCGATAAGTGTTTTTTCTGATCTTTTAAAATAGTAATCTCCACCCAAGTCAGAATAGGAGACTATGCCGTCCACAAAATAGTCCTCAAGCTCCGCGACTAATCCCGCTTTGGTGAAATCAACGATTATGCCTTCAAATTCATCGCCGAGCTTCCCTTTCAGGAACCGGTAGATTCTCCACTCTATGAGTTCTTTCTCTGCTTCCTCAGCATTTCGTTCTTCTTGGGAACAGTGAAGCGCGACCGAAGAGAGTAAGGGCATTTTTGGGCGTTCGTTCCTGAGGACTTTTTTCAAAATCCTATGAACGGACAGGTCTGGATACCTCCGGATGGGAGAGGTGAAGTGGGTATATTCCTTTTTGGCAAGACCATAATGGCCCATGTTTTCTTCTGAATAAACCGCCAGTTTCAGGGATTTCAAAATCCGCAGACTGATAAATTTCTCCTCATCCTTCCCCTCAACCTCCTCCAGGACATGCTGTAAGTCCTGGGAGCGTATTTTTTTTGGCGAGGGGAGAGAAAGGCCAAAATGAGCCAGTATATCCCTGAGCTTTTCCAAATCTTTAATACCAGGGGGAGGATGTATTCTGTACATCAGGGAAACGCCTTTTCCTCCGAGAAAGGAAGCTACTGCCTCGTTGGCCGCAAGCATAAATTCCTCAATTACTCGGTGGGCTTCATTGTGCTCAAAAGGTACGATCGAATCGAGACTTCCTTCTTTATACACGAGTTCAGGCTCGAGGAGGTCAAAATCAAGGCTCCCTTCTTTTGCCCTTCTTGCTCTCAAAATGCGAGCCAGGTCTCTCATCAGCAATAAATCAGGAACCAGTTCTGAAAATTTTTCCTTCTCCTCCTCATCCCCTTCAAATATCCGGTAAACAGAATTATAGGTCATCCTTTCCGCTGTTCGAATCAAAGAGGGATGAAATTCAGTCTTTAAAACTTCACCTTTATAATCTATTTCAAGCAAAACTGAAAAAGTAAGCCTCTCTTCTCGAGGTCTGAGGCTGCAGATATCGTTGGAAAGCCTCTCAGGCAGCATAGGGAGAGTGAGATCAGGGAAATAAACACTCGTTCCTCTGTCATAGGCATCCGCATCCAGGGCGGTGCCAGGCTTTACATAGTGGGAAACATCGGCAATGTGGACTCCAAGACGAAAATGCCCGTTGCCAAGCTTTCTCACATTCACCGCATCGTCAAAATCCTGGGCTTTTTCGCCATCAACAGTCACAATCTTCCAGTTTCGATAATCTTTTCTGTATTTTCTGTCCTGAGGTCTGATTTCAGATGAGTACTCTGCGGCCTCAGCGAGGGCTTCCTCTGAAAAGGAAAAAGCTAAATTATATCTCCTGATGACAACCTTGGTGTCTACTCCCGGGTCATCGGGCATACCGAGAACGTCCATCAAACGCTTAGAGCTTCTATCCACCTCAACGATCATCCCTGATTGAGGAGAAAGATGCTCTTCAGGAGCCAAAGGAATTTCATCAGGAGAAGGCGAGTCAAACGGAAGAAAAAAAGCTTTTCCCCACCTTTCCTTATAAAGACCCAGCATTCTCTCTGCTTCCTTTTTCACTATCCTGATTACTCGTCCTTCGGGCTTCCCCTTTTTCCCCTTTTCCCGATACAGGACCTCTACAACATCTCCTTTGAGGGCGTCTCCAGAATAACGGGCAGGAATAAAAATATCATCAGAACTCCCTTCTTCGGGGATAACAAAGCCAAATCCTCGGGGAGAGGCAACGAACCTTCCCTTTATTATGTTTGACTTGGCAGGGACAAAATATTGTCTTTTAAGCTTGAGGATGACACCGTGGCTTTCCAGTCTTCTAAGAGTCTTTCTTAAAAGCTGCTTTTCTCTGGGCACGACATATAGTTCCTTGGCAATTCTTTGAAAACTCAAGCCTTCTCTTCTTTTCCGGAGCAGAGAGACGATCTCGCTTTCCATCTTTATTCTCAATAATAAAATAAAGAGATATACGGAATTTTATAATTATCCCTTAAAACCTTGACTAGTTTTATCTTGAAAATCCTTTCAAATTCCTCGTCTTGTTGGAACTCGTAGTCTTTCAGAACTCCGCTTTTCACCCTCTCTTTCTCCTCTTCCTCAGAATTATTCAGGAGAAGGTCCTCTATTTTTCCCTCAATTCGCTCCAGCTCCTCCTCATCAAAATGACTTTGAGAAAGCACTTTATGAGCCAGAGAAAAAGCTTCTTTCAAATACCCTACCTGCTGAGGGATTTTTGCTAAAAACCTCTCGATTTCGGCCTTGGCTCGATCTCTCTTCTCATGCCTTTCTACTATCCTTTTTTTGTGTCCAACTTTTCTTTCTCTATCCTGCTCAAATGCTTTTAGTACCTGGAGCTCACAGAAAGCAAGAGATTGGATTTTAGCCTTTCTCCCTGGTTTTCTCCTGTAACTCTCAAACGATCTCTCGATTCCTTCCAAAACAACATGAAGAGGGACTCCCATCTTCTCCCATCTCGCAATATAATCGAGCTCTTTGGAAGAGAGCAAAAAGGGAGCCCCACGGTGCCTGAAAAAATGAATAGCAACAGATTGGAAATATTTGCTTCGACTCTTATCCATTATACCTCTCACAAACGAAACCGGGCATAGTGGGACTGGCTACTTTTTCTGGAAGAAAGAGCACAGTCTTTGCTCTTAAACAGTTCATGCAGAAAAAGTAGCCAGTCCCCTTTTAATTCCCTTTTCTTACTCAAGGCTTCTTTCATGAAGGATCCTCAGTCCCTCTAGAGCAAGATGGGGTTCGTGAAAATCTATGGAATTGATCTCATGGCCTATCTGGGCGGCAAAGCCTCCTGTAGAGATGACGCTGGCTTTTTCCCCTAATTCTCTTCTTATCTCTTCAATAATATTGGAGACAAGGCCTACATAGCCAAAATAAAGGCCTGATTGCATGCTGGAAACCGTGGTCCTTCCGATCGCCTTACGGGGCTTTTTTATTTCTATGTGGGGCAGCTTGGCCGTTTTAAGGTAAAGGGCTTCGGCTGATATTTGAATTCCTGGGGCTATTGCTCCGCCTAAATATTCCCCTTTAGCAGAAACTGCGTCAAAAGTGGTGGCGGTTCCGAAATCAACTACAATACAGGGCCCGCCATGCTTCTCAAAGGCTGCAACAGCAGCAACAACTCTGTCCGCTCCCACCTCGAGCGGATTTTCATAAAGAATAGCCATCCCTGTCTTCAATCCTGGCCCGACTACAATAGGTTTAAACCCGAATAGATCCCTGCTCAAATCTTGAAAGACAGGTGTCAAGGGAGGGACAACGCTGGAGATAACAACCGACTTTATGTCCTCCGCCTTCATCCCTGCAAGGGAAAGCAGGTTTAAAAATATAATCCCGTATTCATCGCAAGTTTTTTCCCTTTCTGTCCTGATCTTCCAATTTTTGATTAATTTCTTTTCCCGGAATATCCCTACACCGATGTTGGTGTTTCCTATATCTATGGCTAAAATCATCTCATCCCTCCTTTATGTTTAAGTGTCTTTATCTCTGCTGAAAAAAAGGACGTTCTCTTTCCTTGGCTCTCCAGGATCAAGCTCCCTTGAGAGTGGACCCCTCTGTAAATTCCTGAAACTTCCCCGCTTTCTGTAATCAATGTTATTTCCTTTCCAAGAGGCAGAATCGAATTTTCTTGGAAATGGCTGATAATTTTCCCCTTCTCATTTTGCAAGAATCGACCGTACCATTGATTTAGGGCAGGCCAAAGGTTTCGAAGCAGGATATTCTCATCCATATCTTCCTTTGATATGAGCTTAAGGGAGGTGGCTTGATGGCGGATTTCTTCAGGGAAATCGTCCCTCCCATGGTTCATATTCAGGCCTATCCCCAAGATAGCATAATTGATTCTATCTCCTAAAAAGCCTCCCTCGCAGAGAATACCTCCCAATTTTTTCTTTCCCCATATTAAATCGTTGGGCCATCTAAGTTTAATCCTTAATCCGACTGAATCATAAACAGCATCGGCGACAGCCAATCCAGCTACAAGAGGAAGAAGGGAAATGTTGGAGTGGGAGGGGCGGAGAATTACTGAGAGATAAATCCCTTTTTTTCTGGCCGAGTACCATTTCCTTCCTTTCATCCCCCTTCCTTTAGTCTGCTCATCAGAGATGACAACCGTGCCTTCCTCTTCTCCAGCGAGGGCCAGTTCCTTGGCCAGGTCGTTCGTAGAAGGGCAGCTTTTAGTGCGGTTTATTTTTGCCCCGATTTTCATAGTAAAAAGGAGTGAATGTCTTCCTCTTTAGACCGCTACATCAGGGAGAGAATGTGCTTGAGGCTTTCCTCTAGTTTTGTTTTTTTGCCCTGAAGATCCCGAAGCTTTTCCTTTGCTTCTTTGATGACTTCATTTGGAGCACGTTTAAGGAAATTGGTGTTTTTAAGTCTGGTTTCAATTTTTTCTATATCCAGAATAATTTTTGAAAGCTCTTTCTCGAGCCTCTGTTTCTCCTGATCTAAATCGAAGACTCCCTTCTCGATGGGAATAGCTATCTCCCAAGAACCAGCTATTCCCTTTAAAAGCTTCTTTTGCCGCGGAAAATGATCCAAAATCTCAACCTGACGAATTTTAGCCAGAGTCTGGATGTACTCTTTGGTATGACGAATGATCTCTGCTTCAGCTTTTTTTCCCACTTTTCTCTCATCCTTCACCCTCACAAAAAGATCAACTTTTTTCTTAGGAGGAATCCTGTTCTCTGCTCTTATAGTTCTAATCCCGACTATCGCCTCCTGGAGGAATCTCATCTCTCTTTCTGCCTCCCTATCTATTAAATTCTTTCTTGCTTTAGGGAAGGATGCCACTGCCAGAGATTTTCCGGAGGAGGGCATATGCTGCCAGATTTCTTCGGTGATGAAGGGCATAAACGGATGAAGGAGCCTCAGTATCTGGTCTAACGTATCGACCAGGACGGCCTCCGACGTTCTGTTCTCCTGTTTAAGACTTGGCTTGACCAACTCAATATACCAATCACAAAATTCACCCCAGATAAAATGATAGATTTTATTTGCTGCATCATAAAACTTATAATTTTCTAAAGCTTCTTGCAGCTCTTCAATAATCCAGACTAACCTGCTCCTTATCCACCTGTCTGCCAGGGTTAATTCTTCCTCTTTCAGGCATAATTCCTCTCCCTGGATGTTCATCAAGACAAAGCGGGACGCATTCCAGATTTTGTTGGCAAAGGCCTGATAACCTGCCATCCTCTCTTCGGCAAGGGAAAGATCCATGCCAGGAATGGCTAAGGCAGCCAGGGTGAATCTCAAAGCATCTGTGCCGTATTTCTCGATCATTTCAAGGGGATCGATTATATTCCCTTCTGATTTGCTCATTTTTCGTCTTTTAAAATCTCTAACCAGGCCGTTTATAAAAACATGACGGAAAGGAATATCCTTGGCAAATTTAAGCCCCATCATAATCATCCGGGCAACCCAGAAAAAAATGATGTCAAACCCTGTTGACATTAGATCAGTAGGGTAGAAAGTCTTCAAATCATCTGTTTTCTCGGGCCAGCCCATGGTCACAAAGGGCCAGAGGGCAGAACTGAACCATGTATCAAGAACATCTTCATCCTGAACGAGCTTGGAGCTCGGGCATTTTTCACACTTTGCAGGCGCCTCGTCCGAAACCACGATATGCTCGCAATCCTGGCAATACCAGGCAGGTATCCTGTGCCCCCACCAGAGTTGACGTGATATACACCAATCATGAATGTTGTACATCCACTCAAAATAGGTCTTGGCCCAGTTGGAGGGGATGAACTTAATCTTCCCTTCTTCTACCACCTTGATAGCTTCTTCGGCCAAAGGCTTCACACGAACAAACCACTGCCAGGAAAGATGGGGCTCGATGATGGTCTTACAGCGGTAGCAATGGCCGACAGCGTGCTCGTAATCTTCTGTCTTGGCGAGCAAGCCCATCTCTTCAAGCTTGGCTATCACCTTCTCTCGACATTCGAACCTGTCTAATCCTTTAAATTCTTCTCCAGCCGCCTCAGTCATTCTTCCAGAACCGTCTATCACGATGACCTGTTCCAGGTTGTGGCGTTTCCCTAATTCAAAATCGACTGGATCATGGGCTGGAGTCACTTTGACTGCCCCTGTCCCGAACTCTTGCTCAACTCGCTCGTCGGTAATAACAGGAATCTCACGGTTTACAAGGGGAAGAAGGACTCTCTTCTTCTTAAACTTCGAATAACGCTTATCATCAGGGTGTACGGCTACCGCGGTGTCACCCAGCATAGTCTCGGGACGTGTGGTGGCAACTGCAATACTCTCATCAGAATCCAAGAGTGGATACTTGATGTAGTAGAGTTTTGCTTTTCGTTCCCTGTGTTCGATTTCGATATCTGAAAGGACTGTTCCGCAATGGGGGCAGCGATTGACCAGGTAATAGTCCCTGTAGATAAGACCCTCTTTATAGAGTTCGATAAAAACATGCCTTACTGCTTTGGAGAAGCCCTCATCCAGGGTAAACCTTTCTCTTGTCCAGTCTAAAGAGGTCCCGAGTTTCTTCAGCTGATGGATAATCATCCCGCCGTATTTATCCTTCCAGTCCCAGGCCACTTTCATAAATTCTTCTCGACCTATCTTCTCCCGAGTCAATCCCTTTTCAGCCAAACTCTGTTCAATAACATTATGAACTGCGATGCTGGCATGGTCTGTCCCGGGAAGCCAGAGCGTGTTGAATCCCTGCATCCTGCGCCAACGAACAATGATATCGGGAAGGGTGAAGCATAGGGCATGCCCAATATGAAGAATTCCTGTAACATTCGGAGGGGGAAGGACCATAGAAAATTTCTTCTTGGACGAAGGAACCTGAGGAATGAACAGCCCTTCATCGATCCAGAATTTCGACCATTTCTCCTCAACAGGATTAGGGTCGTAAACTTTTTCAAGAATATGTTTTTTATTCATCGGGGTCAGACCTTCAAAACTTTTAATCTATTTTTTTTCGTTGCTCATTCCTCAAAGTCTAAGCTTATATATTAATAGCATATAATATTCAAATTATTAAGGTTTTCAAAGTTTAAAAGGTCTAACCCCATCAATACTCAATAAAGACAGAATCGTCCCCTAACAGGCTTTCGATTCTTGTTGTTATTTCCTCTGAGAGAGATATGGCCTGGATTTCCATAGACTGAACCACCATTCTGTAGGAATGAGGAGTTTCGAGTTCAAAAAACACCGGACACTCCCCACGATTCTCGTCCAGCATGGTCTTCAATTCATCAAATACCGACTCCTCGATGCCAGGAAGAAAGATCCTCAGAATTACTCTTTTCGCCTGTTTTTGGAAGGCATCGGCTAAGGGCATAACTTGGATAAGGTGGATCCTCTGGTTTTCTCCTTCTCCTAAGAACTTTCCCTTAACCCAGACTAACTGATCCTCTCTGAGGAACTCATAATATCTTTGGTAACTATCGGGAAAGACAACGACCTCAATCCTGCCGCTCAGATCTTCCAGGATAAAGGAGGCCATCCTTTCATCCTTCCTAGTCTTAATGGGTTTAAGGGAAGAGATTATTCCTGCAACTCTTATTTCGCTGTTAAAATCTTTTTCCTCATCCAACTGGCTTATCGGCTGAGAAACAAGCCTTTTTAACTGTTTCCCGAATTTGGCCAGAGGATGACCTGTGATATATAATCCCAAAGCATCTTTCTCATAGGAGAGAGAAAGAGATTCATCCCATTCTGGCATCTCCTCCACCTCGGGAGGAATGGGGGGAGGCTCGATCTGACCTGATCCGAACAGGAGGCTCTGTTTTGAAGATTTAATTTTCTGTATTTCATGAGCATACTCAATCATTTTATCTATGAGATGAAACATCTGCGATCTTCGCCATCCAAATGAATCCAGGGCTCCAGCCTTTATTAAACTCTCAATTACCTTGCGGTTCAGGGCTTTTGGATCTGCCACCTCACAGATATCAAAAGGTGAAGCAAACTTTCCTCTCTTCTCCCTTGCTCGAAGCAGAGCCCGGACCGCCCCTTCACCGACATTTTTTACTGCTGAGAGACCAAAGCGGATGTCTCCCTTAACGACTGTGAAGTTGAAATCGCTTTCGTTAATGTCGGGTGGGAAGATTTTAATTCCCAGTTCTTCACATTCAGTGATGTACTTGGCAACCTGAGAAGTGGCGCCTCGTTCAGCCTCAGAGGTCAAGAGAGCCGCCAGAAAATGGGAAGGATAATGGGCCTTTAGATAAGCGGTGCGGTAGGCCAAATAGGCATAGGCTGCGCTATGAGATTTATTAAACCCGTAGCCGGCAAAATCTTTTATCTGATCAAAGATCTTATTTGCTTTAGCCTGGCTCAGACCTTTCTTCTTCGCTCCTTGGACGAATCGCTGCTTTTGGGCCTTCATCATGCCGGTTTCTTTCTTCCCCATCGCCTTGCGTAGTATATCGGCTTCAGCCATGGAAAATCCCGCCAGCTCGGTGGCAATTTCCATAACCTGCTCCTGGTAGACGATGAGGCCTTGAGTCTCTTTCAGAATAGGTTCGAACTCTGCGCATTCATAGCTGATTCGATCAGGATGGTTTTTGCGTTTTATAAATTCATCTGTCATTCCGCTCTTGAGCGGGCCCGGTCGGTAGAGCGCATTTAGCGCGATCAGGTCGCGAAAGCTTTCAGGCTTAAAATTGCGGAGCAGATCTTTCATCCCCGAGCTTTCAAACTGAAAGACACCATCTGTGTTACCTGATTTGAAGACCTCAAAAGTTGCCATATCGTCCAGAGGAATATTCTTCATGTCTATTATTTCGCCTGTTTCTTTGGCGATGAGTTCAACCGTATCTTGAATAACAGTCAGGTTGCGAAGCCCGAGAAGGTCCATCTTGAGCAGGCCGATAGCTTCGATATCCTGCATCGGAAATTGAGTTGTAATCTCACCCTTTATGGATTGGTAAAGCGGCATAAACTCTACCAGCGGTTTCGGAGTGATAACGATTCCCGCGGCATGAATAGACGGATGGCGAACCTGTCCCTCCAGTTTTTGGGCCACAGAAAGGAGGTGGGCAATCTTGGCATCTTTGTCCCTCAGTTCCCTCAACTGGGGAATATTCTTTAATGCCCCCTCGATTGTAGCGTCTGGACCGAAAGGAGGAATCATCTTGGCAATCTTATCTACTTCGGGAAGCGGAACCTCAAGAGCTCTCCCTGCATCCCTGACTGACTGACGAGCAGCCATGGTCCCAAAGGTGATAATCTGGCAAACGTTTTCCTGCCCGTATTTTTCGGTAACGTAAGCGAGAACTTCATCCCTTCTTCTTCCACAGAAATCAATATCAATATCTGGCAGGCTGATTCGCTCCGGGTTGAGAAATCTTTCGAACAGAAGATCGTATTCCAGGGGATCGATATCTGTTATTCCTAAACTATAGGCAAGCAGGCTCCCTGCAGCTGAACCCCTTCCCGGTCCTACAGGAATTTTTTTGGATTTGGCCATCTGAATGAGATCCCAGACTATAAGAAAATATCCCTCGAACCCCATTTCCTTAATGAGCTTTATCTCTTTTTCCAGTCTCTCCTCATACGCTTGAGTTGGGTGAGCAAGCTCATCCTCTTTCTTCCCCTTGATGGCGGTCTCGACCTGACTCTTGAATCCTTCTCTGGCAACTCTAGCAAAATATTCACTCAAGGATGTCTTCTCCGGCGCCTTAAATTGCGGCAAGAAATATCCGGAAAGAGGGAATTCGAAATTGCACTGCGCTGCGATTTTGGCTGTATTCTGGATGGCTTCAGGGGTCTCGCTAAACAGATCTATCATCTCTTCGCTCGACTTAAAATAGAATTCCTGGCTGCCGAAACGAATTCTATCCTGCTCGGTCACTCTTCTGTTGGTTTGGATACAGAGCAGGATGTCTTGGCTCTCAGCGTCATCCTTTGATAGATAATGCACATCATTCGTGGCAACTAATGGGATATTGAGTTTTCGAGAGAGGTTAAGGAGCAGAGGATTAATCTTCTTCTGTTCCTCAAGGCCATGGTCTTGAATCTCGATGTAAAAATCACCCTTGGGCATGATAGAGGCATACTCAAGGGCAGCCTCCTCTGCTTTATCTTCCAGGCCCATTTCCAGATTGAGTCCAACCTCTCCTTTTAAGCACCCAGAAAACCCGACAAGACCTTCGCTATGTTGAGCCAAAAGCTCTTTATCTATACGGGGTCTGTAGTAAAAACCCTCCAAATAGCTCTTGGTGATCAACTGACAGAGATTCCTGTACCCAACCTCATTTTTAACTAGCAAGATGAGATGAAAATGATTCGGCCCTCTCCCTTCTGCTTTTTTGATAAACCGACTCTTGGGAGCTATGTAGACTTCGCAACCCAGGATGGGCTTTATCCCCTTCTCCTTTGCTTGCTTGAAAAAGCTCACCGCACCGAAGATATTTCCATGGTCAGTCAGCGCAACCGCAGGCATATTGTTGTTATAAGCAACTTCCACCAAAGATGAGGTTTTTAAGGCACCATCTAGGATGCTGAATTCCGAATGGTTGTGAAGATGAATAAAGGTAAGCTCCATTTTTATCTCTTAATAAAAAGGGGGCAGGCTACTTTTTCTAATGAAAAGAGGGCAGGCCCTTTTTTCTCTTTTTCTTGTAGAAAGAGCATAGTCTTTACTCTTGGATAGTCCAAGTAAAAAGTAGCCTGTCCCCATTTTTTGCCCATTTTTCATTCCCATTCTATAGTTCCTGGGGGCTTGCTAGTGGTATCATAAACAACACGGTTAACACCTTCAACCTCGTTTACAATCCGATTCGATATGCGCGACAGGAGTTCCGGCTGAGCTGGATACCAATCAGCTGTCATCCCGTCCACACTCCGGACTAAGCGGACAACAACAACGCTCTGGTAAGTGCGCCTGTCTCCCATGACTCCGACTGATTTAACAGGGAGCAAGACAACAAACGCCTGCCATAGCTTATGGTAAATCTTTGCTTTCTTTACTTCCTGGAGAAGAATTTCGTCAGCTTCCCTTAAAAGCCTGATCCTCTCGGGCGTGACTTCCCCTACAATTCTTACCGCAAGCCCTGGGCCTGGGAAGGGGTGTTGACGAATAAATTCTTCCTCCACTCCCAACTCAGAAGCCACAGCCCTCACCTCATCTTTAAATAGCTCTCGGAGAGGCTCAATAAGCTTAAACTTCAAGTGGAGCGGCAATCCCCCCACGTTGTGGTGAGATTTAATGGAAGATGAGGGTCCTTTAACAGGATTGCTTTCGATCACATCAGGATATATGGTGCCTTGGGCCAGGAACTCTGCTTCGCCTATCTTATCTGCCTCTTCTTCAAAAATGCGGATAAACCTCCCCCCGATGACTTTTCTCTTCCTCTCCGGGGAAATCACTTTCTTAAGTCCTTCAAGAAACAGCTGTGAAGCGTCAACGCCGATGACGTTAAGGGCCAACTTATTCCTGAATTTTTTCATCAATTCCTCGTACTGCCCCTTTCTCAAAAGACCGTTATCAACAAATATGCAGAAAAGATTGTCCTTAACAGCTCTGTGGACGATAAGCGCCGTGACCAGAGAATCGACTCCACCGCTGAGCCCGCAAATGACTCTCTTCCCATCCACCACGTTCCGGATTTCCTCCACTTTTTGGGCCACGAAAGAACCCATTCTCCACTCAGGCTTTAATCCCGCATAAGAAAAAAGGAAGTTCGAAAGGATCTTTCTTCCCTGTTCAGTATGAACGACCTCCGGATGGAACTGGACACCAAAAAGCTTTCTCCCTTTGTTCTCGATAACAGCCGCATCACAATGAGACGTCTTCCCGGAAACGATAAAACCGGGTGGAATTGCCTCCACCCTGTCCCCATGGCTCATCCATACCTGCCCTTTGTCTTTAATTCTGGATAACAATCCTCCTCTGTCCGTAACGCTCAAAGAAGCAAAACCGTATTCCCTTTTCTTGGAATAGGCTACTTTGCCTCCCAAAAGGTAAGCCATAAGCTGCAATCCGTAGCAAATGCCCAGAACAGGAATCCCCATCTCAAAAATCTTTCTGGGGGCAAGAGGAGCATCTTCACCATAAACGCTCTGAGGACCTCCCGAGAGGAATAAAGCAGCAGGCTTTTCTCGCTTGATTCTGGAAAGAGGAACGCTAAACGGGAAAATCTCAGAAAAAACTCCTAATTCCCTTACTTTCCGAGCGATAAGCTG
Source organism: Candidatus Aminicenantota bacterium (assembly GCA_011772475.1). Classification (GTDB taxonomy): domain Bacteria; phylum Acidobacteriota; class Aminicenantia; order Aminicenantales; family Aminicenantaceae; genus SOIV01. The sequence goes on along the minus strand of WVZK01000082.1, from coordinate 16,360 downwards.
GGTGTACTGGGAGCCAAAATCGAGGACAATTACCTTCTTCATGTTCCGATTTTAGCAGAGGAATAAAGGATTGTAAACGCAATTATCAAAAACGGGATAACAGAGGTAGGAAAATGGGGCCTGGCCCCTTTTTTGGCCCCATTTTCGCCAATCCTTCCAGAAAGCAAATTGACTTCAATTCTCTATTATTTTATAGTTATTTTGACCATGAACTGGGAAAAAATTGCTCGAGAAATAAGCATAAATACAGCTTCAAAAATCATTCTCTTGGTTCTGGACGGTTTAGGTGGACTTCCTGTTAAGGGAAAGACAGAACTCGAGGCTGCGCATACGCCGAACCTCGACACTCTTGCCGCAAAAAGTGTTTGCGGTTTAGCTGACCCGGTTTTCATGGGCATCACTCCTGGAAGTGGACCTGCCCACCTTACTCTGTTTGGATATGATCCCTTAAAATACGTCCTGGGCCGCGGAATCCTGGAGGCTCTCGGATCTGGAGTAGAGGTTGCTAAAAACGATCTTGTAGCCAGGGGAAATTTTGCTACTCTGAAAGACAATCTCATAGTCGATAGAAGAGCGGGCAGAATCCCCACCAGCGAAAATGAAAAGCTGTGCCAGAGGCTCAACAGTTCTCTAAAGAGTGTCGAGGGTGTTAAAATCCAGCTTTTCCCCGGGAAGGAGCACCGTTTTGTGGTCAAATTCAGCGGGGAAGGGCTCTCGGATGCTCTCTCGGATGCAGATCCTCAAAAGGAAAACAAGCCCAGAGTCCCTGCTCAAGCATTATCCAAGGAAGCCGCAAAGACTGCCCAGATAATAAACGATTTCATTGATGAGGTGATAAATATCTTGAAGGATTCTCCGAGTGCCAATGCCATCCTTCTAAGGGGATTCTCCAAGCATCCCTCCCTTCCCAGCATGGGTGAGTTTTATAAATTAAAACCTGCCGCCATTGCCAACTATCCCATGTACAAAGGATTGGCCAGGCTTGTAGGCATGGACGTCCTCGATACGGGCCAAGACTTACCCGATCTCTTCACAACCTTGGAAAAAAACTACAAAGACTACGACTTTTTTTATATCCATGTGAAAAAAACTGATTCTGCAGGAGAAGATGGAAATTTTAAGGCGAAAAAAGAAGCCATCGAAGAATCAGACACCTACATTCCCCGCCTTCTTGCCCTTAAACCTGAAGTCCTGGTTGTCACTTCGGATCATTCAACCCCTTCTCTTCTAAAATCTCATTCCTGGCACCCCAATCCATTCCTCCTTTTCTCCAAAGCTTCCCTGGCTGATAAGGTCAGCCGATTTACGGAAAGAGAGTGCAGCCAGGGCTACTTAGGGCGATTTCAAGCAATTTATGCCATGCCTTTGATGCTGGCCCATGCGGGTAAACTAAAAAAATATGGAGCTTGAGGTCTCTGTTCGTTGACAATAACAGAGTTGTACTATAGAATTAATAGAGATTATTGATGCTAAAATACAAAAATAGCTGGCTGCGGATAATCTTATTTCTTTCCTTTTTTTCCCTCCCCTTTTCCTCTCTTCCTGACTCAAGAATAGAAATTCACAACCTCCGCTACCACACACACCCTTCTTATACCAGGTTTGTTATTGATATCGGGAAATTGCGGGAATACGTATTCAGCGAGCTTCCCTCTCCAGATCGGGTATATGTAGATATTTACCAGGCCAAGCTGAATCCCATTTTACACGGCAAAACATTTCTTGTTGACAATGACTACCTCAAGCAAATACGCGTTGCTCAAAAGACATCGTCCACGGTCAGAGTGGTGGCTGACCTTGATTTCCAGAAAGCATACTATCGTGTCTGGCACCTCCCCGATCCTTTCAGGATCATCATTGACATCTATCCCTCCAAATTGCCCAGTCTTCCCCAACCTCCTCAACCTGCCAAATCAGGATCAAGTATAATCCGCCAGTTAGGATTGGGAATACAGAGAGTTGTCATCGACCCTGGACACGGAGGCAAAGACCCTGGTTGCGTCGGGAAAAGCGGGCTCAGAGAAAAAAAGATAGCCCTTGATGTTGCCACGCGTCTTAAAAATATACTGGAATCAAAAGAGAACCTCGAAGTGATAATGACCAGGACTTCAGACATCTTTCTCGATCCGGAAAGCAGGACTGTGATAGCCAACCAGAAACAGGCTGATCTGTTCATCTCCATCCATGCTAACGCCAACCGCAGCAGGAAGCTTTCAGGCATAGAGTCATTTTATCTTAATTTTAGCCAGGATCCTTCTGTCATCGAAACAGCAGCCAGAGAAAACGCAACTTCTACCAAGAACATAAGCAAAATGAAAGACATCATCGAGAAAATCGCCCGAAACAGCAAGATTGTTGAATCAAAGGAGCTCGCTGAAAAGATTCAAAACAGCCTGGTGAAAAGCCTCTCTCAAAAATACAGCGAAGTCAGAAGTCTGGGTGTTAAAGGAGGCCCGTTTTGGGTTCTTATCGGAGGAGAGATGCCTTCTGTTCTCGTTGAAATCTCTCACTTAAGCAACCCGACTGAAGAAAAAAGACTTCAGAGCAATCAATACCGCCAGCTCGTTGCCCAGGGAATTTACGAAGGAATAGTAGAATATGTGAACTCACTGGGGAAAGGAAGATAGAGATGAAGAGAAGAGATTTTATCAAAGATCTGGCTCTAGGCAGCCTTTTACTGAAGGTCAATCCTTCTCTTTTGGCTCAAGATAAGAACGCTCCTGATTTAGCCTGGATCCAGGGCGATTCCCCTTCTTTGATAACAAGAGAAGCTATCTCTTCCTTAGGTGGCATGAATCGTTTTGTTTCCAGAGGTGATGTTGTGGTCGTTAAGCCCAATATTGGCTGGGACAGAACTCCTAAACTCGCAGCCTGCACCAATCCCGAGGTCGTCAAGACTCTGGTAGAGCTCTGCCTCGCTGCAGGGGCAAAAGAAGTTAAGGTTATGGACAATCCCTGCAACCCGGCTAGAAGAACCTATGTTCGTTCTGGCATCTCGGAAGCTGCAAAAGAAGCAGGAGCGAAGGTTCTCCTCCCCAACCCGCACCGTCTGAAAAAAATGGCACTCAACGGAGAGTGGCTTAAAGAGTGGAGAGTCTATACGGATTTTGTCGAAGCTGACAAGATCATAAACGTGCCCATTGCCAAAACTCACAGCCTGTCTAGGCTGACCATGGGCATGAAAAACTGGCTGGGAGCAGTAGGAGGAAACCGCAACCAGCTCCATCAAAAGCTTGATCAGGCTATGATCGACCTAGCGTCTTTCTTTAAGCCCTGTCTTACAGTCCTTGACGCCTACCGAATACTCATCCGGAACGGCCCTCAAGGAGGCCGGGTATCTGACACAAAGCTCCACAAAACAGTTGTAGCAGGAGTGGATTATGTGGCTGTTGACACGGCAGGTGCCACTTTTTTTGACCTGGGACCTCAAGAGCTGCCCTATCTTCGAGTGGCCCACCAAAAAGGATTTGGAGAAACCGACCTGGAGAAGCTGATAATTGAAAAAAGAACGCTCTAAAAAATACAGAGTTATCCAAGCCGTTCGGATCCTCAGTCAATCAATCTTCTTCATCCTCTTTTTCTATCTATTATTGGCAACTCACTTTCCTGGAGAGGATTATATCGGGCGTGTAGAAGTATTTTTCCATTTTGATCCTCTTTTGGCCATAGCAACCTTTATCGCCTCCCGAGCTTTTTATGCATCCTTTGCTCTTGGGGCCTCGACCGTAGTGCTCACTTTTGTCCTGGGACGAGTTGCTTGTGGCTGGGTGTGCCCTTTGGGCTCCTTCCATCAATTCTTCTCTTTTATCTTCAAGAAATCTAAGCTCTTGAAACCTAAGAAAAACGGCGACAACCGGACGGCCTGGAAATATTATCTCCTGATATTTATTCTTGTGGGCACCCTTTTCTCCCTGGACCTGGTCGGAATTTTCGACCCCCTCTCTTTGCTCTACCGTTCCTTTGTAGCAAGCATCCTCCCTGCCATTAGCGTCGGGTTTTCTGCTTTTATTGGTCTTCTTTATCAAATAAACATCTCCTCGTTAGGCGATAGCCTTGTTCAATTCTTCGAGAACCTAGCCGTCAATTCCGTATTCCGTCAGGGTTTTTTCTTAGGAGTGCTTTTTATCGGCATCTTGCTTCTTAACCTATCAAGGGAAAGATACTGGTGTCGCTACCTCTGCCCGCTGGGAGCTTTTCTTGGACTCATCTCAAGATGGAATGTCATGAAGCTTAAAATCGACCCCAAAAAATGCATCGATTGCTGGCTCTGCACGATTCACTGCCAGACTCAAGCAAGGCCCTATCCAGAAGAAGATTGGAAAAGTTCCGAATGCGTATACTGCTACACATGCAGCTCCATTTGTCCTACCAGTGCGATTAGTTTCCCAGTAAAGTCCACGCCTGAAGAAATCGTGAAGGTCGATCTCTCCAAGAGGAAACTTATTTTTACTGCTCTCTTAGGGATAGCAGCTATTCCCTTTTTCCGTCTCTCCCCTTCTACAAGGCGAGCCTCTCCCAAGCTGATTAGGCCTCCGGGAGCTCTTCCCGAGAAGAAGTTTCTTCAAAAATGCGTTAAATGCGGCGAATGCATGAAGGCCTGCCCGACCAATGGCCTCCAGCCAGCACTAGCCGAAGCCGGGCCAGAAGGAATCTGGACTCCTATTCTTGTCCCGAAGATTGGCTATTGTGAGTATTACTGCTCTCTCTGTTCTCAGGTTTGCCCTACAGGAGCTATACAAGAACTCGCTGTGATGGAAAAAACAAAAATCAAGATTGGTTTAGCTTGGGTCAACAAAAACACCTGTATTCCTTATAACTTGGGCACTCCCTGCATCGTCTGCGAGGAGCACTGTCCTACCTCTCCGAAAGCAATAAAGCTAGTGAAAACAGAGGTTAAGCTTCCTGATGGGACCATAAAGACTCCCGTAGCTCCGATCATTAATACAGACCTCTGCATAGGGTGTGGAATTTGCGAAACAAAATGTCCCGTCGTAGACGAGCCTGCGATTTATGTAACCAGTGTGGGCGAGAGCCGCTCTGAAACGAATCAGCTTCTCCTTGATATAATAAAAGGAGAAGACGAACTCTTTTAGATTACAAAAAAGTTGTAATTTTCCTCAAAATCCTGAAGATACTCTAATTCTAAGCGGGTTAATCAAATTTTATGCGGGAAAAAGACACCCCAGCCTCTTTCTTGCTGACCTATCGTTTGATGATTTAAGTCAGCTCTCGTTTCCCTCTGTCACGCATGACAAAGAGAACTTCTGCAGGCGATGTCAGTTGCGAGCTAAAGCTTTTTATTAAAGCTCTTGTTTAGGGAGTGATCTCGAACTCTACTGTCTCCAACACTTCATCATCCGGGCCGATTATATCCACATGCCAGTCACCAATCTCATGTTCTTGGATTATCTTCGAGCTCCAGGTGCGCCAACTAGCAGCTCTAACTGAGAGATTTACCCGGGCTCTTTCGACATCTCCATAATACCAAACATGGGCGATCTCAATTTCTTCTTGGGCACCGACAATCTTCGTGAAGCAGAACAGTTTACCAACTGTGACCTCAAAGCTGTCTCCGACATCTATGGGTTCTCGGTCGACTACATCCTTACAGACAACAGCTTCAGCTACTTCTACAGCTTCAGCCTCCTGAGCTTTAATAGTAACAACCTGGTAGAGGATAATTGTGGTCAGCATAGCTAGGATTAAAAGCGCGTAAGGAAGTCTTTTCATTATGGCCTCCTTTCTTGAAGCAGTGATTGTGTATAATTTATGACTTTACTCGATTTAATTTAAGCATAAATAGCGGCTTTTGGCAATGAAAAAATAAAACAGGGGAGGCTCATCACTCTGAGGCAAGCTTTTTTAGTTCCTCCTTTAAGTGAGGAATAACCTGAAACAAATCGCCGACTACTCCGAAATCGGCAACTTTAAAAATTGAAGCCTCAGGGTCTTTGTTAACTGCTACGATGAACTTTGAGGAAGACATCCCTGCCAGATGCTGGATAGCCCCTGAGATGCCGAAGGCTACATAAAGATTGGGAGAAACCGTTTTTCCAGTTTGCCCGACCTGATGCTGATGATCTATCCAGCCAGCATCTACTGCAGAGCGGGATGCGCCAACAGCTGAATGAGGAAGGAGTGAAGTTAGATCCCTTAGAAGATCAAAATTTTCTGGCCCTTTCATCCCTCTTCCTCCTGAAACCACAATTTCAGCCTCGGTCACGTCAATCTCTGCTCCTTCCTCTCTCAGAATCTCGAGCACTGGTGCTTTAATCTTATCTTCAGGGATGACCACTTCTTTTTTAACCACCTCTCCCTTTTTCTCTCCTGGGTCTATAAGCGGAAAGACATTTGGCCTGAGCGTAGCCATTATTGGTGAAGATTTAAAACTAAGGGTTACGAAGGCCTTGCCAGCAAAGATGGGCCGAAGGACCTCCAGTTTCCCGTCTTTAACAATCGTTCTGGTGCAGTCTGAAGCCAAGCTCACTCCCAGTTTAGCCGCCAGACGAGGGGCCAAATCTTTGCCCATCGAGCTCGCAGAAAAGAGGATAACCTCTGGCTTTATTTCCCCCACCAAGGAAAAAAGGGCTTGTGCAAAACCAGCAGCGGAATAGTTGCTGAGGAGAGAATTTTCCACAACATAGACCTTCGAAGCCCCATACGGCAAAACTTCGGTGGCAAGACTCTCCAAATTGTGGCCGACAAGAACAGCATTCGCCTCCTGTTTAAGGTCATCTGCCCTTCTTTTCCCTTCAGAAAGGGCCTCCAGGGAAGATTTCTTGACTTTTCCGTCTCTAACTTCTACAAAAACTAAAATCATCTTGTCCCTCCTCTTAGATAACCTTGGCTTCGTTGTGCAAGTATTCCACCATTTTCTTCGCTGCTGCTTCAGGTTCCTCCTGTATAACTTTTCCTGCCTGCCTAGGAGGCGGGCTCTCCATCTTGGTCACTTCCAAAAGAGGAGCAATGTCTTCTTCATTCAGTTCCAGGTCTTCAAAAGTAAGCATTGGAATTTCCTTCTTCTTGGCCATCATTATTCCTTTTAAGGTTTCATAGCGAGGCTCATTCAATCCTTTTTGCGCGCTGATAACTGCAGGTAAAGAAAAAGAGACTTTCTCCAACGCGCCTTCAATCTCTCGATGAGCAGTGCCCTTGGTCCCCTCTATCTCCAGCTTTGTCACCACGTTAACTTGAGGCAAGCCCAGAAATTCGGCAACCATCGAAGGCACCTGGGCATTATCAGCTCCTACGGATTGTTTCCCAAAAAAAAGAAGATTATAGTCGGAAAATTTTTTCTCTAAAGCCCGGACAATGATCTTCGCCATTCTTAATCCATCGTAGGTTTCAGGAGTGTTGTCCTTCAAGAGAAAAGCTTCATCAGCTCCCATAGCCAGGCATTTTTTCAAAATAACCAGCGACTCCTCTCCTCCAACGGAAAGGACGGTGACTTTCCCGCCTCCTGCCTCTCGCAGACGAAGAGCTTCTTCTACCGCAAACTCATCATAGGGATTTAGCACAAAGTTTAAGCCCTCTTCAATAATTGTGCCTGTCTCGTGGTTTATCCTTATCTTGGATTCAGTATCGGGAATCCTTTTGACAAAAACTACAATATTCACTTGTTCCTCCTCTTAGCATATGCTTCCCTTCGTCCCGCAAGAACGAAGCAAGACAAGGTAGACGATAGAGAAATGCAACCTTTCCTATCCTGGACCATTCTTATGGTTTGCTCGCATGGCTAAACCGACGGCCTTGCATAGAAGACAAGAGGTTTTGGAGCTGCGTTTACTTCCTCGTGACTTCTATCTTTATTAACAATAAAACTCTATCTTGATTATGGATTAATCTTCGAATCTTTTAAAAAGAAGGGTACCGTTGGTCCCTCCAAACCCAAAAGAATTGCTCAGGGCACAACGAACTTCAGTCGACCGGGCCTTATTGGGAATATAGTCCAGGTCGCATTCTGGGTCAGGATGCTCATAGTTGATCGTGGGAGGCATAACCTGATTTTTCAGGCAGAAAGCAGTATAGCCAGCCTCAACTCCGCCCGCTGCACCTAATAGATGCCCTATCATAGATTTTGTCGAATTTACGCCAATCTTGTAAGCATGTTCTCCGAAAACTTTCTTGATAGCTGCTGTTTCAATCTTGTCATTATAAGGGGTGGAAGTGCCGTGGGCGTTTATATAGTCTATCTCTTCTGGGTTTATCCCTGCATCGTCAAGGGCCCTCTTCATCACCAGCACAGCACCCTCTCCATCCAGCGCGGGAGCGGTAACATGATAGGCATCTCCGCTCATCCCGTAGCCGGTGATTTCCGCATAAATATCCGCTCCTCGTTTGAGGGCTGCTCTTAATTCCTCGAGAATAAGTATTCCCGCGCCTTCTCCGATGACAAATCCGTCTCGTTCCGCATCAAACGGACGTGAGGCTTTCTCAGGCTCGTGGTTTCTTACAGATAGGGCCCGCATAGCACAAAACCCGGCAACTCCGAGGGGCGTGATAGGAGCCTCCGAGCCTCCAGCGATCATGATATCGGCATCTCCTCTGGCTATGATGCGGTAGGAATCACCGAGGGCATGGGTACTTGTGGTACAGGCTGTTGCTGTTGCTGAATTGGGGCCTCTGGCTCTGTATTTTATGGAGATCTGGCCTGAAGCCTCGTTGATGATGGTTGCAACCAAGAAAAAGGGCGAGATACGATCTGGCCCCTTCTCAAGCAGTGTTTTGTGTGTGTCTTCGATGAAACCGATGCCTCCAATCCCAGACCCCACATAAACTCCACACCTGTCTCCTTCCATAGCGGCAGGATTGAGACCAGAATCTTGAACCGCCAGTTGAGCGGCTGCCACTGCATACTGGATAAACGCGTCCATCTTCCTTACTTCTTTCTTCTCGATAAAACTAAGAGGATCGAAATCGTTGACTTGGCCTGCTATCTTGCTCGAGTACTTAGATGTGTCAAAGCGGCTGATAAGACTAATCCCACTCTTTCCTTTAGATAGAGCTTCCCAGTTTTTTTCTGCTCCAATCCCTAGGGCAGTAACCAGTCCAATCCCAGTAATTACAACTCGCCTTTCTCCAGGCTTGTTGGGTGAAGAAGAGGAATTTGCCATCAGAAACTTTGAAGCTTCTTATTTAGAAAGATTATCCAGTATGTAATCCATAGCCTTGCCAACAGTAGTGAGCTTCTCTGCTTCCTCATCAGGAATATCCATACCGAACTCATCCTCCAGGGCCATGACCAATTCCACAGTATCCAGGGAATCCGCGCCTAAGTCATCAATAAAAGACGCTTCTTCGGTAACTTGGTCTTCACTGATACTGAGCTTGTCTGAAACAATAGCTTTTATTTTCTTCAATAAATCATCTCTTTCCATTCCTTCCCTCCTCTTTGATTAGATTTGCTATTAACAAATTACTCTCTCATGCCTACATAAACATTCCGCCGTTTACGTTTATGACCTGGCCTGTGATGTAAGCAGCCTCATCAGAAAGTAGAAATTTTACTGCATGAGTTATCTCCTCCGGCGTTCCAAACCTTTTCATAGGAATCCAATCTCGAAACTGTTGTTTCACAGCCTCAGGAAGACCCTCAGTCATCGGCGTGTCAATATAGCCCGGAGCCACTGCATTCACGGTTATGCCCCGTGAGGCAACCTCCCTGGCTAAAGATTTAGTGAATCCAATAACGCCCGCCTTTGAAGCGGAATAGTTGCACTGGCCTACATTTCCTATCAAGCCTACAATCGATGAGATGTTAACGATACGACCATAGCGATTGTTAATCATGTTCCTTATTACTGTCTTGGAAAAATTAAAAACTCCTTTTAAGTTCACGTTCAAAACTGCATCCCATTCTTCCTCTTTCATCCGCATCAGCAGATTATCTTTTGTTATTCCTGCATTATTTACCAAAAAATCAATCTTTTTGCTACCTTTTACTACCTCCTCCACGACTCTCACAGCCTCGTCCATCCGAGAAACATCTGCACGAAAGACAGCAGCCTTTCCTTTATTTGCCCTGATTTCATCGGCCACCTCATCAAGTTTCTCCTTCTGAATATCAACCAGGATAACCTCAGCCCCTTCCCTAGCAAGTTCAAGCGCTATGGCCTTCCCGATTCCTTGTGAGGCTCCGGTAACGATTGATGACCTTCCCTGAAAATCCATCTTAAACCTCGGCTTTTCCGATGGCATGGGAAATATTGGCAATCCCATTTTGAATTTTCTCTTGGACTTTGTTCTGGACAAAATCCCTGGCCAATCCCACGGCATTTTTCACAGCATTGGAATTTGAGCGCCCATGGCCGATTATGCAGACTCCGTTTATTCCTAAAAGCTGAGCTCCCCCATACTCTGCATAATCTATCTTTTTATAAATTTTCTTTAGGTTTCTCTTCATCAAAAAAAGTCCGATTTTAGAGAAGAAATTTTTCATAAGCTCAGTGCGGGCCATGTAAAAAAAGGTTTCTACGACTCCTTCGCTTACCTTTAAGGCTACATTTCCTGTAAAGCCGTCGCTGACGATGACATCGGCTTTTCCAGAATAAATGTCCTTACCCTCTATGTTTCCGATAAAATTCAAAGAGGAGGCTTGGAGTCTTTCAAACGCTTCCTTGGTCAGCTCATTCCCCTTTGAGTCTTCTTCTCCTACGCTCATCAAGCCTACTCTGGGATTCTTTAATCCTAACACGCTCTCCATGAAGATATGACCCATCACACCGAACTGCTCTAGGTGATGCGGGCGGCAGTTGACGTTGGCTCCCACGTCTATGAGAAGAGTAAGACCTGTTAGACTGGGGACAAGGAGGGACAAGGCCGGCTTCTCTACTCCCTTAAGGGCTCCCAGTATTTTCTTGGATAAATAGACGACGGCAGCCGTATTTCCGGTGCTTACAAAAGCCTCTGCTTCCCCTTTCTTGACCAGCTCAGCCCCTACTCGGATGGAAGACTTCTTCTTTCTTCTGAAAGCAAGCATCCCCTCGCCCATGCCGATGGCTTCTGTGGCATTAATTATTGTTATTTTTGCCTTTGAATGGTCAAGCCTGTCGTACTCTTTTTTTATGAGGTCCTCAAGCCCCACGAGAAGGGCTTCAATCTTATACTCTCTGGAAGCTTTCAAAGCCCCTTCCACCGTGACCCTGGGGCCAAAGTCTCCCCCCATGGCATCAACAGCAACTTTCATTAACCACCCTTAATCACTCTTCAGATCCTTCAATGACCTGCCTCTCTCGGTAAAAGCCGCACTCAGGGCAGGCTCGGTGGGGCAACTTTGGATTGCCGCAGTTAGAGCACAGGGACAATGAAGGAACGGACAGAGCGTCGTGCGCTCTTCTCTTTTTTTTACGCGAATGGGAGTGTTTTCGTTTCGGATTAGCCATTTAACTCTTATCTTTTATGAATATCTTTAATTTCTTGAGGCGAGGATCAGTACTCTTGGTAACGCAGACACATTCGCTGTCTCTTATTACCTTCCCACAAACGGGGCAGATTCCCTGGCAATCTTCAGAACATAAAGGCTTGGCAGGAAACACTAAATTCAACTGTTCCAAAATCACCTGTTCGATATCTATCTTGCCGTTATAATAAAACAATTTATTTATATCTTCGCTCTCCAGTTGATCCTGCATCACATCGAGTTCTTCAGGAAGATAAACAAGATCAAATCCTGAATCAATCGAGGATTCAAACGGAACAAGGCAGCGGCTGCATATTAAGCTGAGGGAAGTGACTATCCTCCCCTTTATCAGAATCTCTTCTCCCACTTTTTTAACAGTGAGCTCAGCATGAACTGGTTTAAGGAATACAGCGCTTTCCTCAACAAGGTCCGCACTCAGGAACTCAAAATCCTTGGAGATTCTTCGACCTTCCAGAGGCAGTTTTTCAACATCTATTATCATCTTCTCTTCCAAATAATTTTCCTATTATACCATCTCGCTTTCCTTTGTCAATGATGCATTAAGCCCAGGCTATATCGCTCAAAAACACACTGCTTTTGCCACAAGAAAAATGGGGCCACAAGAAAAATGGGGCCTGGCCCCATTTTTCTCAATCTTTCGCAAGGCTTCGCTCTCCTCTCTTCAGGAGAGGAACAATGCCCGTCATCATAAAGCCTTTTCCAAGCGCAAGTGGCAAAGGAAATGCAGGTGCTTTCAGCCTGACTCCGTCAGCTTGATATCTCAATATTTAAGAGTATAATAAAACATGATAACGCAACATCATCAATAAGGAAAATCTTTTATTTTTAGATATAAAAAGGAAAAATCGATAACAAGGTTTTTTCGGAAAAAATCATTTATTTTGAACTCTGACCAGGATGGCTGAAAAAAAACTTTACTTGATCGACGGCAATTCTCTCCTCTATCGCTCCTATTATGCCATCCAGCGCCTATCCACTTCCAAAGGCTTTCCCACTAATGCTGTTTTTGGGTTTATCAGCATGCTCAAAAAGCTTATAGAAAAGAAGAAGCCTCATTACCTTGGAATAGTCTTCGATACTAAGGGCCCCACAATACGCCACAAGGCCTTTAAAGACTATAAGGCCCACCGTAAGCCCATGCCAGAGGACCTAGTGGTCCAGATCCCATTCATTAAAAAAGTTGTAAAGGCGTTCAACATCCCTTTTTTCGAGCAGGAAAATTATGAAGCAGATGATGTATTAGGAACCCTGGCTCACAAGGCCTCCTTTCAGAATATTCAATCTGTCATTGTCACCACAGACAAAGATATCTACCAACTCGTTGATAAGTCAACAACTGTCTTCAATCCCGTAAAAGAAATCACCTTGGATGAAAAAAAAGTGAAGGAACACTTTGGTGTTTCACCCTCCCAGGTCGCTGACGTTCTCGCTCTATGGGGCGATCCTTCAGACAATATTCCAGGAGTTCCCGGGATAGGAGAAAAAACCTCCAAGGCGCTCATAAATCAGTTTGGCTCTCTGGAGAAGCTCCTGAAAAATCTTGAAAAAATAGAGAAAGTCCGGCTTCAGGAAAAAATCAAGCAGAACCTGGATCAACTGAAATTAAGCCAGGAGTTGGTGACGATCGAAAAAGGTCTGGATGTGAAATTCAACCTGGAAGATTTTTCCATATCCGAACCAAACCATAAGGAATTAATTCCGATCTTCCAGGAGTTAGAATTTTCTTCTCTCTTAGCTGAATACATGAAAAAGCCCAAGAGCACCAAAAAACATTACAGGATCATTTTTGAAGAAAAAGAGTTGCGAGAGCTAATCGCCAAGATAAGAAAAGCAAAATTTGTGTCCGTTGACACAGAAACAGACAGTGCTTTTCCTGCACAGGCCAGGCTTGTCGGCCTGTCTTTTTCCACAAAGCCAAACCATGCCTGCTACCTCCCTCTCTGTCATGATTATCCGGATGCCCCATCACAAATCCCAAAAAAGAAGGCCTTAATGCTTCTCGAAACAATTCTGTCCGACCCAAAAATTAAGAAAATCGGCCAGAACATCAAATATGACTGTATAGTTCTTAAAGGAGAAGGAATTCATATCCGGGGCATTGATTTAGACTCGATGGTCCTCTCCTATCTTCTAGAGCCAAATTGGGGTAAACACAATTTGAGCAAGCTAGCTCTAACATACCTCCAGGTTAAAGCCATCGCTTACAGTGATGTTGTCGGCAAAGGAAAAAATGAAGTCACCATAAACGCCGTGGATATAAACCGGGTTGCTCCCTATGCCTGCCAGGATGCAGATTTAACACTTCAACTCAGCTCCTTGCTCTGGCCTAAGGTCAAAGAGGAAAAATTAGATCCTTTGTACCGCAAATTAGAACTTCCTCTGATAGAGGTTCTCGCTGACATGGAAATGTGGGGCGTGAAAATCGATACCAGAGCGTTAAAAAAATTATCCTCTGAGCTTGAATACGAACTTGGCCATCTCAGAGATAAAATCTACGAGATAAGCGGCGAAGAATTCAACATAAATTCTCCTCAACAGCTTGGCAGCATTCTTTTCGATAAATTGAACCTGCCCGCCTCAAGAAAAACAAAAATAACCAAAAGCTATTCGACTAGTGTTAACATCCTCCAGGAATTAGCTAGAGACTATCCGATTGCTAAATATACCCTGGAATACAGACAGCTCACCAAGTTGAAATCAGGCTATGCTGACTCCCTCCCTCTCCTTTTAAACCCGAAAACAGGGAGAATCCACACTTCATACAACCAAACAGTGACTGCCACGGGCCGGCTTTCCAGCAGTGACCCAAATCTGCAAAACATACCCGTAAGAGGAAATTTGGGGCGCAGATTTAGGGAGGCTTTTATACCTGCTAAAGAACACCTCTTCCTCTCAGCAGACTACTCCCAAATAGAACTCCGGGTGCTTGCCCATCTCTCAAAAGATCCAGCACTTATCGAAACCTTCCTTCATGACCGGGATATTCATGAAGAAACAGCAGAGCGGGTCTTTGGCAACGCTTCCACTCTTTCCAAACAGGAAAGACGAAGAAGAGCAAAAATTATTAATTTCAGCATGATTTATGGCGCCTCAGCTTTCTCGCTAGCCAAGGAGCTAGGAACCTCAAACTCTGAAGCCCAGGATTTTATTGATCTCTACTATAAGACGTACCCAAAAGTTCAGCAGTTCATGGAAAAGAAGGTAAAGGATGCTCAGAAACTAGGTTTCTCTGAGACTCTGTTTGGGAGGAAGCGTCAAGTCCCTGAGCTCCAGCACAAAGACAAGATGATCCAGCAGGCAGGCCGTCGTATCGCTCTCAACACTCCAGTCCAGGGCTCTGCTGCTGACCTAATGAAAAAAGCTATGATCGATATCTGGCACGAAATAAAAAAGAGAGGCCTGCAGAGCAAGATGATTCTACAAGTGCACGATGAGCTGGTTTTTGAAGTTCCAGATAAAGAAACAGATGAAGTGGAGATTTTGGTCAAGGAAAAAATGGAAAATGTTTTTGCTCTAAAAGCCCCGTTGAAAGTGCATCTTAGTTGGGGAGTAAACTGGGCCGAAGCAAAATAACAAAGAGCACAAAAGGGGACAGGCTACTTTTTCTGACGCGCTGTCCGTACCGAGAGATTGCCCTTATTCTAACAGAGAAGGAAACGTGTCTCCTTTTTTATTACAGAAAAAGTAGCCTATCCCCTTTTATTGTTCTTTAATTGTTAGAGCGCTTTTTGAAACACACGGAAGCGCTTATAAATCTTTCCTCCCATTCTTTCCATCTCCGCCCTAACTTTTACATTCTCTTCCATCTCATGGTGACTATCAATCACTTCTAAGCCAGCCTCATGAGCTGATAGGAGTATCTTTACTCCCATAAGGACATCGAGCCCCCGGCCTCGATATTTTTCTCTGATAGCGCCTAAAAGCAGGTCCAGTTGTTTTGTTTTCTTCGCTGCCCGTAATATCTTCAAGAACCCAAAAGGCAATAAATGACCCCTTGCCTTTTGAATGCCTTGGGTTATATCTGGCATGCCAACTATAAAGGCCGCCACTTCATCATCCTTCTTAACTGCCTTTACAAACCGGGGATCGAGGACCGGCAGGTAGCGTTTGGCCAGATCCTCCATCTCTTTTTCATCCAAAGGCGCATACCCATAAATGCTACTTCCGGTATAACATTCATTCATAAGGCGCAGTATCGGCTTTATCCAAGGCTTCAATTCTTTTCTCTTCCGGAATTCGACAATTTCAAAGTTTCCCTTTCTTTGGACTCTCTCATAAATTCTTTTGTAGAACTCAGGCATTTCTTTGGGCACAACCAGTTTGTAAACAAAATAATCCACATCTTTCTTATACCCCTGCTTTTCTACAAAGCGAGGCATCCACTCGAAATTGTAGTATGTGGCAATCGTCGCTCGATTCTCAAATCCTTCTATTAAGAATCCTTCTGGATCTTGGTCTGAGAATCCATAGGGACCGATAATTTTTGTCATCCCCTTCTTCTTTGCCCAATCCTCGACATAACTCAAAAGGGACCGAACAACCCCTTCATCTTCTTCAGTATCCAAATACCCAAACCTTGCCGTTTTTTCTTTTCTGTACTCGTTATAACGAGAATTTATAATCCCCATGACCCTTCCCACTGCTTTTTTATCTCGGAAGGCTAGCAACAAAACCGTATCGCTATAGGAAAAAGCTTTGTTTTTTTTCGGCCTGAAATATTTCCATTCATCCATATATACCGGGTGCACCCAATTTGTATGGTTAGCATGAATCTTCTCAGGAAGAAAGATAAATATCTTTAAATCCTTTCTTGTTTTTACTTCTTTTATATCAACATTCATTTTTTTTCCCTTTGATTTTATCCTATATTATCCCAAAAAAATCAACCCTAAAAAAATATTAAAATTTCGTGAATAAAAATTTGTGTTGAAATTTTTTCAA